>NZ_JBFAOH010000002.1:0-449077 GCF_040675175.1 Nonomuraea sp. NPDC049649
CCTCGGGGTCGAGCGAGCAGGGCGGTAACCCAGCGGCACCTCGGGTGCATCAGCAGCATCTCAGCTACCGACAAGAGGATGGTGCACCAGTGAGCGGCGTCGCCTTCGTCTTCCCCGGCATGGGTCCCGCCGGCACCGGGGAGGCGGTGGCCTTCATGCGCGGCGACCCCGTGGCGGGCGAGCTGGCCGGCCGCGCCTCCGACACGCTCGGCTACGACGTGGCCGAGCGGTTCGCCGAGGGGGACCACGACTACAGCGAGTCCGCGCAGGTGGTGTTCCTGGTGAACTGCCTGGCGCTCGCCTCCTGGGCCGAACGCGAGCTGGGCCTCACCCCCGACCTGTGCGTGGGACCCAGTTTCGGCGGGAAGCCCGCCGCCGCCTACGCGCAGGCGCTCGGCTTCGAGCAGGCGGTACGGATGACCGCCGGGATCGCCCGCCTGACCGAGGCGTACTTCGCCGAGGCCCATCCCGGCGTCGTCACGCACTCCTTCGTCCGCGTGCCCGGCCCCGCCCAGGCGGAGATCATGGCCGATCTGGATCGGCGCGGGGTGTGGCACGAGCTGTCGTGCCGCGTGGACCACGACTTCGTCATGCTGTCGCTGCCCGGCACCGAGCTGGAGTGGCTGGACGGGCAGATCCGCAAGGCGGGCGGCCTGTCGCTCTACACCATGCGCCCGCCCATGCACGCCGCGGCGTTCGCGCCGCTGCGGCGCAGGGTCGAGCGGGAGGTCCTGCCGGAGCTGGAGTTCGCCGACCCCAAGCTGCCGGTGCTGGACGACGCCGACGGCACCGCGCTCACCACCGGGGAACAGGTGCGCGGGCTGCTGCTCGACGCGTTCGTCCGGCCGCCGTCGTGGCCGAAGGCGGTCGAGGCGATGCGGCGGCGGGGCGTCGGGAGGATCTGTGTGACGGGCCAGGACAGCCTGTTCGGCCGGGTCCCCATCACCAGGCGGAACTTCGCCGTGGTCGCCGTCAACCCGCGGCTGGCGCTCAAGGGACGCTGACGCGGGCGGAGCCGCGAGGGCTCCGCCCGCGGTCAGTTCGCGGCGGACAGCGCCCGCCAGAGCGTGGCGGGCGTGCCGAACGTCTCCCTCGTCAGCGCCTCCGCCGCCAGGCGCACGCCGTAGGCCTGCTCCAGCGACGTCAGCAGCTCGACAATCGCCATCGAATCGAGGCCGGCGTCCGTCAGGTCGGTGTCGGCCCGCAGTTCTTCGCCTGGCGGAAGAAAGGGCAGGGCGCCGCGGACGAGTTCTTCGAATGTGTCGTCCCAGGGGGAGGTCATTATTCCCTCGCTTTCATCAGATCAGCTTTGTCCGACGGTATATGCGGAGCCGGGATATGTCCACGACGAAAATCACGGAATCTCTTTATTCGATATTCAGGAGAGGGCTGGCGAGGAATCCCGGCGGGCGCGCGTTCACGGTCGGCGGCGACAGCCTCACCTACGCCGAGCTGGACGCGGCGGCGCGGCGGCTGGCGGGCGGCCTGACGGGCAACACGGCGGGCAACACGGCGGGCCACACGGCGGTGGGCGTGCTGGCGCCCCGCGGCCGGACGGCCTACACGGGCATCCTGGCCGGGCTGTACGCGGGGCTGACGGTCGTGCCGCTCAACCCGGCCTTCCCGCCGGCCCGCAACCTGGCGATGGCGCGGGCGGCGGGCGTGTCCGTGCTCGTCGCCGACGGCCCCGCCGCCGAGCTGGGCATCCCCGCCGCCGGTGAAGGACCCGCGCTGGACGAGCCGGTCCCGGTCCGGGCCGGGGACGTCGCGTACGTGCTGTTCACCTCGGGCTCCACCGGCACGCCCAAGGGGGTGCCGATCACCCACGGCAACCTCGCCTCCTACTTCGCGTGGGCGGCGCGGCGCTTCGGCTTCACCCAGGACGACGTCTTCTCCCAGACCTTCGACCTGACCTTCGACTGCGCCATGTTCGACCTCTTCTGCGCCTGGGGCGCGGGCGCGCAGGTGCGGGACGTGCCCCCGCACGCCTACCGCGACCTGCCCGGATACCTCGCCGCCCACGGCGTGACCGTCTGGTTCTCCACGCCCAGCGCGATCGGCGCGGTCCGCCGGGCCGGCGGCCTGACCCCCGGCTCGATGCCCGGCCTGCGCTGGAGCCTGTTCGCGGGGGAGGCGCTGAAGTGCGCCGACGCCGAGGAGTGGCAGGCCGCCGCGCCCGCCGCCACGCTGGAGAACCTGTACGGCCCCACCGAGCTGACGATCACGATCACCGCCCACCGCTGGACCCCCGGCTCGCCCGGCCTCGGCGTCAACGGCCTGGCCCCCATCGGCGCCGTCAACGACGGCCACGACCACCTGCTCCTCGACGAGGACGGCCGGCCCGCCGCCGAGGAGGGCGAGCTGTGGATCACCGGCCCCCAGCTCACCCCCGGCTACCTCGACCCGAAGCACGACCACGGCCGGTTCGTGGAGCGCGACGGCCGCGTCTACTACAACACCGGCGACCGGGCGCGCCGGACCGGCGGCGGCGAGCTGGTCTACCTCGGCCGGGCCGACTCCCAGGTGCAGGTGCGCGGCTGGCGGGTGGAGACCGCCGAGATCGACCACGCCGTGCGCGGGCTGGACGGCGTCGAGGACGCGGTCACCATCGGCGCCGGCAACGGCGACACGACCGAGCTCGTGGTCTTCTACACCGGCGTTCAAAAGAGCCCCGCCGAATTCGCTCGCGGATTACGCGAGACGCTGCCCGACGGCATCGTCCCACGGCACTACCGGCATTTTCCCGAACTGCCGATGAATGGCAACCGGAAAACCGACCGGGCACGGCTGAGGGATCTCGCCGAAGCGGTGCTAAGGGGCGAGGCATAAGCCTTTAGGGGGCCGTTAGGGGTGTGGCCCGCCGAGAGGCCGCAGTTACTTTCTCCGTTGGATTCGTACACACCTGGAGGAGCGAACATGGCCGCGACGCCGTCCCTCCGCACGGGCCTCGTCCACGGGCTCCTGGACGAGGCCGCCACCCGTCACCCGCAGGGCCGGGCGGTGCGCGACGCCCGCGGCTCCTGGACGTACCAGCAGGTCGCCGACCTGAGCAACGCCGTCGCCGGCTGGCTGGCGGCCGAAGGCGTGCGGCCGGGCGACCGCGTGCTGCTGCGGACCCGCAACCGGCGCGAGCTCGTCCCCGTGCTGCACGGCATCTGGCGGCTCGGCGCCGCCGCGGTGCCGATCAACCCCGGCATGAAGCCCTTCCACCTGCGCTCGGTCCTGGCCGACGCCGAACCGGCCCTGATGATCACCGACGGCGGCGGAGCACCGGAGGGGAGCGGCGTCCCCGGGCTCGTGCTCGACGAGGTCTGGCCGGACATCGAGATCCTGGCCGGGATGGCCGCCGTGCCCGACCCGGTCCAGGTCCGGCCCGACGACGTCGCGCTGCTCATCTACACCTCCGGCAGCACGGCCGCCCCCAAAGGAGTGGTGTGCCCGCACGGGCGGGTGTCCTTCGCCGCCTCCGCGATCAACGCGGTGCTCGGCTACCGCGCCGACGACGTCGTCTACTGCAGGCTGCCGCTCTCCTTCGACTACGGCCTCTACCAGATCCTGCTGGCCACGCTCGGCGGCGCCGAACTCGTCCTCGACACCGACGAGGCCGACCTCGGCCTGCTCAAGGCCATCGAGGCGTGCGGCGCGACCGTGGTGCCCATCGTGCCCTCGCTCGGCGCGATGATCTCCTCGCTCGCCGGGCGCGGCGGGCACGACCCGGGCCGCGTGCGGATGTTCACCAACACCGGCGCCGCGCTGCCCGAGACCACCATCCGCGCCCTGCGGGACGGCTTCCCCGGCGCCGCCGTGGTGCGCATGTACGGCATCACCGAGTGCAAACGCGTCACCATCATGCCGCCGGAGCTGGGCGACGAGCGGCCGGGCGCGTCCGGGCGGGCGCTGCCCGGCACCACCGTCCTCATCCTCGGCGAGGACGGCCGGCCCGTGCCGCCCGGCGTCACCGGCGAGATCGTCGTCGCCGGGCCGAACGTCATGGCCGGCTACTGGCGGGCGCCCGAGCTCACCGCCAAGGTCTACCGCCCCGACCCGGAGACCGGTGAGCCCCGCCTGCACACCGGCGACTACGGCCACCTCGACGAGGACGGCTTCCTGTACTTCGAGGGCCGCCGCGACGACATGTTCAAGCGCCGCGGCACCCGGATGAGCACCGTCGAGATCGAGGCCGCCGCCCTGGACGTGCCCGGCGTGCGCGCCGCCGCGGCCCTGCCGCCCGGCGACGGCCACGACCTGGTGATCTTCGTCGAGGGCGAGCTGGAACCGCAGGAGGTGCTGCGGGGCATCCGCGAACGCCTCGAACCCGCCAAGACCCCCGCCGCCTGCCACGTCCTGCCCGCCTTCCCGCTGACGCTCAACGGCAAGAACGAGCGCGCCCGGCTGGCCCTGCTGCTGGAGGAGACCCTCGGATGAGCATCAGCTACGACGACCTCACCTCCCGCTTCGGGAGTCCCCTGTACGTGTACGACCTGGACAAGGTCGCCGCCGCCCACGACGACCTCAAGGCGGCCCTGCCCGACGGGGTCACCCGCTACTTCTCCCTCAAGGCCAACCCGCATCCGGAGATCGGCCGTACCCTCCGCGAGCGCGGCGCGCGCGCCGAGATCAGCTCGACCGGCGAGCTGGACGCGGCGTTCGCGGCCGGGTTCGACGCCGCCGAGATCCTCTACACCGGGCCCGGCAAGACCCCCGACGAGCTGGCCGTCGCCCTCGACGCCGGGGTCCGCACGTTCTCCGTGGAGTCGCTGTCGGACCTGCGCCACGTCGGTGACGCCGCCACCGTGCGCGGCGTCGTCGCCGACTGCCTGATCCGCGTCAACAGCGCCGAGTCCGGCGGCACCACCAGCATCCGGATGACGGGCACGCCCTCCCAGTTCGGCATCGACAGCGAGACGCTGCCCGCGCTCATGCCCGAGCTGAGCGCCGTGCCCGGCACCCGGCTGGCCGGAGTGCACCTGTTCTCGCTGAGCAACGCCAAGGACGAGGGCAGCCTCATCGCCGAGTTCCGGCACACCGCCGCCACCGCCGCCCGGCTGCGCGAGGAGACCGGGATGCCGATCGGCCTGCTGGACCTCGGCGGCGGGTTCGCGGCGCCCTACCTGTCCCACGGCGAGCGCACCTTCTACGCGGGCCTGCGGGCCGCGCTGGAGGAGGTGCTCGACGGGTACTTCCCCGGCTGGCGCGACGGGACGCCGCGGGTGGCCGTCGAGTCCGGCCGCTACCTGGTCGGCGACTGCGGCGAGCTGGTGTGCACGGTGGTGAACGTCAAGGAGAGCCGCGGCCGGCGGTTCGTCATCCTCGACGCCGGCATCAACGTGCTCGGCGGCATGTCCGGACTGGGCCGCCTGCTGCCCATCACCGTCGGCGTCGACGCCGCCCCCGGCGAGCCCACCGAGCCCGCCACGCTGGTCGGCCCCCTCTGCACCCCCGGCGACATCCTCGGCAGGAACGTCGACGTCCCCCGCCTGAACCCCGGCGACGTGGTGACGATCCCGAACGCCGGCGCGTACGGCATGACCGCCAGCCTCGTGATGTTCCTCGGCCGGCCCGCCCCGGCCGAGGTCGTCGTGCACGGCGGCGAGGTCGTGTCCATCTCCCGCGTCGAGTTCCACCGCAAGTACGAGTGACCTCGAACCAGATCTCAACTGACGGAGTACGGAATTGAGCGAGCAGCGCAGCTTCCTGGTCAAGCTGGTACGAGACGTCACCGCCGAGATCCTGCGGGCGATGCTCCCGGATCCGCCCGGCACCGTGGACCCCGGGCGCGGATTCCGGGAACTGGGCCTGGACTCGCTCGGCGCGGTGGAGTTACACGACCGGCTCGCCGAGGCCGTCGGGGCCGACCTGCCCATGACGCTCGCGTTCGACCACCCCACGCCGGAGGCCGTCGCCGACTACCTGCACACCCTGCTGCACGGGGATGGTGAGGACCGCGACGTGGTCAGGGCCGCCGCCGGCTCGGACGAACCCATCGCGATCATCGGCATCGGCTGCCGCTACCCGGGCGGCGTCACCACCCCCGACGAGCTGTGGCGGCTGGTGGCCGAGGGCCGCGAGACCGTCAGCGGCTTCCCCGAGAACCGCGGATGGGACCTGGAGCGGCTGTTCGACGACAACCCCGAGACGCCCAACACCTCCTATCTGCGCCGGGCGCACTTCCTGCACGACGCCGACGCCTTCGACCCCGGCTTCTTCGGCATCAACCCGCGCGAAGCCCTCGCCATGGACCCGCAGCAGCGGCTCGTCCTGGAGACCGCGTGGGAGGCGCTCGAACACGCCGGCATCGACCCGGCGACGCTCAAGGGCAGCCAGACCGGCGTGTTCATCGGCGCCGAACCCCAGGACTACGGGCCCCGCCTGGACAAGGCGCCCGCCGACGTCGAGGGCTACCTCGTCACCGGCAACGCCACCAGCGTCGTCTCCGGCCGCGTCGCCTACACCTTCGGCCTGGAAGGCCCCACCTTCACCGTCGACACCGCCTGCTCGGCCTCCCTCGTCGCCCTCCACCTGGCCTGCCAGGCGCTGCGCAACGGCGAGACCGACCTCGCGCTGACCGGCGGCGTCACCGTCATGTCCACGCCCGGCACGTTCACCGCGTTCAGCAGGCAGCGGGTGATGTCCCGCGACGGCCGATGCAAGGCGTTCTCCGCCTCCGCCGACGGGGCCGCCTTCTCCGAGGGCGTCGGCATCCTCGCCGTCGAACGCCTCTCCGACGCGCTGCGCCGCGGCCACCCCGTGCTCGCCGTCATCCGCGGCTCGGCCGTCAACCAGGACGGGGCCAGCAGCGGCCTCACCGCCCCCAGCGGGCCCTCCCAGGAACGCGTGATCCGCCAGGCCCTCGCCAACGCCGCTCTCACCCCGGACCAGGTGGACGTGGTGGAGGCGCACGGCACCGGCACCAAACTCGGCGACCCGATCGAGGCCCACGCCCTCCTCGCCACCTACGGCCGCGACCGCGACGGGCGGGGGCCGCTCCGGCTCGGCTCCATCAAGTCCAACATCGGCCACACCCAGGCCGCGGCGGGCGCCGCCGGGGTCATCAAGATGGTCATGGCCATGCGTCACTCCCTGCTGCCCCGCACCCTCCACGTCGACGAACCCTCCCCGTATGTGGACTGGTCGTCCGGCAGCGTCGAACTGCTCCTGGATGACACCCCGTGGCCCTCCGCCGGCACCCCTCGGCGCGCCGGCGTCTCCTCCTTCGGCGTCTCCGGCACCAACGCGCACGTCATCATCGAAGAGCCCCCGGCTCCGGCCATTTCGGGAGAAGGCCCCAAGCAGGTTCCGGCCCATGCCACGGTTGCGGATGATGTCGGGTCGGACACCGCCGTTGCGGATGAGTCCGGAAATGTCGGGCAGGTGCCGGCGGCTTCCGCAGGTCCCGAGCAGGTGGTGTTCGCCGGAGGCGACGGGGCGGCTCTGCCCTTCGCCGTGTCGGGCAGGAGCGAGGCGGCGCTGCGGGCGCAGGCGGCGAGGCTGGCGGAGCACCTGGCCGGGCATCCCGAGGTGCCGCTCGCCGATGTGGCGCGTTCTCTGCTCACGACCCGTACTCCGTGGGAGCACCGCGCCGTCGTCGTCGCCGAGGACGCGGACGAGCTGAAGGCCGCACTGAGGGCGCTGGCCGAAGGGGAGGCCGCGCCGAACCTCGTCCAAGGCACCGCCCACAGCAGCGCCGAGGCCGTGTTCGTCTTCCCCGGCCAGGGCTCCCAGTGGCCCGGGATGGCCGCCGAGCTGCTGGACGCCAGCCCCGTGTTCGCCGCCCGCATGGCCGAGGTCGCCGCCGAGATCGAGAAGCACGTCGACTGGAACGTCCACGAGGCCCTGCACGACCCCGCCGCGCTGGACCGGCTGGAGGTCGTGCAGCCGGTGCTGTTCGCGGTGATGGTGTCGCTGGCCGCGCTCTGGGAGTCCGTGGGGGTGCGGCCGTCCGCCGTCGTGGGTCACTCCCAGGGTGAGGTGGCCGCCGCCTACGTGGCGGGCGGCCTCTCACTGGAGGACGCCGTACGAGTGATCGTCCTGCGCAGCCGCCTGTTCGCCGAGACGCTCGTCGGCAAGGGCGCCATCGCCGCCATCGCGCTGCCCGCGCAGGACCTGGAGCGACGCCTGACCGCCTGGGACGGCCGCCTGTCGGTGGGCGCCAGGAACGGCCCCTCCCACTCCACCGTCGTCGGCGACGAGGAGGCGCTGGCCGAACTGGTCGCCCAGTGCGAGGCGGAGGGCATCCGGGCCCGGCACCTGGCCAGCACCGTCGCCTCCCACAGCGACCAGGTGGACCCGCTGCGCGCACGCATGCTCGACCTGCTGGCTCCCATCCGCCCGCGCACCGGCCACACGCCCTTCTACTCCACCGTCACCGGCGACGAGGTGGACACCGCCGACCTCGATCCCGAGTACTGGTTCCGCAACGCCCGCAGTCCCGTCGCGTTCCACGACGTCGTCACCGCGCTGCTGCGGGACGGGCGCGGCGCGTTCATCGAGTGCAGCGCCCACCCGGTGCTGGTGATGAGCGTCCGCGACACGATCGAGGCGGCCGAGTCGGACGCCTGCGCCACCGGCACGCTCCGCCGCGACGAGGGCGGACCCCGCCGGTTCCTCACCTCGGCGGCCGAGGCCTACGCCGGCGGCGCGCCCGTCGACCTGGCCGCCGCCGTCACCGGCGGGTCGCCGTACCGGGTCGAACTGCCCACGTACGCGTTCCAGCGGCGCCGCTTCTGGCTGGACGCCTCGACCGGCGGAGGGGACGTGACCAACGCCGGGCTGTCGGTGGCGGGCCACCCGCTGCTGGGGGCGGCGGTGGTGCTCGCCGAGTCCGGCGGGATCGTGCTGACCGGGCGGCTGTCCACGCGGACGCAGTCGTGGCTGGCCGACCACGCCGCCGAGGGCACGGTGCTGCTGCCGGGCACGGCCTTCGTCGAGCTGGCCATCGCGGCCGGCGACCACGTGGGCTGCGGGCAGCTCGCCGAGCTGACCCTGGAGTCCCCGCTGGCGCTGCCCGAGCGCGGCTCCGTACAGCTGCAGATCGCCGTCGGCCCGGACGAGGACGGCGGCCGGCGGGTCAGCGTGCACTCCCGGATCGGCGACGGCCCCTGGACGCGGCACGCGGCCGGGCTGCTCACCCCGCACGAGGACCCGGCCGACATCGACCTCACCGCCTGGCCGCCGCCCGGGGCCGCCCCCGCTTCGGTGGACGGCCTGTACGGACGACTCGCCGAGGCGGGTTACGGGTACGGCCCGATGTTCCAGGGGCTGAAGGCGGCCTGGATCCGGGACGACGAGGTCTTCGCCGAGATCGCACTCCCCGAAGGCGCCGGCGCCGACCGCTACGGCCTGCACCCCGCCCTGCTGGACGCCGCCCTGCACGCCGAGGCCCTGCTGGGCGGGGAGGAACAGGGCGTCCGCCTGCCCTTCGCCTGGACGGGCGTCACCCTGCACGCGTCCGGCGCGGCCACGGCCCGCGTCCGGCTGCGCCGCTCGGGCCGCGACACCGTGTCGCTGGTCCTGGCCGACGCCGCCGGAGCCCCGCTGGCCACGGTCGGTTCCCTGGTCTCGCGCCCCGTCTCGGCGGCCGGGCTCGCGCCTGCCCGGCACGACTCCCTGTACCGGGTCGAGTGGACGGCCCTCCCGGACCTCCCCGCCCCCGCAGGACGCCCCGCCGTAGCCCTCGGGACCGGCGCCGACGCCCTCGTCCGCCACGGCCTGGCCACCGCCGCCTACCCCGGCCTGTCAGAGCTGACCGCCGTCGACCCGCTGCCGGGCACGGTGTTCGCCACGCTGCCGAGAGAGTCCGGCCTGACCGCCCTCAGCCTGCTGCCCGGCACGGTGCCGGGAGAGTCCGCCGCCCACCCCGGCCTGTCTGACCTCGGCCCGCAGTCGGGAGAGTCCGCCGCCCGGCTCGGTGAGACCGCCGAGCAGGCGCTCGCGCTCGTGCAGGCGTGGCTGGCCGAGGAGCGGCTCGCCGACACCAAGCTGGTGATCGTCACCGTGGGAGCGGCGCCCGCGGGGACGGACGGCGACGTCACGGACCTGGCCGCCGCACCCGTATGGGGCCTGATCAGGTCCGCCCAGTCCGAGCATCCCGGCCGGTTCGCGCTGCTCGACCTGGACCCGTCCGGCTGTGCCGTGCCCGCCGGCGCGGTGCTCGCGGCGCTGGCCGACGGCGAACCGCAGCTCGCCGTACGCCCCTCACCCGACCCCGCCGCCAGGACGGGCGTCCTGCTCGCCCCCAGGCTCGCGCGCGCCGCCACCACCCCCACCCTCGTGCCCCCGGCCGGCGTCGCGGAGTGGCGTCTGGACGCCCCCGCCAAGGGCAGCCTGTCCGCCCTGTCGCTGGTCCCGGCTCCCAGCCGCCCGTTGGAGGAGGGGGAGGTACGGGTCGCGGTCCGGGCCGCCGGGCTCAACTTCCGCGATCTGGTGGTCGTGCTCGGCATGGTCCCGGAGAACGACGAGCCGATCGGCGGCGAGATCGCGGGCGTGGTCACCGAGGTGGGCCCCGGAGTGTCCGGGCTGGCCGTGGGTGACCGGGTGATGGGCCTGATGGACGGGGCGTTCGGACCTACCGGAGTCACCGACCGGCGCCTTCTCGCCCCGATGCCCGAGGGCTGGACGTTCGCGGAGGCGGCGGCGGTCCCGGTGGCGTTCCTGACCGCGTACTACGGCCTGGTGGACCTGGCCGGGCTCCAGCCGGGGGAGAAGGTCCTCATCCACGCCGCTGCGGGCGGCGTGGGGATGGCGGCGGTGCAGATCGCCCGTCATCTGGGCGCGGAGGTGTACGGGACCGCCAGCGAGAGCAAGTGGCCCGCGACCGGCCTGGACCAAGAACATCTGGCCAGTTCCCGCACGCTCGGCTTCGCGGACAAGTTCCCGCAGATGGACGTCGTCCTCAACAGCCTGGCCGGAGAGTTCACCGACGCCTCGCTCGGCCTGCTCAAGCCCGGCGGACGGTTCCTGGAGCTCGGCAAGACCGACATCAGGACCGACAGCGGCGTCGACTACCTGCTCTACTCCCTCATGGAGGCCGGGCACGACAGGCTCGGCACCATGCTCGGCGAGGTGCTGGAGCTGTTCCGCCAGGGAGCGTTCGAGCGGCTGCCCGTACGAACGTGGGACGTACGCCGGGCGCCGGAAGCGTTCCGGCTCATGCAACGAGCCGGGCACGTGGGCAAGCTCGTCCTGTCCATCCCCCCCGTACTCAACCCGGACCGCGCGGTACTGATCACGGGCGGGACGGGCACGCTCGGCGGGCTGGTGGCCCGCCACCTCGTCCAGTCCCACGGCGCACGCCGACTGCTGCTGCTCAGCCGACGAGGCGAGGCAGCGCCGGGCGCGGCCGAACTCCGGGCAGAGCTGGAGGAACTGGGAGCACAGGTGGAGATCGCCGCCTGCGACGCAGCCGACCGTGACGCCCTGGCACAGGTTCTGCAGGGACGGTCGCTGACGGCCGTGGTCCACTGCGCAGGTGCGCTGGACGACGGCATCGTGGAGTCGCTGACCGCCGAGCGGCTGGAGCAGGTGCTGGCACCCAAGGCGGTCGCGGCCTGGAACCTGCACGAGCTGGCCGGCGACGTCGACGCCTTCATCCTGTACTCCTCGGCGGCGGGCGTCTTCGGCGACGCCGGGCAGGGCAATTACGCGGCGGCCAACGTGTTCCTCGACGCCCTCGCCGCCCACCGCAGAGCGCGCGGCCTGCCCGCCCAGTCGCTCGCCTGGGGCTTCTGGGAGCAGCGCAGCGGCATGAGCGCCCACCTCGGCGACGCCGACGTGGCCCGCATGGAACGCGCGGGCGCCCGCGGCCTGTCCTCCGAGGAAGGACTCGCGCTGCTGGACGCCGCGCTGAGCATCGACGAGCCGCTGCTCGTCCCCATCCATCTGGACCCGCGGCGCGTCACCGGCGCGCCCCGGCTCCTCGACAACCTGGTACGCAAGCCTGCCCGGCGCGGCGCCGCGGCGGGCCCGGCGGCGGGCGGCGCCGCGGGCGCACTGGAGCGGCAGCTCGTCGGCCTGCCCGAGGCGGAGCGCGACGAGCTGCTGCTCCGGCTCGTCAAGGCCCAGGTCGCGACCGTGCTCGGCCACGCCGATGCGGACTCCGTGTCGGCGCAGCGGGTGTTCACCGACATCGGGTTCGACTCGCTGACCGCCATCGAACTGCGCAACAACCTGAACGCGGCCACCGGGCTGCGGCTGCCCTCCACCCTCGTCTTCGACCACCCGACACCCGTCGCGCTCGCGGCCCATCTCAAGGAACGCCTGCTCGGCAGCGCTCCGGCCACCGCACCGGCGACTCCGGCGGCGGCCACGGCGGAGCACGACGAGCCGATCGCGATCGTCGGCATGGCCTGCCGGCTCCCCGGCGGCGCGAACTCGCCCGAGGCGCTGTGGAACCTGCTCATGGAGGAGCGCGAGGGCCTGTCGCCCTTCCCCGAGGACCGGGGCTGGGATCTGGAGAGCCTGTTCGACCCCGACCCGGACAAGCACGGCACCAGCTACGTCCGGCAGGCCGGATGGCTCCACGAGGCGGGGGACTTCGACGCCGAGTTCTTCGGCATGAGCCCCCGCGAGGCGCTGGCGACGGATCCGCAGCAGCGGCTCGTCCTCGAAGTGGCGTGGGAGGCGCTGGAGCGGGCCGGTCTCGCCCCGTCCGCGCTCAAGGGCACCGACACCGGCGTCTTCGTGGGTGCCACGGCCACCGGCTACGCGACCGGCCCCGGCCCGCTGCCCGAGGGCGTGGAGGGCTACCTGATCACCGGCACGTCCATCTCGGTCATGTCGGGCCGGGTCTCCTACCTCCTCGGCCTTCAGGGCCCCGCGGTGACGGTGGACACGGCGTGCTCGTCGTCGCTGGTGGCCTTGCACCTGGCGTGTGAGGCGCTGCGGCGCGGCGAGTGCTCGATGGCCCTGGCGGGCGGGGTGACCGTGTTGTCCACGCCCGAGGTGTTCGTCGAGTTCTCACGGCAGCGCGGGCTGGCCCCGGACGGCCGGATCAAGGCGTTCGCCGAGGCCGCGGACGGGACGGTCTTCTCCGAAGGCGCCGGAATGGTGCTGCTGGAGCCGCTGTCACGAGCCCGGGAACTCGGCCATCCGGTCCTGGCGGTCGTCCGCGGCTCGGCGGTGAACCAGGACGGCGCCTCCAACGGCCTGACCGCCCCGTCCGGCACCGCCCAGCGGCGGGTCCTCAGCCGGGCGCTGGAGCTGGCCCGCCTCACGCCTTCCGACGTGGACGTGGTCGAGGGCCACGGCACCGGCACGGTGCTGGGCGACCCGATCGAGGTGCAGGCCCTGCTCGAGGTGTACGGGCAGGGACGGGAGGTGCCGCTCTGGCTGGGTTCGGTGAAGTCGAACTTCGGTCACACCCAGGCCGCCGCCGGCGTGGCGGGTGTCATCAAGATGGTGCTGGCCCTGGAGCACGGCGTCGTCCCCGCCACTCTGCACGTGGACGAGCCGACCTCGCACGCCGACTGGTCCCGGGGCGACGTGCGCCTCGCGGGCCACGCGGTGGACTGGCCGGAGCTGGGCCGCCCCCGCCGGGGCGGGGTCTCGTCCTTCGGCATCAGCGGTACGAACGCGCACGTCATCCTGGAGCAGGCACCCGAGAACGCTCCCTCCGACACGCCTGGGAACGTGGAGCATGACTGGCCCGTGCCGGTGGTGCTGTCCGCGCGGAGCGAGGCCGGGCTCACGGCCGTCGCCGAGCAAGTGAAGGCGACACTGCCCGGCACACCGCTCGTGGACGTCGCGTACTCACTCGCGGCCAGCCGCGCGGACCTGGAACGCCGTGCGGTAGTCGTGGCCGCCGACCGGGACGAACTGGTCTCCGCTCCGCTGATCACCGATGCGGTGGCGGAGGGCAAGACCGCCTGGCTGTTCCCCGGCCAGGGCAGCCAGCGCCTCGGCATGGGGCGCGAACTCGCCCAGACGTTCCCGGTGTTCGCCCAGGCAATGGAAGAGGCCCTGGCCGGGTTCGGCGACGACGAAATCGGCGAGGTCATCTGGTCCGACCCCGAGCGCGTCGATCAGACCCAGTTCACCCAGTGCGGGCTCTTCGCGATCGAGGTGGCCACTGCCCGGCTCCTGCAATCGTGGGGCATGCAGCCCGACATCCTCCTGGGCCATTCCATCGGAGAACTGGCCGCAGCGCACGTGGCCGGGGTGCTGTCCCTCACCGACGCCTGCAAGCTGGTGGCGGCGCGAGGCCGGTTGATGCAGCGACTCCCGTCCGGCGGGGCGATGGTCCAAGTCTCCGCCGGCCTGGAGACCGTCAAACCGCTGCTGAGCGACGAGGTGGAAATCGCCGCGGTGAACGGCCCAGCGGCGCTGGTGCTGTCCGGCCCGCAACAAGCCGTCCTCGCCGCAGCCGACCAGCTCACCGCCCAAGGAGTACGCTGCCGCCCCCTCACCGTCAGCCACGCCTTCCACTCGGCGCTGATGGAGCCGATGCTGGACGAGTTCCGCGCAGTCGCGCGTACCCTCACCTTCCACCCGCCGCAGATCCCCGTGATCTCCAACCTGGACGGCACCCCGGCAGGGGAGCGGCTGACCGACCCCGAGTACTGGGTCGCCCACGTACGCCAGAGCGTCCGCTTCTCGGAAGGAGTAGCAGCACTGGCCGAAGCAGGAGTGGTGACCTGCCTGGAAGTGGGCCCGGGCCGGGCACTGTCCGGGCTCGGCCCCCAGACCACCGGCGACACCATCACCTACATCCCGACCTCCGGCCGCCGAGAAGACTCCGAGGCAAGAGCACTGGTGACAGCGGTAGGCCGTGCCTACGCCCGCGGCACCGACGTCGACTGGGACGCCTTCTACGCCCCTCTCCAGCCGCGCCGCGTCGACCTGCCCACCTACCCGTTCCAGCGCCGCCGCTACTGGCTCACCCTCAAGCCCGCCGGCACCGGTGACGCGACCGGGTTCGGCCAGCTGGCCGGTGGTCACCCGCTGGCCGGGGCACTGGTCCCGGTCCCAGGCGAAGAGCTGGTCCTGACCGGCCAGGTGTCGCTGAAGACCCACCCCTGGCTGGCCGACCACACCATCCTGGGCACCGCCCTGCTCCCCGGCACCGCCTGGGTCGACCTGGCCCTGCACGCCGGAGCCCAAGCAGGCTGCCCCACACTGCGGGAACTGACCCTGCACGCCCCACTCCCGCTCACCCACGACCCCGTCGCCCTGCACGTCACCGTCGAGGCACCGCACGAGGACGGCGACCGGGCCCTGACCATCCACTCCCGCACCGCCGACGGAGCCTGGACCCAGCACGCCAGCGGCACCCTCACACCGCAGACCACCCCTGCCAGAGGGCTCGACGCGTGGCCACCCCAGGGAGCCACCCCGGCAGACCTGGACGGTTTCTACGACCGTCTGGCCGAACAGGGCGTCACCTACGGCCCCCTCTTCCAGGGCATGACCGCCGCCTGGACCGCCCCCGACGGCACCGTCTACGCCGAGGTGGCCCTGCCCGAACGCGACGAAACCGGCTTCGGCATCCACCCGGCACTACTGGACGCCGCGCTGCACGGCACCGAGCTGACAGGCACCGGCACAGGCCAGGTGGAGCTGCCGTTCGCCTGGACCGGCGTCACCCTGCACGCCACCGGCGCCACCAGAGCCCGGGTCCGCCTCACCACCGCGGACGGGGTGACGAGCGTGCTCCTGGCCGACAGCACCGGCGCACCCCTGGCCGAGGTGGGCGGGCTGACCATGCGCCCCGTCTCCGACGCCCCCATGACGGCGCCTCCCGCCGCTTCCCGCGACGGCCTCTACCAGGTCACCTGGACCGCGACCCCACACCCCGCAGCGCCTTCGGGCGCGGCCGCGGTGGCCGGCTGGTTGCGGGAGGCGCTCACCGCCGCCGGAGTCACGGTGACGGACGACCCGGACCAGCGGACGCTCATGTACGGCGCGCCGCCGCACACCTGGTCGGCGGGTGACACACCGTCCGCCCTCCACGCCGTCCTGGACACCCTCAGGACCTGGCTGTCCGACGAGCGCTCGGCCACCACCCGCCTGGCCGTGGTCACGAGACGCGCCGTCGCCGCCCGTACCGAAGACCCGGCCCCCGAGCCGGAGCAGGCGGCGATCACCGGCCTCGTACGGGCCGCCCAGGCGGAGAACCCGGGCCGCATTCTGCTCGTCGACGTGGACGGCACCGACGCCTCCTACCGGGCGCTCCCCGCCGTCGTCCACGGAGAAGAGCCCGAGCTGGCGCTGCGCGACGGCGCGGCGCTGGCCCCGAGGCTGGCCAAGGCGGACCCGCCGCCCCTCGCGGCGGACGGCCCCTGGCGGGTGGACGTCCGCGAGAAGGGCACCATCGAGCAGCTGACCGCCGCCCCGATCGCGGACCGGCCGCTCGGCGAGGGCGAGGTCCGGGTGGCGATGCGCGCCTGCGGCCTGAACTTCCGCGACGTGCTGATCGCCCTCGGCATGTATCCGGGCGACGCGGAGCTGGGCAGCGAGGGCGCCGGCGTGGTCACCGAGGTCGGTCCCGGGGTGACCGGGCTGAGTGTGGGCGACCGGGTGATGGGCCTGTTCGACCGCGCGCTCGGCACGCACGCGGTCGCCGACCGGCGGCACCTCGTCCCGATCCCGGAGGACTGGTCGTTCGCCACGGCGGCGGCCGTCCCCGCGGTCTTCGCCACGGCCTGGTACGGCCTGGTGGACCTGGCCGCGCTCCAGCCGGGGGAGAAGGTCCTCATCCACGCCGCGGCAGGCGGCGTCGGCATGGCCGCGGTGCAGATCGCCCGTCATCTGGGCGCGGAGGTGTACGGAACCGCAAGCGAGAGCAAGTGGCCCGCCACTGGCCTGGACCACGACCACCTGGCCAGCTCCCGCACGCTCGACTTCGTGGACAAGTTCCCGCAGATGGACGTCGTCCTCAACAGCCTCGCAGGAGAGTTCACCGACGCCTCTCTCAACCTCCTCAAGCCAGGCGGGCGCTTCATCGAAATGGGCAAGACCGACCTGCGCACCGGCACCCCCGGCTACACCCCCTTCGACCTGGACGAGGCCGGACCCGACAGGACCGCCGAGATCCTCGGCACCCTGCTCGGCCTCTTCCGGTCTGGCGAGCTAACCCCCCTGCCCGTCCGCGCCTGGGACCTGCGCCGCGCCCCCGAGGCGTTCCGGCACATGCAGCAGGCCCGGCACATCGGCAAGGTCGTCCTCACCGTCCCGGCCCCGCTCGACCCCGACGGCACCGTACTGATCACCGGCGGCACCGGCGGCCTCGGCAGCGCCGTCGCCAGACACCTCGTGACCAGGCACGGCGCCCGCAACCTGCTGCTGGTCAGCAGACGAGGCGAGGCGGCGCCGGGCGCGGCCGAGCTCCGGGCGGAGCTGGAGGAGCTGGGCGCGCAGGTGGACATCGCCGCCGCCGACGCGGGCGGCGACAAGGGACTGGCGGAGGTCGTCGCGGGCCGCAGGCTCACCGCCGTGGTGCACACGGCGGGCGTCGTGGACGACGGCGTGATCGGCGCGCTCACCCCCGACCGGCTGGACGCGGTGTGGCGGCCCAAGGCGAAGGCCGCCGCGCACCTGCACGAGCTGGCCCGCGACCACGATCTGGCGGCGTTCATGCTGTTCTCCTCCTGCGCGGGCACGTTCGACGGCGCGGGGCAGGCCAACTACGCCGCCGCCAACGCCTACCTCGACGCCCTGGCCGCGCACCGCACGGCCGCCGGGACGCCCGCCACCTCGATCGCCTGGGGCATGTGGGCGCCCGAGAGCGGCGGCATGACCGCCCAGCTCGGCGAGGCCGACCTGCGCCGGGTGCGCCGCGACGGGCTGCGTCCCATGACCACGGAGCAGGGACTGGCGCTGCTGGACGGCGCGCTCGGCCTCGCCGCCCCGGCGGTCGTCGCCGCGCCGCTCGACCTGGCGGCCGTGCGCGACCGGCAGGACGGGCCGCCCGCCATGCTGCGCGGCCTCGCCGCCGGCGGGGCCCGCAGGACGGCCGACGACGCGGGCCAGCCCGCCGAGTCGCTCGCCGACCGCCTGCGCGCGCTGCCTCGTACGGCGGGGTCGCGGATGCTGCTCGACCTCGTCCGCACGCACACGGCGAGCGTGCTGGGCCATGCGGGCGCGGAGGAGATCGATCCCCGGCGCGGGTTCACCGACCTGGGGTTCGACTCGCTCACCGCGGTCGAGCTGCGCAACCGGCTCGGCACGGTGTCCGGCGTCCGGCTGCCCGCCACGCTCGTCTTCGACTACCCCACCCCGGAGGCCGTCGCCGCGTACCTCAGAACCGAGCTGGTCGGCGAGGAGCCGCCCCTTGAGGCCGAGCTGGCCGAGCTCGAACGGGCCATGGCCGGAGCGGAGCCCTCGCCCGCCGACCGCGCCCGGATCGCCGCGAAGCTGCGCGACCTCGCCGCCGCCTGGGCGGGAACGGGCGGCGACGACCTGTCCGAAGCCGGCGCCGACGAGCTGTTCAGCATTATCGACGGATCCCTATAACTCAAGTAATGCCTCGTAGTCATTACTACGGAGGATATGCAGATGGTCCTGCGGTTCGATTGCGGACGGAGCGTCACAACATACGATCGGCCTATGGGTAACGATGGGGAGGAAATCGTCCGGCTCGAATCAGTGACCAAATACTACGGCGCGAAGAAAGCCCTGGAAGACACCACCCTGCGCTGTCCGAAAAAGGACTTCACCGCCGTGCTCGGGCCGCCCGGGGCCGGTAAGACCACGCTGCTGAGGTGCGCGGCCGGTCTCGACCGGCCCACCTCCGGCACCGTGTCCATCGCGGGCCAGAACATCACCGACATGAACGAGGCCGCGCTCGACGTCCTGCGGAGCGAGCGCGTCTCGTACGTGTTCTCCTCCCGGAACCTGCTGCCTTCCCTGACCGTCGCCGAGAACCTGACCCTGCCGCTCCGCCTGACCAAGCGGTCGGCGCCGCCGTCGCTGGTCATCGACCTGGTGCGGCGGGCGGGCCTGTCGGAGCACCTCGACAGCATGCCCACCGACCTGTGCCAGAGCCGTCAGCAGCTGGTCGCCGTCGTCCGCGCCATGATCACCAGCCCGGCTGTGATCCTGGCCGACGACCCGGCCCGCGGGCTCGACCCGCGCAGCGCGGGCGAGGTGCTGGACCTGCTCGCCTCGTACGTGCGAGAGCACGACGGCAACGTCCTGCTGGCCAGCCACGACCCGATGGTGGCCGCCTACGCCGACCAGACGGTGCTGCTGAAGTCCGGCCGCGTGGTGCGGGAGCCGGGCTTCCCGGCGGGGAAGGCGGCCTTGGAACGTGCCGTTCACCTGGCGGTCTGGGAGGCGAGAGACCCGTTCTGATGTGGCCGCTGATCCTGCGCAACCTCCGTCACCGCAGGAACGCCTTCGCCTCCGCGTTCGTCGCGATGGCGGTGGCCGCGGCCGTCGTGTCCGCCTGCGCCGCGCTCGCCGCCACCGGCGCGCGGGCCGCCGTGCCGCCGTACCGGCTGGCCGGGGCCCCCGTCGTCGTGGTGGGCGACCAGACGCTCGCCCGCGCCGACGAGCGGGTGTGGCTGCCGGAGAAGGTCCGCCTGCCCGGCTCCGCCGCGGCGGCCCTGCGCGCGGTCCCAGGTGTCGCCGCGGTCGTCGAGGACGTCACCTTCCCCGCCGTCACCGCCGGGGCCGCCGCGCTCGGGCAGGACTGGGCCACCGCCCGGCTCGGCCCCTACGAACTACGGGCCGGGACCCCACCCGCCCGTCCGGGCGAAGTCGTGCTCGACGCCGAGCTGGCCGCACGCGGCGGCACCCGGGTAGGCGGCCACGCCGACGTCGAGGTGCACGGCGTCACGGCGCGCTACACCGTGACCGGCCTGGCCGCGGCCGCCCCCGGCGGGCCCGCCACGCGCCCGGCCGTCTTCTTCTCCGCCGCCGACGCCCGGCGGCTGAGCGGCCACCCGGGAACATCCGACGCCCTCGCCGTCCTGCCCGCGCCCGGCCTGTCCGTCGCCGAGCTGGAACAGCGCGTGTCCGACGCCCTCGCCGAGCTCGACCAGCGTGTGTCCGGCACCCTCGCCGGTCTTGAAGAGCGCGTGCGCGCCGTCACGCTGACCGGCGACGAGCGCGGCCTGGCCGAGTTCCCGGGGGCCCGCCAGGACGCGGGGGACCTGGCCGTCGTCTCCGCCGCGCTCGGCGCCATGACGCTGCTGGCCACCACGCCGCTGGTCGCCGGGGTGCTCGGCTCGGTGGCGGCGGGCAGGCGGCGCGAGCTGCTGATCCTGCGGACCCTGGGGGTGCCGCGGGCCCGCGTCCGGCTCATGCTGCTGGGCGAGGTCGCCGTGCTGGCTGCCGCCGCCACGCTGGCCGGGTCGATCCCGGGCCCGCACCTGGCGCGCTGGCTGTTCGACCGGATGGTGGCCGCCGGGGTGGTCGCCGCGCCGGTCGTCTTCGCCCCCGCGCCGGTCGCGCTGTCGGTGGCCGCCCTGGCCTGCCTGGCCGCCGGGCTCGTCGCCGCGTACATCACCGCACACCGTGTTTGCCGGGCCCGCCGGCCCGGCGCGGCGGGCCGCCGCTGGTCCCCGATGGCCAAGGTCTGCCTGGCCGGGGCGGGCGCGCTGACCGTCGTGACCGCTCTGCTCGTACGGGCTCCGCACGTCGGCGTCGCGGGCCTGGCCGTGGCCATCCTCGCGCTGGCCGGAGCCCTGACGGTGGGCAGGCTGACCGTGGCGATCGGCCGGGCGCTGGCCGGGCCGGTGCGCGCGCTCTCGGCCAGGACCGGCCACCTCGCCCTGCTCAACGTGAGCGGCGGCCGGGCCGGGCGGGCCGTGCTGCCGATCATGCTGGCCACCTGCCTGGCCACCACGAACCTCTTCCTCCAGGACGGCGAGGCGGACGCGGCCGGGCTCGCCTTCCACGGGCACCTGCGGGCCGACGCCGTCATGGAGACCGCCTCCGGCGGGATCGCGCCCGCCGCGCTCGACCGGGTGAACGCCTTTCCCGGCGTGACCGCCGCCGGGCTCGTCACCAGCAGGGTGCACCTGCGGGGTGACCGCTGGCAGGGCGAGACGGGCTCGCCCGCGTACGCCGTCACCGACCCGTCCGTCCTGGACAGGCTCCCGGTGACGGCGGGGTCGACGGCCGGGCTGGGCGGGAACGGCGTCGCCCTGGGAGAGCGGCAGGCACGCCGCGCCGGAGCCGCGCTCGGCGGCCCGGTCACGGTCTGGCTCGGCGACGGCACCCCCGTGAACCTGCGCGTGGTGGCCCTGCTGGAGCTGGAGCGCGACGCCGAATACCTGGTGCTGCCCGCCGCGCTGCTCGCCCCGCACACCACGGCCGCGCTGCCCGCCCAGGTCGTGATCCGCGGCGGCCCCGGCGTGGACGCCCGCCGGACGGGCGAGGCGCTGGGCCTGCGTCCCGCGGGCGCCGCCGGCCCCGACGAGCACCCCCTGCGCCGCTACGTCGACTACATGATCACCGCTGTGATCATGGTGTTCACCGCCATCGCCGTGGCCTCCGCGCAGGGCAGCGCCGCGGCCCGGCGCGGCCGGGAGTTCGGGGTGCACCGGGCGGGCGGCGCCACCCGCGCCCAGGTGATGCGCATGCTCGGCGTGGAGGCGCTGCTGCTGGCCGGCATCGGGGTGGTGCTGGGGACCGTCGGCGTGGCGCCCGTCTTGATCCCCTACTCGGTGGCCGTCAGCGGCGTGGCCCTGCCCTCCGGCTCCGCCTGGCTCTACCTGGCCGTCGTGGTGTCCGGCACGACCTCCGCGCTCGTCGCCACCCTCTACCACGCCTGGTTCACAGGGGGGCGAGAGGGGTGGCTTAGGGGTCGGAGGCAGGGCCGCCCCTAGGTAATTTCCCGGTGAACGGGAAATGCGGCCCTGGAGGAATGGTAAATGCGGGTCCTGCTCACCCAGCACGCGGCGACCGCCCATCTCAATTTGATGGTGCCGGTCGCCTGGGCGTTGAAAGCGGCCGGGCACGACGTCGTGATAGCGGGCCAGCCCGACATCGTCGACGGAATTCGCGAGACCGGAATCACCGGGGTTTCCGTCGGAAAGCTTTCCGATATCGCGGCGCGGCTCGCCGCCATGCCACCCGAGGAACACATCTACGGCTCCGGGTACGACCTGACGGAGGAGCGCGCCGACCGGCTCACCTACCCGTGGGTCCGCGACTGCCTGGCCGCCTGGGCATCCCCGCTCGCGTTCGACCTCATCACCGACGAGAGCATGTACGACGACCTGGTGGCCTTCTGCCGCGCCTGGCGGCCCGACCTGGTCATCTGGGACTCCATCACGTTCCCCGGCCCGGTGGCCGCCCGCGCCTGCGGCGCCGCCCACGTCAGGACCACCTTCGGCCGCGACCACTGGGCGCGGATGCGCGACCTGTTCCTGGAGCTGCGCGGCGACCGGGACGAGGACCCGGTGGCCGCCTGGCTGGAGGGCAAGCTCGCCCGGTACGGGGCCGACTACCACGACGACGTGATCCTCGGCCAGGCCACCATCGACTTCCTGCCGGGCTGGTCGCGCTTCCCGATGCGGCACGGGCCCGCCTACCTGCCGGTCCGCTACGTCCCGCACAACGGGCCCGCCGTCATCCCGTCCTGGCTGGTGCCCGAGCCGGAGCGGCGCCGGGTCTGCTTCACCCTCGGCGTCAGCGGCGGCGAGATGTGGGGCGGCCAGGGCAGCATCGGGGTGGCCGACCTGTTCGACGCGGTCGCCGACCTCGACGTCGAGGTGGTCGCCACCATCGCACCCGGCGGGCTCCCCGACGGGCGCAAGGCCCCCGACAATGTGCGGCTGGCCGGATTCGTCCCGCTGCACGCGCTGCTGCCGACCTGCGCCGCGATCGTGCACCACGGCGGCACCGGCACCACCTGCACCGCGCTGGTGAACGGCGTGCCGCAGCTCATCGTCCCCGCCGCCCTGTACGACGAGCGCGGCATCGCGGACGCCCTCGCGCTCCAGGGCGCCGGCATCACCGTGCAGCCCGCCGAGCTCACCCCGGAAACCCTGCGCGCGGGCCTGGTGCGCCTGCTCGACGAGCCCTCGTACACCTCGCGCGCCGCCGACCTGCGCGACGACGCGGTGTCCGCGCCGTCCCCCGCTGACCTCGTACGCGACCTTGAGGACCTGGTCGCCCGCCAGAAGAGGTGACGCATATGGAAAACGAGGCCAAGCTCCTCGACTACCTCCGCCGCGCGACCACCGACCTGCGCGAGGCGCGCCGCCGGCTCCAGGAGTACGCCGAACCCATCGCGGTCATCGGCATGGGCTGCCGGTTCCCCGGCGACGCCGACACCCCGCAGGCGCTCTGGCGGCTGCTGGAGTCGGGCGCCGACGCGACCACCGGCTTCCCCGCCGACCGCGGCTGGGACACCGGCGCCCTGTACGACCCCGACCCCGACGCGCCCGGCAAGAGCTACACCCGCCAGGGCGGGTTCCTGCACGACGCCGCCTGGTTCGACGCCGCGTTCTTCGGCATCAGCCCGCGCGAGGCCCTGGCCATGGACCCGCAGCAGCGGCTGCTGCTGGAGACCTCGTGGGAGGCGTTCGAGGACGCGGGCATCGACCCGGCCGGGGCCAGGGGCAGCGCCACCGGCGTGTACGCGGGCGTCATCTACCACGACTACGGCACCCGCGTCTCCTCGCGCGAGGACGTCGGCGGCTACCTGAGCAACGGCAGCGACGGCGCGGTCGCCACCGGCCGCGTCGCCTACGTCATGGGGCTCGAAGGCCCGGCGATCACCGTGGACACCGCCTGCTCGTCCTCCCTGGTGGCGCTGCACCTGGGCGTGCAGGCGCTGCGCCGCGGCGAGTGCGCGCTCGCCCTGGCGGGCGGCGTGACCGTCATGTCCACGCCCTCGACGTTCATCGAGTTCAGCAGGCAGCGCGGCCTGTCGCCGGACGGCCGCTGCAAGGCGTTCTCGGCCGACGCCGACGGCACCGGCTGGGCCGAGGGCGCCGGCATGCTGCTGCTGGAGAAGCTGTCCGACGCCCGCCGCAACGGCCGCCGCATCCTGGGGATCATCCGCGGCAGCGCCGCCAACCAGGACGGCGCCAGCAGCGGGCTCACCGCCCCCAACGGCCCCTCCCAGCAGAAGGTCATCCGCCAGGCCCTGGCGGACGCCGGGCTCACCCCCGCCGACATCGACGCCGTGGAGGCGCACGGCACCGGCACCGTGCTCGGCGACCCCATCGAGGCGCAGGCCCTCATGGCTGTGTACGGGGCCGACCGGAGCGGCGCGCCGCTCCGGCTGGGCTCGATCAAGTCGAACCTCGGGCACACCCAGGCGGCAGCCGGGGTGGCGGGCGTCATGAAGATGCTGCTCGCCCTGCGCCACGGCGTCCTGCCCCGTACCCTGCACGTCGCCGAACCCACCCCCAAGGTCGACTGGTCCGGCGGCGGCGTCGTCCTGGCCACCGCGAACGAGCCGTGGCCCGCCACCCCGGACCGGCCCCGCCGGGCGGCAGTCTCGGCCTTCGGCGTGAGCGGCACCAACGCCCACCTCATCCTGGAGGAGGCCCCGGAAACCGAGCCGGAACCGCCCGCGCGGGACTACCCGGTCCTGCCGTGGCCGGTGTCCGCCCGCACGCCCCAGGCGCTCACCGCCCAGGCCGCCAAGCTGCTCCGGCACCTGGAGAACGACCCCGGCACGACCCCTGACGCCGTGGCGCGGACGCTGACCCGCGCCAGGACCCCCTTCGAACAGCGGGCCGTCGTCATCGGCCGCGACCGCGACGAACTGCTCACCGGCCTGCGCGCCGTCGCCGCGGCCGACCCCGGCGCGCCCGGCGTCGCGACCGGCACCGCCGCGGCCGACCCCAGGATCGTCTTCGTCTTCCCCGGCCAGACCTCCGTCGCCCCGGGCGCGCTGCGCGACCTGCTCGACACGGCGCCCGCCTTCGCCGCCCGCATCCAGGAATGCGAGGCCGCGCTCGCCCCGTACGTCGGATGGAAACTCACCGACCTGCTGCGCGCGGACCCGGGCACCACCGCACCGACCGGCATGGACGTCGTCCAGCCCACCTCGTGGGCGGTCATGGTCGCCCTGGCCGAGCTGTGGCGCTCGTACGGGGTCGAACCGGACGCGGTCGTCGGCCACTCGCAGGGCGAGATCGCCGCCGCGGTCGTCGCCGGAGCCCTGAGCGTCGAGGACGGCGCCAAGGTCGTGGCCCAGCGCAGCCGCCTCATCGCCGAGCTCCTGGCCGGGACCGGCGGCATGATGGCCGTCGCGCTGCCCGCCGGCGAGGCCCGCGCGCGCATCGAGCCGTGGGCGGACCGGGTGTGGATCGGCGCGGTGAACGCGCCCGGCGGCGTCGTCGTCACCGGCGAGCCCGGCGCGCTCGACGAGCTCCAGGAACGGCTCCAGGCCGACGGTGTGCGCACCAACCGCATCCAGCCGCTCGACTACGCCTCCCACTGCCCCCTGGTCGAGCCGCTGCGCGACCGGCTGCCGGAGCTGCTGTCCGGGCTGCGGCCGCGCGCGGCGGAGGTGCCGTTCTGCTCGTCCGTCACCGGTGAGCCGATCGACACCCGCGCCCTGGACGCGGACTACTGGTACACCAACCTGCGCTCGCCGGTGCTGTTCGAGCAGGCCGTCGAGCACCTGGCGGGCACCGGGCACGGGCTGTTCGTCGAGGTCACCGCGCACCCCGTGCTCACGTACGCGGTGCAGGAGACCGCGGCGGGCGCCACCGTGCTCGGCACGCTCCGCCGCGACGAGGGCACGCTGGCCAGGTTCGCGCTCTCGGCCGCCGAAGCGCACGCGCACGGCGCGGCCGTGGACTGGTCGCCGCTGCTCGGTGACGGCCCGTCGGCGCCGCTGCCCACGTACGCCTTCCAGCGCGAGCACTACTGGCTCGACGGAGAGGACCGCGCGAACCTCGAGTCCGCGGGCCTGGCCGAGGCGGGCCACCCCCTGCTGGGCGCCGCCGTCCAGGTGGCCGGGACGGACGAGCTGGTGCTCACCGGGCGGCTGTCGCTGTCGTCGCACCCCTGGCTCGCCGACCACGAGGTGTCGGGACGGATCATCCTGCCCGGCACCGCCTACGTGGAGCTGGCCGCGCACGCCGGCCGGAGCACCGGGCACGGCCGGGTCGAGGAGCTGACCCTGCGGGCCCCACTGACGATCGCCCTCGACGCCACCGTACGGCTCCAGGTCGTGCTCGGCCCGCCCGGCGACGACGGCACCCGCGCGGTCGGCGTGTACGCCCGCCACGACGACGACGCGCCCTGGACCTGCCACGCCACCGGCACCCTGGCAGGGGACGAGCCGCCCGCCTCCATCGACGGCGAGGTCTGGCCGCCGCCCGGCGCGACCCCCGCGGACCTGGACGGCTTCTACGACACGCTCGCCGGGCACGGCCTGGAGTACGGCCCCTCCTTCCAGGGTGTCGTGGCCGCCTGGGTGCAGGACCAGACGGCGTACGCGGAGGTCGCCCTGCCCGACGGCACCGCGACGGCGGGCTACGGGCTGCACCCGGCGCTGCTCGACGCCGCCCTGCACGTGGAGTCCCTGCTGCTGTCCGGCAGCCCCGGCCTGCCGTTCTCCTGGTCCGGCGTGCGCGTCCGGCCGACGGAGAGCACCCGGCTGCGGGTGCGGCTGTCCCGGTCTTCCTCCGGCGAGCTCAGCGTGTACGTGACCGATGTAGACGGACGGCCGGTGGCCTCGGTGGACTCGCTCGTCTCGCGCCCCGCCGAGGGCCCGAACCTGGACCACCTCTACCGCCTCGACCGCACCCCCTCCCCGTACCACGCTCACCCTCCCCGCCGCACCAAGGTCACCGGAGACGGCGCCGCCGCCGCGGCCCTGACCGCCGCGGGGCTGGGCACGGACGACACCGGCGCGGCCGAGATCGAGTTCCTCGCGCTCCCTGCCGGGCCGGACATCTCGTCGGCCGCCCGTGCGGCGCTCGACGCCGTCCTGGCCAGGCTCGCCGGCGATGCCCCCGGTCTGCTGGTGCTGGTCTCCGTCGGCGCGGCCGAGGACCCCGCGGGTGCGGCCGTCCACGGTCTGGTACGAGGCGCGCAGGCGGAACATCCCGGCCGGTTCGCGCTGCTGGACCTCGACCCCGCCGGGGGAGAGGTCCCGGTGGCCGACGTGCTGGCCGCGCTGGAGGAGGAGCCCGAGGTCGCGGTCCGGGACGGCGTGGTCCTGCTGCCCCGGCTGGCCCGCGCCGCCAGTACTCCGGCCCTGCTGCCACCTCCTGGCCCCTGGCGTCTCGACGCTCCCGAGCCCGGCACGCTGGACGCCCTGGCTCTGGTGCCCGTCGAGGACCGGCCGCTTGAAGAGGGCGAGGTCCGCGTCGGAGTCCGGGCCGCCGGCATGAACTTCCGCGATCTCGTCGTGGCCCTCGGCATGGTCCCGGAGCGCGGCACCCCGATGGGCGGCGAGGGCGCGGGCGTGGTGACCGAGGTGGGTCCCGGCGTGTCCGGGCTGGCCGTGGGCGACCGGGTTCTGGGTCTGATGGACGGCGCGTTCGGCCCCTCAGTGATCACCGACCACCGGTTGCTCGCGCCGATCCCCGACGGATGGTCGTACGCGGACGCGGCCTCGGTGGCGGGCGTCTTCGCCACGGCCTGGTACGGCCTGGTGGACCTGGCCGCACTCCAGCCGGGGGAGAAGGTCCTCATCCACGCCGCTGCGGGCGGCGTGGGGATGGCGGCGGTGCAGATCGCCCGTCATCTGGGCGCGGAGGTGTACGGGACCGCCAGCGAGGCCAAGTGGCCCGCGACCGGCCTGGACGAAAACCACCTGGCCAGCTCCCGCACGCTCGGCTTCGCGGACAAGTTCCCGCAGATGGACGTCGTGCTGAACAGCCTGGCCGGAGAGTTCACCGACGCCTCGCTCGGCCTGCTCAAACCGGGCGGGCGCTTCATCGAGATGGGCAAGACCGACCTGCGCACCGGCATCCCCGGCTACACCGCCTTCGACCTGATCGCCGTAGACCCGGACCGCATCCAGGTGATCCTCGGCAAGGTGCTGGAGCTGTTCCGCCAGGGAGCCTTCGAGCGGCTGCCCGTACGAACGTGGGACGTACGCAGGGCACCCGAGGCGTTCCGGCTCATGCAACGAGCCGGGCACGTGGGCAAGCTCGTCCTGTCCATCCCCCCCGTACTCAACCCGGACCGCGCGGTGCTGATCACGGGCGGCACGGGCACGCTCGGCGGGCTGGTGGCCCGCCACCTCGTCCAGTCCCACGGCGCACGCCGCCTGCTGCTGCTCAGCCGACGCGGCGAGGCAGCGCCGGGCGCGGCCGAACTCCGGGCAGAGCTGGAGGAACTGGGCGCACAGGTGGAGATCGCCGCCTGCGACGCAGCCGACCGCGACGCCCTCGCACAGGTCCTGCAGGAACGACCGCTGACGGCCGTGGTCCACTGCGCAGGCACCCTCGACGACGGCGTGATCGAATCGCTGACACCCGAACGGCTGGAAGCGGTACTGGCCTCCAAGGCGGTGGCTGCCTGGAACCTGCACGAGCTGGCCGGTGACGTCGACGCCTTCATCCTCTACTCCTCCGCAGCCTCCCTGCTCGCCCCCGCCGGCCAGGCCGCCTACTCCGCCGCCAACGCCGCGCTGGACGCCCTCGCCGCCCACCGCAGAGCACGCGGCCTGCCCGCCCAGTCGCTCGCCTGGGGGCTGTGGGAGGAGCGCAGCGGCATGACCGCGCACCTGGAGGGCACCGAGGTCGACCGCATCGGCCGCTCCGGACTCGGTACCCTCACCACCGACCAGGCGCTCACCCTGTTCGACGCCGCCTGGAACGTGGACGAACCGCTCCTCGTGGCCACGCCGCTCGACCTGGCCGCCTTCCGGTCCGGCCCGGTGCCCGCCCTGCTCGCGGGCCTCGTCGCGCCGCGCGCCTCCCGCGCCGCCGGAGCCCCGGCCGAGGGCGATCTCGCCGACCTGAGCGAGGCCGACCTGACCAAGCTCGTCTGCGCGCACGCCGCGAACGTCCTCGGGCATTCCGGCTCCGACGCCGTGCAGCCGGACCGCGCGTTCAAGGAGCTCGGGTTCGACTCGCTGACCGGCGTGGACCTGCGCAACCGGCTCAACGCCGCCACCGGGCTGCGGCTGCCGTCCACCCTGGTCTTCGACCACCCGACACCCCGCATGCTGGCCGAGCACCTGCGGTCCGAACTCTCCCCGGAAACCCGCCACGACCCCGCGCAGGACGTCCTGGACGAGGTGGACCGGCTGGAGTCGGCCCTGGCCGCCGTGCCCGGCGACGACGCCGCCCGGGTGACGGCCCGGCTGCGGGCCCTGCTGCGGCGGTGGACCGACGCCCACGCGGACGACGCACAGGAGTTCGACCCGGACAGCGACGACGAGCTGTTCGGAATCCTCGACAACGAGCTCGGCACCCAATCATGAGGCGGGACGGCATGGCCAACGACGACAAGCTCCGCGACTACCTCAGACGCGCCACCGCCGACCTGCAGCGGGCCAACCGGCGGCTCCGCGAGCGCGAGGACAAGGACCACGAGCCGATCGCCATCGTCTCCATGACCTGCCGCCTGCCCGGCGGCGTGCGCGGCCCCGAAGACCTGTGGCAGGTGCTCGAATCGGAGAAGGAGGCCATCACCCCGTTCCCCGCCGACCGCGGCTGGGACCTGGACGGCCTGGCCGACCCCGACCCCGACGCCACCGGCACCTCCTACGTCACCAGGGGCGGGTTCATCGAGGACGTCGCCGACTTCGACGCCGAGTTCTTCGGCATGAGCCCCCGCGAGGCGCTCGCCTCCGACCCCCAGCAGCGGCTGCTGCTTGAGGGCGCGTGGGAGCTGTTCGAGCGGGCCGGCATCCGGCCCGGCGCGCTGCGCGGCAGCGACACCGGCGTGTTCATCGGCGCGGCCTCCAGCGGCTACGGCCTCGGCGCGGGCCAGGACGGGGTCGAAGGCCACCTGCTCACCGGCTCGTCCACCGCCGTGATGTCCGGACGCCTGTCGTACGCCTTCGGCCTGCGGGGTCCGGCGGTGACGGTGGACACGGCGTGCTCGTCGTCGCTGGTGGCCTTGCACCTGGCGTGTGAGGCGCTGCGGCGCGGCGAGTGCTCGATGGCGCTGACGGGCGGGGTGACGGTGCTGTCGACCCCTGAGGTGTTCGTGGAGTTCTCGCGGCAGCGGGGGCTGGCCCCGGACGGCCGGATCAAGGCGTTCGCCGAGGCCGCGGACGGGACGGTGTTCTCCGAAGGCGCCGGGATGGTGCTGCTGGAGCCGCTGTCACGGGCTCAGGAACTGGGCCATCCGGTCCTGGCGGTGGTACGCGGCTCGGCGCTGAATCAGGACGGCGCCTCCAACGGGCTCACCGCGCCCTCCCAGGCGGCGCAGCGGGAGGTGCTGGCCCGCGCTCTGGAGAGGGCCCGGCTGACCGCGGACGAGGTGGACCTGGTCGAAGGCCACGGCACCGGCACCACGCTCGGCGACCCGATCGAGGCGCAGGCCCTGCTCGCGGTGTACGGGCAGCGGCGTCAGGCGCCGCTCTGGCTGGGCTCGGTCAAGTCGAACATCGGTCACACCCAGGCCGCCGCCGGCGTGGCGGGCATCATCAAGATGGTGCTGGCTCTGCGGCACGGGGTCGTCCCCGCCACGCTCGGCGTCGACGAGCCGACCTCCCACGTGGACTGGACGCAGGGCGACATCCGGCTGCCCGGACGTGCCGTCGAGTGGCCCCGCCGCGACCGGCCGCGCCGCGGCGCGGTGTCGTCCTTCGGGATCAGCGGTACGAACGCGCACGTCATCCTGGAGCAGGCGCCCGAGAACGTTCCCTCCGACACGGCGAGGGACGTGGAGCTTGGCTGGCCGGTGCCCGTAATGCTGTCGGCGCGGAGCGAGGCCGGGCTCACCGCTGTGGCCGAGCGGCTGCGAGCGACGCTGCCGGAGGTGTCGCCGGCGGACGTCGGCCATTCGCTCGTGACCACCCGGGACGCGCTTGAGCGGAGAGCTGTGCTGGTGGCCGCCGATCGGGCGGAGCTGCTGTCGGCTCCGCTGATCACCGATGCGGTGGTGGAGGGCAAGACCGCCTGGCTCTTTCCCGGCCAGGGCAGCCAGCGCCTCGGCATGGGACGCGAACTCGCCCAGACGTTCCCGGTGTTCGCCCGAGCGCTGGAAGAGGCGTTGGCCGGGTTCGGCCAGGACGAGATCCGTGAGGTGATCTGGTCCGACCCCGAGCGGGTGGATCAGACCCAGTTCACCCAGTGCGGGCTGTTCGCGATCGAGGTGGCCACCGCCCAGCTCCTGCAGTCGTGGGGCATGCAGCCGGATGTGTTGCTGGGCCACTCGATCGGCGAGCTGGCGGCGGCGCACGTGGCCGGGGTGCTGTCGCTGACCGACGCGTGCAAGCTGGTGGCGGCACGGGGCCGGTTGATGCAGCAACTCCCGTCCGGCGGGGCGATGGTCCAAGTCTCGGCCGGCCTGGAGACGGTCAAGCCGCTGCTCGGGCCTGAGGTGGAGATCGCGGCAGTGAACGGCCCAGCGGCCCTGGTGCTGTCCGGCCCGGAAGAAGCCGTGCTCGCCGCCGCCGACCAGCTCGCCGCCCAAGGAGTACGCTGCCGCCGCCTGCCGGTCAGCCACGCCTTCCACTCGGCGCTGATGGAGCCGATGCTGGCCGAGTTCCGCCAGGTCGCACAGTCTTTGACCTTCCGTCCGCCGCAGGTCCCGGTGATGTCGAACCTGGACGGCACAGCGGCGGGGGAGCGGCTGACGGATCCGGAGTACTGGGTCGCCCACGTGCGCCAGAGCGTCCGCTTCTCCGACGGGGTCGCGGCGCTGGCCGAGGCCGGAGTGGTGACCTGCCTGGAAGTGGGCCCGGGGCGCGCGCTGTCCGGGCTCGGTCCGCAGACCACCGGCGACAGCATCGCCTACATCCCGACCTCCGGCCGCCGCGAGGAATCGGAGGTGCGGGCGCTGGTGACTGCGGTGGGCCGCGCTTTCGCCCGTGGCGTCGAGGTGGACTGGGACGCCTTCTACGCTCCGCTGCGACCACGCCGGGTTGATCTGCCGACATATCCGTTCCAGCGCCGCCGTTTCTGGCTTGCTCCGAAGGCTGCCGGGCCGGGCGATGCGACCGGATTCGGGCAGCTGGCCGGTGGTCACCCGCTGGCCGGGGCGCTGGTCCCGGTCCCGGAGCGCGACGAACTCCTGCTCACCGGCCAGGTCTCGCTGAAGACCCATCCGTGGCTGGCCGACCACACCATCCTGGGCACCGCCCTGCTCCCCGGCACCGCCTGGGTAGACCTGGCCCTCCACGCCGGAGCCCAAGCAGGCTGCCCCACACTCCGAGACCTGACCCTGCACGCCCCGCTCCCGCTCACCCACGACCCCGTCGCTCTCCACGTGAACGTCCACGCCCCCGAAGAGGACGGCAGCCGCGCCGTGTCCATCCACTCGCGCACCGCTGAAGGAGTGTGGACCCGTCACGCCGACGGCACCCTGACCCCAGAGACCACGACCGCCGACCAGATGGGCGCCTGGCCGCCACCCGGAGCCGCCCCGGCAGACCTGGACGGCTTCTACGACCGCCTGGCCGAACAGGGCGTCACCTACGGCGCCCTGTTCCAGGGCATGACCGCCGCCTGGACCACTCCGGAAGGCGTCTTCGCCGAGGTGACACTGCCCGAACGCGACGAAACCGGCTTCGGCATCCACCCGGCCCTGCTCGACGCCGCCCTGCACGGCATAGAACTCGCAGGCACGGACGGAGTACAGCTCCCCTTCGCCTGGACCGACGTCACCCTGCACGCCACCGGCGCCACCAAGCTCCTCGTCCACCTCACCCCCACCGCCCACGGTTTCGCCATCGAGGCGGCGGACGAGGCGGGCAACCCCGTGGTGTCGATCGGCGCGCTCGCCCTGCGCGAGGTGTCGGCCGACCAGCTCACCCAGCCGTCGACCTTCCTCTACCAGCTCGACTGGGCCCCCGTGGCACCGGGCAGACCTACCGGCGGCCACCGCCTGCTCACCCCCGGTGCCCCGATCCCCGACGACCTGGCGGAGAACGAAACCCTGCTCGCACGGGTGGACGGCGACCTGCCACAGGCACTCACCCTGCTCCAGAACTGGCTCGGAGAGGACCGCCCCCAGGGCGCCAGGCTGGCCGTCGTCACCGGGGACGCCGCAGACCCGGCCACCGCCGCAGTCTGGGGCCTGGTCAAGTCGGCCCAGGCCGAACACCCCGGCACGTTCCTCCTCGCCGAGGCAGGCGACGACGACGCCGACCTCGTCCTGGCCGCGTTCGCCGCCGGTGAGGAGCAGGTCAGGGTCCGCGAGGGCAAGGTACAGGCGGCCCGGCTCGGCCGCCTGCCCGCCGTGCTCACCCCGCCTTCGGACGTGTGGCGGGTGGACAGCGAGGACAAGGGCAGCCTCGACGCCCTCGCCGCCGTCCCCGCCCCGGAGGCCGCCGCGCCGCTCAAGGACGGCGAGGTCCGGATCGCGGTCCGCGCGGCCGGGGTGAACTTCCGTGACGTGCTCAACGCCCTCGGCATGTACCCGGGGGAGAGCGGCCCGATGGGCATGGAGGGCGCCGGCGTGGTCACCGAGATCGGCCCCGGCGTGACCGGCCTGACCGCGGGCGACCGGGTGATGGGCCTCTTCGACGGCGGCGCCTTCGGCCCGCTGGCCGTCACCGACCACCGCCAGATCGCCCCCGTCCCGGAGGGCTGGACGTTCGCGGAGGCGGCGGCGGTCCCGGTGGCGTTCCTGACCGCGTACTACGGCCTGGTGGACCTGGCCGCACTCCAGCCGGGCGAGAAGGTCCTCATCCACGCCGCTGCGGGCGGCGTCGGCATGGCCGCGGTGCAGATCGCCCGTCATCTGGGCGCGGAGGTGTACGGATCCGCCAGCGAGAGCAAGTGGCCCGCCACCGGCCTGGACCAAGAGCACCTGGCCAGCTCCCGCACCCTCGGCTTCGCCGACAAGTTCCCCCAGATGGACGTCGTCCTCAACAGCCTCGCAGGAGAGTTCACCGACGCCTCACTCAACCTCCTCAAGCCCGGCGGGCGCTTCATCGAGATGGGCAAAACGGACCTGCGCACCGGGACCCCCGGCTACACCCCCTTCGACCTGGGTGACGCCGGCCCGGCCAGGATCGGCGAGATGCTCCGCCACCTGCTGGAGCTGTTCGCCGCAGGCCACCTGCACCACCACCCGCGCACCTGCTGGGACCTCCGGGAGGCCAAGGACGCCTTCCGGCACATGCAGCAGGCCCGGCACATCGGCAAGGTCGTCCTCACCGTCCCGGCCCCGCTCGACCCCGACCGCACCGTACTGATCACCGGCGGCACCGGCGCGCTCGGCAGCGCCGTCGCCAGACACCTCGTGACCAGGCACGGCGCACGCAACCTGCTGCTCACCAGCCGCTCCGGCCCCGACGCCCCCGGCGCCGCCAAGCTCCTGGCGGAGCTGACGGAACTGGGCGCCGAGGTCGAACTCGCCGCCTGCGACGCCGCCGACCGGACCGCCCTGGCCGCCCTGCTCGACGGCCGCTCGCTGACCGCCGTCGTGCATTGCGCGGGCGTCCTGGACGACGGCGTCATCGGCGCCCTCACCCCCGACCGTCTCGACCACGTACTGCGCCCGAAGGCCGAGGCCGTGCGGCACCTGCACGAGCTCACCCGCGGGCACGACCTGCGGGCGTTCGTCCTCTTCTCGTCCCTGGCCGGTACGGCGGGCAGCTCCGGCCAGGGCAACTACGCCGCCGCCAACGCCCACCTCGACGCGTTCGCCCGCCGCCGCCACGCGGCAGGGCTCCCCGCGCTCTCTTTGGCCTGGGGGCCGTGGGCGGGCGGCATGCTCGACGGGCTCGACGAGGCCGAGCTGGCCATGCTGGCGCGCGAAGGCGTGGTGCCGCTCTCCGCCGAGGACGGGCTCGGCCTGCTGGACGCCGCGCTCGCCCGGCCGGAGCCGGTGCTCGTGCCCGCCAGGTTCGACGTCAAGGCGCTGGCCGCGCGGGGCGACGCGCTGCCGCCGCTGCTCCGCGGCCTGCTGCCCGGCCACCGCCCCCGCCGCGCCCCGGCATCACGCGGGCAGCAGGCCGATCTGGCGGCGCGGCTGGCCGGGATGGCGGAGGAGGACCGCCGGAAGCACGTCGGCGGCCTGGTGCTCGGCCAGGTCGCGGAGGTGCTCGGCTTCGGCTCGGCGGAGGAGGTGGCGGCGGACCAGACGTTCGAGCATCTCGGCGTCGACTCGCTGACCGCCGTCGAGCTGCGCAACCGGCTGAGCGCGGCCACCGGCAGGCAGCTGCCGTCCACGCTCGTGTTCGACTACGCGACGCCGGCCGCGCTGACCGAGTTCGTGCTGGGCGAGCTGGCCCCCGACGCGCCCGGCGACCAGCAGGTGCTGCGCGAGCTGGACCGGATCGCCGCCCTGCTGGCCGGGTTCGACGCCGACGAGGAGACCAGGTCCATCGTCACGGACCGGCTCGACGGGATGCTCACCCGCTGGCGGGGAGAGCACGGCGGCGGCACCGGCGGCATCGAGACAGCCAGCGCCGACGAGCTGCTCGCGCTGATCGACAAAGGTCTCTGAACCCCTCGGAAGGTGAGACGACGTGGCGGATGAACAGCGGCTCCTCGAATACCTCCGGCGGGTCACCGCCGACCTCCACGGGGCCAGGCAGCGGCTGCGCGAGATCGAGCAGGAGAGCCGGGAGCCCATCGCGATCGTCGCGATGAGCTGCCGCTTCCCCGGCGGCGTCCGCGACCCGGAAGGGCTGTGGCGGCTCGTCGCGGAGGGCAGGCACGCCATCGGCGCCTTCCCCGAGGACCGCGGCTGGGACCTGGACGCCCTCTACGACCCGGACGGCCGCCGCCCCGGCACCAGCTACACCCGGGAGGGCGGCTTCGTGGCCGGCGCGGGCGACTTCGACGCCGGGTTCTTCGGCATCTCGCCGCGCGAGGCGCTGGCCGCCGACCCGCAGCAGCGCATGCTGCTGGAGGTGGCGTACGAGGCGTTCGAACGGGCCGGGCTGGACGTGGCCGCGCTCAAGGGCAGCCCGGTGGGCGTGTTCGTGGGCGCCTTCGACAGCGGGTACGGCACCGCCGCCGGGGCCGAGGCGGAGGGCCACCTGCTCACCGGCAACGCCACGTCGGTGATCTCCGGCCGGATCTCCTACGTGTTCGGGCTCAAGGGCCCGGCCATCACCGTCGACACCGCCTGCTCGTCCTCGCTCGTCGCGCTCCACCTGGCCTGCGAGTCACTGCGCCGCGGGGAGAGCGCGATGGCGCTGGCGGGCGGCGTGACCGTGATGTCCACGCCGGACGTGTTCGTGGAGTTCAGCCGCCAGCGCGGCCTGTCACGCGACGGCCTGTGCCGGGCGTTCTCCGACGACGCCGACGGCACCGGGTGGGGCGAGGGCGCCGGTCTGGTGCTGCTGGAACGCCTGTCCGACGCGCGCCGCCACGGCCACCCCGTGCTGGCGCTGGTCACCGGCACGGCGGTCAACCAGGACGGCGCCAGCAACGGCCTGTCGGCGCCCAGCGGCGTGTCCCAGCAGCGGGTGATCCGCCGCGCCCTCACCAACGCCGGGCTCGGCCCCGCCGACGTGGACGTGGTGGAGGCGCACGGCACCGGCACCACGCTGGGCGACCCGATCGAGGCGCACGCGCTGCTCGCCACGTACGGGCAGGACCGTCCTGAAGACCGGCCGCTCTGGCTGGGCTCGATCAAGTCCAACATCGGCCACACCCAGGCGGCGGCCGGCGTCGCCGGGATCATCAAGACCGTCTCGGCGCTCCGCGCCGGGGTGCTGCCGCCCACCCTGCACGTCGGCACGCCGTCGTCGCACGTCGACTGGTCCGCCGGTCACGTACGCCTCCTCACCGACGCGAAGCCCTGGCCCGAGCTGGACCGGCCGCGCCGCGCCGGGGTGTCGTCCTTCGGCGTCAGCGGCACCAACGCCCACGTCATCCTCGAACACCCCGCCGAGGACGAACCCGCACCCGCGCTCCAGTCAGGCCCCACGGCCTGGGTCCTCTCCGGCAAGACCGAGCAGGCCCTGCGCGACCAGGCCGCACGCCTCGCCGACCACCTCGACCAGCACCCGACGACCCCGCCCGCCGACGTCGCCCGCACCCTCGCGGCCCGGACCCCGTACCGGCACCGCGCCGTCCTCGTCGGCGCCGACCCCGACCGCCTCCGCGCCGACCTGCGCGCCCTCGCCGATGGCGGCGCCCCCGGCCCGCACGGCACCGCCGAGGCACGCGGCAAGATCGCGCTCGTCTTCCCCGGCCAGGGCTCCCAGTGGACCGGCATGGCCCTCGAACTGCTCGACCGGTCACCGGCCTTCGCCGACCGGCTCCACGCCTGCTCGCGGGCGCTGGAACCGTACGTCGGCTGGGGCAAGGTCGAGGACGTGCTCGGCGACGAGGAGGCGCTGCGCCGCGTCGACGTCGTCCAGCCCGCGCTCTGGGCGGTGATGGTCTCGCTCGCCGAACTGTGGCGCTCGTACGGAGTCGAACCCGACGCGGTCGTCGGCCACTCGCAGGGCGAGATCGCCGCGGCCGTCGTCGCCGGCGCCCTGTCGCTGGAGGACGGCGCCCGCGTGGCCGCCCTGCGCAGCAAGGCCATCGGCGAGGTGCTGGCCGGGCGCGGCGGCATGGTGTCGGTCGCGCTGCCAGCCGGCGAGCTCCAGGACAGGCTCGGCGACCTCTCGCTCGCCGCCGTCAACGGCGCCCGCTCCGCCGTGGTGTCCGGGCCACCGCAGGCGCTCGACCGGCTGGTGGCCGACCTCACCGCCGAAGGCGTCAGGGCCAGGCACGTGCCCGTGGACTACGCCTCGCACTCCGCCCAGGTGGAGGAGCTGCGCGACCGCCTGCTGCGCGAGCTCGCGCCCGTCCGGCCGCACGCCGCCGGCCTGCCGCTGCTGTCCACGGTGACCGGGCGGTGGTGCGACGGCACGGAGCTGGACGCGGCCTACTGGTACGAGAATCTGCGCCGGACCGTGGGCTTCCACGGCGCCGTGACGACGCTGGCCGGGGAGGGGTACGGCGTCTTCGTGGAGTCCAGCCCCCACCCGGTGCTCACCGGCAGCATGCAGGAAACCCTGCACGAGCTGGGCCGGGACACCGCCGTCGTCACCGGCACGCTCCGCCGCGACGACGGCGGCCCGGAACGCGCCCTGGCCTCCGCCGCCGAGCTGCACGTCAGCGGCGTCCCCGTCACCTGGCCTGCCGGCGGCCGTCTCGTGGACCTGCCGACCTACGCCTTCCAGCACACCCGCTACTGGATCACCCCCACCAGGACCCAGGCCGCTCACGAGGACGACGGCTTCTGGGCCGCCGCCGAGCGCGGCGACCCCGGGGTGGGCCTGGAGCCGGAGATCGTCGGCAAGGTGCTGCCCGCGCTGACCGCCTGGCGGAGCCGCCGCCGCGAAGAGGCCACCCTCGACGCGTGGCGCTACCGGGTGTCCTGGCGCCTGCTCCAAGACCAGCCGGACGCGTCACTGACCGGACACTGGCTCATACTCACCGGCCAGGCGTCCGACCTGGCCGAGCAGGTGGCCGCCGTCATACGGGAGCGCGGCGCGACCGTGACCGTCCTCGACGCCGACCTCGCCCGGAGCATGCCGCACACCGGCCCGGACCAGAACGCGCCGGACACCGGCCTCACCCGGAGCGCGCTCGGTGACGGGACCGCCTTCGACGGGGTGCTCTCGCTGGCCGCCCTGGACGACCGGCCGCACCCGGAGCACCCCGTGCTCACCAGGGGCACCGCCGCCACGCTCGCCGCCGCCCAGGCCCTCGCCGCCGCCGGCATCACCGCCCCGCTCTGGGCCGTCACCTGCGGCGCCGTCGCCACGGAGAACCACGCAGAGGTCGCGGCGTACCAGGCCGCCGTCTGGGGGCTCGGCACCGTACTCGCCCTCGACCACCCCGCCACCTGGGGCGGCCTCATCGACCTGCCCGCCACCCCGGGCGGCGCCGACCTCGACGCCCTGCTCGCCACCCTGACCGGCGACGAGGACCAGGTCGCGATCAGGGACGGCAAGGCGTACGGCAGGCGCATGACCCGCGCCACCGGCGCGGCCCCCGACGACACCTGGCGCCCGCACGGCACGGTCGTCATCACCGGCGGCACCGGAGGCGTCGGCGCGCACGTGGCCCGCCACCTCGCGGAGCACGGCGCCGAGCACCTGGTGCTCCTGGGCCGCCGCGGCCCAGCAGCGCCGGGCGCCGCCGACCTGGAGGCCGAGCTCACCGCGCTGGGCGCGCGCGTCACCATCACCGCCTGCGACGTGAGCGACCGCGACAGCCTGGCCACCGCGCTCGACGGCCTCACCCCCACCGCCGTGTTCCACGCCGCCGGAGTCGTCCACGACAGCGTCTCGCTCGCCGACCTCACCGTGTCCGAACTCGCCGCGGTGGCCGAGGCCAAGGTCGCGGGCGCGGCCAACCTCGACGCCCTGCTCGATCACGCCCTCGACCGGTTCGTGCTGTTCTCCTCGGGCTCGGCGGTCTGGGGCCAGGCCGGTCAGGCGGCGTACGCGGCGGCCAACGCCGTGCTGGACGCGCTCGCCCACGCCCGCCGCGCCAGAGGCGGCCACGCGCTCTCGATCGCCTGGGGCGCCTGGGACGGCGGCGGGATGGCCGACGGCGAGATCGGCGAGTGGCTGCGCCGCCTCGGCCTGCGCGCCATGGACCCGCGCCGGGCCGCCGCCGTGCTCGACCGCGCGGCACGACAGGACGAGTCGCACCTGGTGGTCGCCGACATCGACTGGGCCGCGTTCGCTCCCGCCTACACGATGGCCAGGCCCCGCCCGCTGCTGCGCGGCCTCCCCGAGGTCCAGGAGATCCTGGCCGCGGACGACGGCGAGGAGAGCACCGAGGCCGACCCCGGGCTCGCCGCGCTGCCCGAGGAGGAACGCCTGCCCGCGCTCCGCGACCTCATCAGGACGCACGCGGCCAAGGTCCTCGGCCACGCGAGCGCGGACACGTTCGACGCCGACCAGAACTTCCTGGAGGCCGGGTTCGACTCGCTCACCTCCGTCGAGCTGCGCAACGCCCTCAGCAAGGCCATCGGCGTGCGCCTGCCCACCGCCGTGGTCTTCGACCACCCCAGCCCGTCCGCGCTGGCCGCCCACCTGTCCGGGCGGATCGGCCGTACGGGCGAGCAGGGCGGGCTCAGCACCCTGCTGCGCCAGGCCATGCGCACCCACCGGGTCCACGAGGGTCTGGTGCTGCTCGAAGCCGCCGCCGCCCTGCGCGACCGGTTCGGCTCGCCCGCCGACCTGCCCGCCCTGCCGCCCGCGCTCAAGCTGGCCGACGGGCCCGCCGACATGCCGCTGTTCTGCATGAGCACCCCGATGGCGCTCGGCGGCGCCGCCCAGTTCGCCCGGCTGGGCGCGGCCTTCCGCGGCGTCAGGGACCTGTACGCGCTGCCGGTGCAGGGCTACGCCGAGGACGAGAGCCTGCCGGACAGCGTCGAGGCCGCCGTCTCCCTCTGGGCCGAGATCGTGGCCGCAACCGTCCCGCCCGGCGGCCGGTACGCGCTGCTCGGCTACTGCGCGGGCGGCAACTTCGCGCACCGGGTCGCCTCCCTGCTGGAGCGGCGCGGCCTGCCGCCCGCCGGGCTGGTGCTGCTGGACACGTTCCTCCCGGACGACGCCCTCATCGACGACCTGGGCGCGGACATGATGCGGGGGATGTTCGACCGCGAGGGCAAGTTCGGCCCGTTCTCCGACGCCCGGCTGTCCGCGATGGGCCGCTACTACCGGCTCTTCCGCCAGTGCGCGCTGGAGGAGGTGTCGGCGCCGATCCTGTTCATCACCCCGGACACGCCGCTGTCGCAGCCCGCCCCTGAGCGGTGGCGGTCGTCGTGGCCCGCCGCCCAGTGCGCCAAGGAGGTCAAGGGCGACCACTTCACCATGCTGGAAGAGATGGCGCCGTCCATGACGGAGGCCGTCGAGGAGTGGCTGTCGGCACTGGGGCGGCTCTGAAGACCGGGGAAAAAAATGTCGCGGGGGATGTCGAGAATGCGCAAGCGGCTCCGTCCCCGCAGTGAACACGGCCACAATGGGCCGTGCCGCGACAAGGAGAAAATCATGGCCAAGTACCTGCTGCTCAAGCACTACCGAGGCGCGCCCGCGGCGGTCAACGACGTGCCGATGGACCAGTGGACACCCGAGGAGCTGTCCGCCCACCTGAAGTACATGCAGGACTTCGCCGACCGGCTGGAGAGCACCGGCGAGTACGTCGACAGCCAGGCGCTCTCCCCGGAGGGCACGTTCGTCCGCTACGACGGCGAGGGCCGGCCGCCGGTCACCGACGGCCCGTTCGCGGAGACCAAGGACCTCATCGCCGGCTGGATGGTGATCGACGTCGACAGCTACGAGCGGGCGCTCGAACTCGCCGCCGAACTGTCCGCCGCCCCGGGCGCGGGCGGCAAGCCGATCCACGAATGGCTGGAGGTGCGGCCGTTCCTGACCGCGCACTCGCCCACCACGGAGTGACCGGCCCGGTGGACGAGTCCCTGCTGCGGACCCTGACACCCACCGTGATCAGTGTGCTCGTCCGCCGCGGAGCCGACTTCGCGGCGGCCGAGGACGCCGTCCAGGAAGCCCTCATCGAGGCCGTGCGGGTGTGGCCGGACGACCCGCCGCGCGACCCCAAGGGCTGGCTGGTCACGGTGGCCTGGCGCAAGTTCCTCGACGCCGCCCGCGCCGACGCCTCCCGGCGGGACCGCGAGGCCCGCGCCGAGGCCGAACCCGGGCCCGGGCCGGGCGAGGCGGCGGACGACACGCTCCAGCTGTACTTCCTGTGCGCGCACCCGTCCCTGACCCCCGCCTCGGCCGTCGCGCTCACGCTGCGCGCGGTCGGCGGCCTGACCACCCGACAGATCGCCCGGGCCTACCTGGTGCCGGAGGCGACCATGGCCCAGCGGATCAGCCGGGCCAAGCGGACCGTCTCTGGTGTCCGGTTCGACCAGCCGGGCGACGTGGCCACCGTGCTGCGCGTGCTCTACCTGGTCTTCAACGAGGGCTACTCCGGCGACGTGGACCTGGCCGCCGAGGCGATCCGGCTCACCCGCCGGCTGGCCGCCATGACCTGCCACGAGGAGGCCGCCGGTCTGCTCGCGCTCATGCTGCTCCACCACGCCCGCCGCCCGGCCCGGACCCGGCCCGACGGCTCGCTCGTACCCCTCGCCGAACAGGACCGCGGCCTGTGGAACACCCGGCTCATCGCCGAGGGCGTCGACGTGCTCCAGGCGGCGCTCGCCCGTGACCGCCTGGGCGAGTTCCAGGCCCAGGCCGCCATCGCGGCGCTGCACGCCGACGCGCGGACGGCCGACGAGACCGACTGGGTGCAGATCGTCGAATGGTACGACGAGCTGGTCCGCATCACCGGCAGCCCGGTGGCCCGGCTCAACCGGGCCGTCGCGGTCGGCGAGGCGGACGGCCCGCGGGCCGGGCTGGCCGCCCTGGCGGAGCTCGACCCCGCCCTGCCCCGCTACGCCGCCGTCGCCGCCTACCTGCGCGAACGCGACGGTGACCTGCCCGCCGCGGCCCGCCTCTACGCCGACGCCGCCCGGTCGGCGCCCAGCCTCCCTGAACGCGACCACCTCCTGCGCCAGGCCACACGCCTCAACGCCCGCCTCCGCAGCTGATCACCGCACCCCGCAACGCGCGCCGTCTTTGGTGACCACCGCACGCCTCATCGGGCCCCCTGTGTGGCTGACCGCCGCACCGTCAGCCCACGCTTGCGCCGCTGGCCACCGCACCCCGCAGCGCGCGCCTGCGCGGCCGTCTGTCGCAGGCGGGAGAATTGGCGATCAGCTGCCGGAGGAGGGTCCTTGACCGTACGACTGACCTGGCTGGAGGGCGAGCCCGGAGGACCGGCGGAGTCCACCTGGGGCACGCCGTGGCCGAGGGACTGGGCCACCTGCCCGAGTGGGGCGACTACACGCTCAGCCAGCTCTCCTCCCGCGGCTTCACCGTCCGCAAACGCACCAGGAAGGGCTACGCCTGGATCCCGGTCGACCAGGGCGGCCGGGCCCCCGGCCTCGGTTACGCAGGAGGGGCGAGCGGCGGTCTGGCCTTCGGGCTGCGCGACTTCTGGCAGCGGCACCCGACGCGATTGGACGTCCGCGACGACGCCCACACCGACGCGGCCGAGGTCACGGTCTGGCTCTGGTCACCGGAGGCCGAGCCGATGGACCTGCGCTTCTACCACGACGGCCTCGGCCAGGACACCCACCGCAAGCAGCTGGACGGGCTAGCCCTGACGCACGAGGACTACGAACCCGGCTTCGCCACCCCGTACGGCATCGCCCGCAGCAGCGAGCTGACCTTCTGGGCGCTGCCCGCCACCCCGAGCGGCGAGCGGCTGGGGGAGATGGCCGACCAGGTGCGCGTCCCGCCCCAGCTGGTCAACCCGGTCGGGCAGCTCGTCGCGGCCAAGGTGTTCGGCGGGCTGTTCGCGCCGGTCGACCGTACGCATCCGATCAAGAAAGAGATCGAGGAGCACCTCGACTTCCTGTTCAACTACCACCGTTCCCAGGTGGACGAGCGCCACTGGTACGGCTTCTGGCACTACGGCGATGTCATGCACAGCTTCGACGCCGACCGGCAGGTCTGGTGCTACGACGTCGGCGGGCATGCCTGGACGAACTCGGAGTTCTCGCCTGACCTGTGGCTCTGGTACGCCTTCCTGCGCTCGGGACGCGCGGACATCTTCCGCTTCGCCGAGGCCATGACCCGCCACACCGGCGAGGTCGACGTCTACCACCTGGGGCCGTGGGCGGGCCTGGGCACCCGGCACGGGGTCACGCACTGGGGAGACAGCTGCAAGCAGCACCGCATCGCCAACGCCCTCTACCGCCGGATCTTCTACTACCTCACCGCCGACGAACGCGCCGGCGACCTGCTGCGCGAACTGGCCGATTCCGAGCGGACGTTCCTGATGCTGGACCCGCTCCGCAAGATCCGTACCGACTCGTACACCCCTGACCCGGCCGCGCTCGACGTCGGCGTCCGCACCGACTGGGGCGCGCTGGCAGGCGCCTGGTTCACCGAGTGGGAGCGGAACGGGCCGCGCGCGGCGGAGGCCCGCGACAAGCTGCTCACGAGCATGGCGTCGATCGCCGCGCTGCCGCGCGGCTTCCTCCAGGCGGACGCGCGGTACGACCTAGCCACCGGCAGGCCCACGCCCGCCTGGACGCCTACGCGGCGGCGCGGCTCGCGGACGGCGCGTACGCCGCCCGCGCCTGGCGCCACTTCCTCACTCCGTCCCTGCCGTGGGAGTACGGACATGACCGCGACTGGTCGGCCGGGCAGGTGCGGACCACGCTGAACCCCTCCACCGGCGCGCCGTGGGTGCTCACGCCGGGCACCGCGCAGTTCGCCCTGTCCGCCATCCAGTGCCTCGCCCTCATCGGCGACCGCCTCCCGTAGCAGGTCACGCACCGCCCCAGATGGGGATGTCGCCGATGTCGTCGTGCTTCCAGCTGAGGTCGTCGCGTACGGAGACGACGCCGTCGACGTTCTCGGCCAGGCGGACGGCCACGGCGGCGCGGCTGCGCTCGGGCAGGGTGCCGGCCAGGGTGACCACGCCTTCGTCGACGGTGACGTCCAGGTTGTGGGTGTCGGCGCGGAGGATCAGCCGTATCTGCCGCTCGATGTCCTCGTCCGGGCGCAGGAAGACCTTGACCAGGTCGTGGCGGCTGACGATGCCGACCAGCCGGCCGTCCTGGTCGACCACGGGCAGGCGCTTGACGCCGTAGCGGTCCATCAGGCGCGCCGCGGAGACGACCGGCGTGTCGGGGGTGGTGACGCGGGCGGGGCTGGTCATCAGCTCGCCGGCGGTCTCGCCGAGCGACTTGCGGTAGCCGCCGCCTCCGGCCCGGGTGCTGTGGCGGATGCGGGCCCGCAGCGGCGGCCGGTAGTCGTCGCCGTAGTAGCGCTGCTTGAACTCCTGCTTGGCCAGCAGGTCGTCCTCGGAGACGACGCCCACCACGCAGTTGTCGTCGTCCACGACCGGCGCCCCGCTGACGCCGCGGCTGATCAGCAGCTCGGCCACGGCGTGGAAGGAGGCGTCGCGGTTGACGGAGGCGACGTCGGTGGTCATCACGTTCTCGACGAGGGTGGTCATGGCGTTCTCCTCTGCTGTGTTTAAGGGCTTTCTCACGGTGGTCACCGGGCCTCCCACGCGGAGTCGTCCAGGTCCCAGGTGAGCTTGTCGACGACGTCGATCACGCCGTTGACGCGGGCGGTCATGCGGGCCGCGATGGCCGCCTCGGAGCGGCGCTGCATCGAGCCGGACAGCGTCACGACGCCCTGGTGCACGTCCACCCGGACGCCCGAGGTCTCCACCCACAGGGCGCGGTCGAGGATGTCGTCCCGGACCTCGGCGGCGATCTCCTCGTCGCTGCGCAGGAACAGCTTCACCAGGTCGCGGCGGCTGACGACGCCGGCCAGCCGGCCGTCCCGGTCGACGACGGCGAGCCGCTTGACGGCGTGCGCCTCCATCAGGCGGGCGGCCTCGACCGCCGACGCCTCGGGGGAGACTGTGATCGCGGGGCTGGTCATCAGTTCGGCGGCGGTCTCGCCCTCGGCCTTCTGCCGCCCCTTGGGGTGGCGCAGCCGGGCCCGCAGCGGCGGCCGGTAGCCCTCGCCGTAGAACTGCTCCCGGAACTCCTCCTTACGCAGGAGGTCGGCTTCGGACACCATGCCGATCACGTGCCGGTCGTCGTCCACCACCGGGACGGCGCTGATGCCACCGGTGATGAGCGCTTCGGCGATGTCCTTGAACGGGGTGGGGGCGGTGACGGAGACGACGTCGGTCGTCATCACGTCCGCGACGGTCATACGCATCGGGGATTCTCCTTCTCCGGTTACCTCTATGGCACCTCGCGGAGAAGGCGCGTTGCAGGGCCGGAAGTCCCCGCCGGGACCGCCTTTGGTCAGCGCTGCGTGCCCCTGGGGCGGATCACGACGACGGCGCGGACGTCCGCCAGCGGCACGGAGAACTCCTTCCGCCCCTTCTCACCGGGGAGGAAGGTGAGCCGGGCACCGTCCAGCACCAGCAGCGCCTGGTACGACCCGCACGCCGTTCCTTCGCGCCGAACCGCTTGTACTCGGGGAAGTCGAGCGGCGAGAACGCGACGGCGAAGGCCGACGGATCGCCGAATCGAACCCGAGGCAGGCAACCAATAAGAGTTACCGGTGATTCAGCGCCACCTGCTGCGTGGTCCCGGGGATAGGGGAGAAGCGTGTGCTTCGGCGATTTCATCGGACACGCGGGGCCGCCCCTCAAGAGGGTGAACAGGAGGACGCGGAGACCATGCGTCATCGCCGATCACCGGCGCGGAGCTCCGCCCGGAGGGGTGATGAGGGTCAGGACTCGGCCGGAGCGGCGTGCCGCAGGGCCGCCTCGACGATGCGGAGCGCCTCGTGCGGGTCGATGCCGACGCTGGACACCACGGCCGCGTAGTCGGCGGCGGCGCGGCGGGCGCGTTCGCGGCCCTCCTCGCCCGCGGCCGACACGAACGACCCGGCGCGGCCCCGGGTCTCGATCAGGCCCGCCTCCTCCAGCTCCCGGTAGGCCCGGCCGACCGTGTTGACGGCCAGGCCCAGGTTGGCGGCGAGGTGGCGGATCGTGGGCAGCCGGGCGCCGACGGGCAGGGTGCCGTCGTGGATCTGCGCGGCGAGCTGGGCACGCAGCTGCTCGTACGGGGGAACGGGCGACGCCGTGTCGATGACGATCATCGTACGCTCAAGACCTGACGCGCGACCGCGACGCTCGACGGCGTCCGCTTGCTGATCAGCGCGAGCACCAGAACCCCGGCGATGACGAGGGCGATGGCGGCGGCGTCCCACCAGACGGGCGCGAAGCCGAACAGCAGCAGCACGGGGAGCGTCCACGGCACGCTCGGGACGGTGAGCTCGCGCGCGTCCTCGACCCGCATGATGACGTCCGCCGTCAGGGACGTCTCGTCCTCCGCCACGATCGGCCGGACCAGCAGGTCGCGGAGCTGCAGGGCGATCCCGGCGGCGACCCCGAGCAGGCCGGCCAGCAGGACGAGGGCCGAGTGCCGCACCGTCGCGTCCTGCACGGTCAGCGCGCTCGCCGCCAGGACGATCGCGCCGCCGGAGGTGGCGATCATGAAGGCGGCGTGCGGCGTGCCGAGCAGGGTCCGCCAGCCGGGCTGGGCCAGGTGGGCCGTCCGCCGAGGCAGGGCCGCGCCGGCCCGCCGGTCGACCCGCCGCACCCACTGGTCGAGCAGGACCTGCGCCAGCAGCAGCGCGGCCACCATCGCGGCCAGGAGCAGCAGGGGCAGCGCGTGCTGCGGCCGGAACCCGAAGGTGACGCGGATGAGCGCGGCCCCGATGAACAGCGCGGCCAGCAGGACCTGATTGGCCAGCCGCGCCCGCCGCCGCACCGCGAGCCGGACGGCGAGCAGCGGTGTCGGCCGCGCCTCGGCGAGCCCGTGCCCGGACAGCCAGGCACCCGCCAGCGCCAGGTCCTTCGGCTGTAACGCGTCACTCGACATGACCCCTCCAGGTTTGTCGCAAGCATTGTCTCAATAGGATGAGTCAATCCTTGCGACAAATCAACCCCGTGATACAACCCTCGATGTGGAGAACCGACCGACACCCCTGGCCGAACGGGAAGCGGCGCTCGCCGCGCGGGCGCGCGCCTCGCGGTGGATGGCGGTGTTCTCCCCGGCGATGATCCCGCCGCTGCTCCAGACTCCTGAGTACGCACGACTCGCGCTGACGCTCGGCCGCGACGCCCCGGATGACGAGGCCGCGGCGATCAGGATGGAGGCGCAGACCGTGCTCCACGAGGAGGGGCGGCGCTTCGCGTTCCTGCTGACGGAGAGCGCGGTCCGCACCCGTCCGGGCCCCGCGTCCCTGATGCCCGCCCAGCTCGACCGGCTGGCCCAGGTCGCCGCGCTGCCCCACGTCCGGATCGGCGTCATCCCCTGGACGGCGCCGGCGGCGGTCTTCCCGCTCCACGGCTTCACCCTCTACGACGGCACCGCGAGCGTGGTCGAGACCCTGACCGGCGACCTCACGCTGACCTCGGAGGCCGAGCTCGCCGCCCACGAGGACGCCTTCGAATCCCTCGCCGCCACCGCCGTGTACGGCGACGAACTGCGCGAACTGCTCGACAAGATCGCCCGAGAGGCGTGATTACCGAGCGTCACTCACCTGGGCGGCAGTGGAAGATCACTTACCGTCACCGAACTGTCCCTGGCCGCCCGGCCGCGTGGTCCGTACCGTCCTGGTGAGAGGTCGTTCATACGTCCAGGCGAGGGAATCCATGCAAGCGTACGAGGGGGTCCCGTCCGAACCGAAGGAGAGGCACCCGATCCTCCGGCTAGGCAGGAGACGAGTCCACCAAGAGCTTCTCCAGCCCATCGAACAGAGCCGCCTCCAGCAGAAAGACCTCACGCGGAAACTGACCAAACTGGCTGAGGACATGGGCGAGCAGGTCGATCGCCTGTCCGGCGCGCCCCGCGAGACTCCCCTTCCGGAGTGGGCGGTGCGGGCCTTCACCCGGCTGGCGGAGGATCCGCTGCATACCCGGGAAAGGCCCGCGACGGATCAGTCCTCGTCCTGATAGCCGCGCAGCTCGCGGCGCGCCTGGTGACGGCTGCGGCGGCGCTCCTGGCGGCAGATGTAGTACCACTCCCGGTGCCCGCCCCGGGTCTTACGGACGAGCACGTGGTATCCGGGGGCGCCCCAGAAGCAGCCGTCCCGGCGCCAGTCGGCGCTCTCGGGGGTGATCTCTTCCGGCAGCGTGCACGGCCCGAAACGATGGTCATGCACGGGCACGCACGTGGTCAGGGGCGCGTCGGCCATCCGCACCCACCAGGGCCGGGTCTTGTCGGTCCTGCTCATACGGTCACCTTCCCGCGCGCACAGCAGATCTGCCTGGCGGGGCCATTCCGCGGGTGTGAAAGAGCGGCCCGCGAGGCCGCAGAGCGCGCCGACCAGGTCCTTCAGGCAGGCGCGTGTTCCGGATGCCGTCCGGGCTGAGCGCCACCCAGACGCGCATCTCCGACGTTGTCGACATCCGGCGGAAATCTGCCTGGGGTGAGCCTTGTCCCGCATGCCTGCGGGTTCTTCAGAGGGGATCTTCTGGGCGGAAGCTGGCTTTGATATGGACGCGTTCGCCCTGAGGTCCGAGGGTGCTGAGGAATTCCACATGATGTTCGTCGGCGTTGCCGAACCAGTCCCAAGGCCTTTGCGTTCTCGGTTGATGGACGCTCGATGGCTCGATGAGGCAGGTGTTGAGGGCACCCCAGGGTGCACATGAAGAACGCGACCCCCGATGATCGTCGGTGTCTAGCCAGTCGATCAAGAACAGGGATCGCGTTCGCGTGCCATCATCCCCGATCGACGTGCTCTCCCGCCACTTGAAACACGTCACCGTCGCCGACCCCTGCCCACCGACTGCCCGCCGAGCCGTTCGATCTGCCCACGCTCGCCGAACTCCTGGACACCATCCCGGACCCGCGCAGCCGCCGGGGCCGCCGTTACCCCCTCGGCCCGCTGCTGGCGTTATCCCTGCTCGCCGTCGCACACCCAGCACGCCCACGCCCCCCACGCCGCCCAGGTCATCCAGGTCAAACGCCGCCGCGCCGGCCACCGCACCGGCAAGACCACCATCGTCACGTGTCGAGCCTCGACGATCTCCACGTTGCGGAAGGCGCGCCCGGCCACGGTGGCGTCGATCCGGATCGGTTCGAGCGGCTCGTCGTACACGTCGCGCTGCCCGGCCAAGGGCACCAGCAGCTGCTGCAGGTCAGCTACGTAGATCACCGTCTGAGAGAAGCCGGCCAACTGTCCGTACGCGGCGACCAGGCCCGGTAGATCCTCCATCGTGGACAGCTGAGTGGCGTCCAGCAGGCGGCCCAGCATCCGCTCCCGTCACCCGTCACCTTGACGCCTTTCCCCTGGAGCCCTTCCCCTCACAATAGATCGTCTCCTCCATGCGGAACGAGCTCCTTGCAAGCGCGCTGACCAGGGCTAACGTCTCCCGAGCGTGCTGGGGAGGGTCATCGTCACTGTCTTGGTCGTCCTGTCTCGCCCTGCTTCACATCAGAAGGGCTCATGCGTCCCATGTCTCACAGCAGTCTGACAGAGAGGGGGCAGGTGGATCGCCCGTCCTGTGCCGGGGCCTGGGCGCGCGCCCGGTCACGCCACCATCGGCAGGCTGCGGTCCAGGCCGGTGATGTGCAGCAGCCGGGACATGAACGGGCGGGGCGCTTTCAGTGCCAAGGTGATGCCCATCGACCGGGCCCGGTGCTGGATGCCGACCAGGACGCCCACGCCGCCGGCGTCGCAGAACGACACCTGCGACAAGTCGAGGATGAGCAGGCTCGTGCTGTAGTGCAGCGTGCTCAGCAGTTGCCGGCGGAGCGCTTCGCTGGTGAAGATGTCGATCTCGCCGGACAGATGAACGGTGGTCGGCTTTGACGGGTCGGCCACGCCAAGTGGCGCGGTGTCGATGACGGTCATGGACGATTCCTCTGGAGAAGCTGGAATGGGATGAGACGCTCGCCGGCTGGAGATCGGTCCGCCGCCGGAACGGGCGGGTCCTTCTCCCGTCTGATCCGGTCGGCAGACGGAACGCGGGTCACGCCGGTGCTGATGGGCCTCTGGCGGGGAGGGCGGCCGCTGGTCGGTGACCGACCCGCCCTCGTTCTCCCAGCGGGCCGTGCCGTCGGCGGCTGTCCCGCGCCGCAGAGGCGGAACGGGATCGGGCGGCAAGCGTGCGCCGGTGAGAGCGTCGTCGTCCCTCAAGCCGGCGGTGTCCCGGGCGGTGAGGCCCCGGGCGGTGAACTTGAGCGTGGCCTCAGCAGGACCGGCGGCGGTGTCCGGCGGGATGACCAGCAGGACGATCGGCTCGCCGACCGCAAAGATGAGAGTGATCAGACGCGGGTCGGTGTGGCGGAACCAGCCGACGCGGACCTGACGCCCGCGTGCCGGGATGCGGTGCGGGATGCTCTGCCACGCATCGCCATGCAGGCCGATGCGGAGCGTGACACGGCCAAGCAGTCGGTCGACGCCGGCGATCAGGCCGGGCAGTTCGGTGGCCGCGTCGTGGGAGTAGGGCCACCAGGCCCCGTCCACCACAGCTCGCCGATCCAGCGCCGGGTGGAGACCGAGCCGTAGCGCGGAATCGACCCGGGGGATCGCGGGCGAGGCGGGGCTGAGCGGTGCGGATGGAGAAAGAAGTGTCGGCGTCATGGTCGCCTGACCTGTCCAGGCCTCCGAAGAGGCCGGTGGTGGTTCGCCGGGGGCGACGCAGACCTGAATGCCAACGCTCGAAAAGTCCTCGGTACCTTCAGTGTACAGCATTAGTTCCGGAATTCCGTAATTCCGGAAGTAAACTCTGACTTCCGGAACTCGCCCTCAGGAATCACGCAACCGGCCGGAGCAGCTTCCGGAAACACGGGCCGGTCGCGGGCCGTGTCACTCTCCGCCCCCCACGCCGCCGTCCTGGCCGACTACACCGCCGCACAGACCGGTTCGGAGCGGGTGCCGCGATTGTCACTCCCGTATCCCAACCCGGCTGGAGGGCACTGCGTCCGCGCCCCGGCTGCGAATGTGGAGGGCAACTGCCTACAGCGTTCGTCCCTGGGCAGGGGCCCCTTGCGGATGCTGGCGATAGGAGGCGGCCGTGCCTGAGAATGTCGCACTGATCATTCGATTCCACCTGATGGGCGGCGAAGACGTCTCCGTGATCAGCGGGGACTTCGACGGAGAGCCGGAGGCAGTGGCGGCGATCGCTCGTGCTGTGGACGAGCGGCGCAGTCTGGTGTTGATGCGAGCGAGATATGATCGCGAAGCCGACGTGAACGGCATAATCATCAACCTCGCCAACGTGGTGTCGGCGCGTGTATCGAGGACAGACAGCGCCGAGGCGGGCCAGTACCTGTAGGTCAGAACGTACCCCCACACGCCCTGACAGTGGCCAGCCGGACGCGTACAGCTCGGCCATCCGGTCGGGCAGTTCCTCGGCCGGCACGTCCAGTTGCCCGAACATCGCCGAGTCGGCCGCCGCCTCGGCGAACAGTCCCGCCTTGGACCCGAAGTAGCGGTACACCAGGGCGACGTTGGCCCCGACGTCCCGGACGCTGATCGCCTCGTAACGGTCACGGGCGAACCGTCGGCGGGCCGCTTCCAGCAGCGCCTCCCGGGTCGCCGCGGCGTCGCCGCTTTCCGTTGGGTTCCTCCGCCGCCATCACCGTCACCACCGTGGCTCGACGTCAACGCTAGCCGGTGATGAGGTTCACCGCGGCGTCGACGGCGGCGAGGTGGTCCTTCTGGGCGCCGGAGGGGTGCATGAGGATGGACCACATCAGGCCGTCCATGATCGCCACGAGGAGCTGGGCCAGGGCGTCGTGGTCCTGTCCGGGGCGTAGTTCGCCGGTGGATTCGGCGTACGAGAAGGCGGCGCGGAGGTTGTCGCGCGCCTCCCGGTTCAGCTCGTCGAGCGCCGCGGCGAACTCCGGGGAGACGGCGGCCCTGGCGTAGAAGGCGGCCCAGATGCGGGCCTCGCCCAGACGGTGCTCGTCCAGGGGGAGCAGTTCCAGGATGGCGGCGCGGAGGGCGTCGCGGAACGGCAGGCCGTCCGGGCCGAGGCGGATGTGCCGGATGCGTTCCCGTTCCTGTTCGACGACGGTGCGCAGGGCGAAGTGGAGCATCTCGTCCTTGGTGCTGAAGTAGCGCTGCACGGCGCCGGCGGAGCAGCCCGCCTCGGCCGCCACCGTGCGGACGCTGACGGCTTCCAGTCCTTCGCGTTCGGTGATCCGCAGCAGCGCGGCCGTCACGTGGCGGCGGTTTTCCGAAAGGCGGGCGGCGGGTCGCGGGCGTGCTCGCCGCGGTGAACGCGGCGGTGCTGGTCGTCGCGCTGCTGCCGGCGGTCTCCGCGTGGGGGACGGCGCGCGAGCACGGGGTGCCGCTCAGCCTGGGCGGTTATCTCGACGGGCTGTCCACCTCCGCCGGGCGCGGGCCCGACGAGACGGTCCGGTACGCCCGCGCCGGGGGAGAGGACCTCATGCTCGACGTCTGGCGGCCGGCCTCTCCTGGGTCCGGGCCGCTGCCCGCGGTGGTCAACGTGCACGGCGGGGCGCAGGACGCGCCGCAGAGCCTGTTCCCCCCGGTGGGACGTCTGGCTGGCCGGCACGGGGCACGTCGTGTTCGACGTGGACTACCGCTTCTTCCGGCCGTACGACTGGAAGTCCTCGCCGGGCGACGTGAAGTGCGCGCTCGGGTGGGTGGTACGCAACGCCGACCGCTACGGCGTGGACCCGGCGCGCATCACGCTGATGGGGCAGTCGGCCGGCGGTTACCTGTCCCTGCTGGCCGCCTTCACCACGGCCGACGAACTGCCGCCGTCCTGCGACGTGCCCGAGGTGACGCCGGCCGCGGTGATCTCCTGGTACGCGCCGGGGGACGCGACGGCCGAGATCCCGCCGGCGTTCCGGCTGTCGGAGACGGTGCGGCGGCTGCTCGCCGAGGAGACGTGGCCGCTGGCCGACGAGGACTGGGAACGCGCCTCGCCGAGCACCTACATCCGGCCCGGGCTGCCGAGGACGCTGCTCATCCAGGGCGGCCGCGACATCCTCCAGCCCGCCGCGCACACCCGGGCTTTCGCCGACCGGCTCGCCGCCGCGGGGGTGCCCCACGAGCTGGTCGAGATCCCATACGCGGACCATCAGTTCGACCTGTCGTGGGGCGGGTTCGGCAGCCAGATCGCCCGGCACGTGATCCAGGAGTTCCTGCGCGGCGGCTAGCGCAGGTGCCGGGTGAAGAACCGGTTCGCGTCCTCCCCGGCGTAGTGCGGGACACCGGCGTGCCCGCCCATGTTGGCGTGCAGGGTCTTCTCCTCGGAGCCGAAGGCGTCGAACAGGTCCAGGGCCGCCTGCCTGTCGTTGCTCTCATCGTCCCACTGCAGCAGGACGTGGAGCGGGACGGTGACCTGCCGGGCCTCCTCGAACGTCCGGCGAGGCGCGAAGCTCCCGGCGAAGAGGACCGCGGCCGCGATGCGCGGCTCGACCAGCGCCAGCCGGACGCCGATGGCGATCACTCCGCCCGCGTAGCCGACCGGGCCGCGGATCCCGGGCAGCGTCAGGAGGGCGTCCAGCGCCGCCTGGGTCTCCGGGACCGCCTTGCCGACGAGCGGGAGGACGAGGGCGTCGATGATCTCATCGGTGAGCGGCTCGCGGGCCTCCAACGCCCGGCGCATGTCGGCGTGGGCCTGTTCGAAGGCGGGCCAGCGGGGCCGGGCGCCGGCTCCGGGGAGCTCGATGGCGGCCGCGGCGAGGCCCTCCGCCGCGGCGTGCCGGGCCCGCGCCAGCAGGCGGGGATACATCTTGTCCAGCCCGAGCGGAGGGTGGCCGAGCAGGACCAGCGGGGCCGGTGCCGCCGGGGGCGTCCACAGGATGCCGGGGATCTCGCCGAGGGTGAATTCGCGTTCGAGCACGCCGTCGTCGAGGCGTCGCTCTGAGGTGAAGCGCATGGTCGTGCCTTCCGGGAGAGCTCTGAACGGCGCTCCCGGACGACCTATCGCCCGGCCGTGACCCCGGAGGGGAGCACCCACGTCGATACTGCGTTCACGGGGTACCACCTCCTCGGTTTCCGGCACGGCCTTCGGAAAAGTAACAGCGGCCGCCGCCGCCCGCCAACGGGTTTTTCACACCCTCTCGGCCAGGGTCAGGGCCAGCAGGTCCGGGCGCTGCAGGGGTATGCCGTGGCCGCACCCCGGGACGGTGGTCAGCTCACTGCCCGGGAGGGCGTCGTGGATGCGGCGCGCGGAGTCGCGCATCAGCGGGCGCTCGCGCTCGCCCACCATCACCAGCGCCGGGTTCTTGAAATCGGCCCAGCCGGCAGGGAGGGTGAAGCGGATGTTCTCGCCGACGCTGGCCACCAGGGTCTCCCGGGTGGTGCCGGCGCTGTCGCGCAGGTAGGCGGTCAGGAGCTCGTCCGGGACGAACAGCTGCTTGGCCTGGAGCTTGGCGAACCAACGCTGCCGCGCCAGCGGTGCGGTGGCGGCGAGGAGCCCGAGGGTCAGCTGGGGGAACGGCATGGGCTTGGCCTGCGCGCTGACGACGACGGCGTCCGTCACGAGCTCGGGCCGGGTCGCCGCGAGGAGGATCGTGAGCTGCGCTCCTAACGAGAACCCGGCGACGAGCGCGCCCTGCGGCGCGCGCTCCTCCAGGACCTCGGCCACCTTCCGGGCGGTCTCCTCGTGTGAGCGGTACGGTTCGGCGGCGCTGCGGCCGTGACCGGGAAGGTCGGGGACGATCACTCGGGCGCTGTCTTCGAGCCGCTCCAGCGTCGGGCGCCACATCCATCCCGCGACCCCGCCGCCGTGCAGCAGCAGGATGGGTGGAGCGTCCGCGTTACCGGCCTCATGGACGTACATGACCTTCATCCTTGCCGATAATGGCGGGTGCCGTTCACTCTGAGCCATGTTGTGGCGATCTTGCCGGTGCGGCGGTGGTTACCGCCGTCGGCGCTGGTCACCGGGGCTGTGGTGCCTGACGCGCCCTACTATCTGCCGCTGCCGTTCTCGTCGGCGAGCACGCACGCGTGGTGGGGGCCGCTGCTGTGCGTGCCGACCGGCGTGGTGCTGCTGGTGCTGTTCCACCTGGTGCTGCGGGCGCCGCTGGCCGCGCTGGCTCCGGCCGGGCTGCGGGCCCGGCTGCCGGACGCGGTGCGGCCGCCGCCGGTGGCCGTGGTGGCCGCGTTGCTCGCCGGGATGGCCACTCACCTGGTCTGGGACGCCTTCACGCAGGTCGGGGGGTTCGCGGTGGCGCACTGGCAGGTGTTGCGGGAGCCGGTCGTCGGGGCTCACCGCGTGTTCAACGTGCTGATGTACGTGAGCTCGGCGGGTGGCCTGCTGATCCTGGGCGGCTGGCTGCTGTGGTGGTACCGGCGGGCGCCGGTTGATGCCGGGAGGCCGTCAAGCCCGGGGTGGGTGCGGGGCGCGGTGCTCGCCGCGGCGGCGGTGTCCGTGACCGTCGGCGGTGTCGCCGGGGCGCTCTCGGAACGGGCCGCGGTGAGCGACTACGACCTGGTGCGCTGCGTGATCCTGGGCGGCGCGGACGGGGCGGCTCTGGTCCTCGCCTGCTACGTGCTCGTCTGGCACGGCTGGAAACTCGCCACACGTGATCAGACGGGGATCGCACACCCATGATCACTCGTTCACCTGGCGGTCAGCCGGGGGTCGTCGCCGCGTCAACCGATCATGGATGAATGTGGGCGCCCGGCCGTGTGAACCAGGGCCGGTCCCCGTCCCTTTCCAGGAGTGACCCCCACGTGAGTGCAGCACCACGGTCAAGGAAGCAGACGACGCTGGCCGTCGCCGGCGTCGCCGCGCTGCTCGCCGGCAGCCTCGCCTTCGCGCCGGCCGCCATCGGCTACGCGGCTCCCCCCAAGCATCCCGCCGCCGAGGTCCACAGGCCCTCGCCCGTGCCCGACCGGATCATCCTCACCCCCACCACCACCCCCTCCTCCAGCCAGAAGGTGACCTGGCGGGCCGAGGCCGACGCCGAGTTCGCCCAGGCCGAGATCCTCGAAGCGCCCCGGGCCCTGGGCGCGGTGGCCCCGGCCCCCGGCGCGGTCACCAAGGTCAAGGCGGTGTCCAGCACGCCGGTCAACACCACGCTCGGGTACGCCTCGACGTACCACACCGTGGAGTTCACCGGCCTCAAGCCCGCCACCCGCTACACCTACCGGGTAGGCGACGGCACCAACTGGAGCGAGTGGAACGACTTCACCACCGCCGCCGCCGACCTCCAGCCGTTCTCCTTCATCTACTACGGCGACGCGCAGAACCACCTCGACTCGGCCGTGCCGCGCGTCTTCCGCCAGGCCTTCGCCGAGCGCCCGCAGGCCAAGCTGATCGTCAATGCCGGCGACCTCATCGACTCCGCCAACAGCGAGGAGCAGTGGGGCCAGTGGTACAAGGCGTCCGGTTTCATCGACAGCCAGGTCAACAACCTCTCCATCCCCGGCAACCACGAGTACAGCGGCGGCCTGTCGGCCTTCTGGCGCCCCCAGTTCCCGTATCCGGACAACGGCCCCGGCAACCCCGAACTCCGGCAGACCGTCTACTACGTGGACTATCAGGGTGTACGGTTCATCGGCCTGGACTCCAACCACCAGGGCAACGCCACGCTGATGGCCGCCCAGACGAGCTGGCTGGAGGGCGTCCTCAAGGACAACCCGAACAAGTGGACCGTGGCGACCTTCCACCACCCCGTCTACTCCACCACCGGCACGCGTGACAACCCGCGGGTGCGCGACCAGTGGGGCCCGCTGCTGGAGAAGTACGGCGTGGACCTGGTCCTCCAGGGCCACGACCACTCCTACGGCCGCGGCAACCTGGCCGAGGCCCGCAAGTCCACCACCGTGCACAACGGCGTCGCCTACGTGGTGTCGGTCTCCGGCGGCAAGATGTACGGGCTCAACAACGGGCAGAACTGGACCGGCAACGGCGCCGAGGTCGTCAGCAGCAGCCAGAACACCCAGCTCTACCAGCTGATCGACGTCGAGGCCGACCAGATCAGGTTCGAGGCCCGCTACGCCAACGGCGAGCACCATGACGGCTTCGTCATCCGTAAGAACGCGGCGGGGGAGCGCACGGTCAACGAACTGCGCACCCCGGAGAACACCGTCGGCGAGCAGGTCTCCGTCGACAAGACCACGGTCGAGCGGCGCGGACAGCTGACCGCCACCGCGTACGGCTACGACCCCGACGAGCAGGTCACCGTCTATCTGCGCCCGGCCACCGAGCAGAAGCACGGGCGTCCCGGCGGCGACGGCATCCGGGTCGGCGAGGTGCGCGCCGACGAGCTCGGCCGGGTGAGCCACACCTTCCGGCTCCCGGCGCCGGTGAAGAAGGACAGCACCTACGTGGTCTATCTGTCCAGCGCCAACCAGAAGATCACCAGCCCGGTGATCACCGTCACCAAGTAGGCGGCGTGGTACGGGCACGGCGGCGTGCCCGTACCACCTCTCACTGGAGTTCCCGTGCTTTTCCGGTTCTGTGCGCTGGCCCTGGCCGCCGCGCTGCTGCTGCCCGCGGCGCCCGCCTCCGCCCATCCGTTCGGACCCCCTTCCACGGCGCTGATCAGCGCCGACGGATCCCGCGTCGCCCTCTCCTGGCGGGCCGCCGAAGACGACTGGGTCGCCCTCGGGCAGTCGCTGGGCGCGTTCGAGGATCCCGCCGCGGGCCCCGTCTCCACCGAGCTCACCGGCGAGCAGAAACTCGGCCGCTCACCCGCCGTCCGCGACTACCTGCTGGGACGCATCGCCCTGTCGCAGCACGGCAGGCCCTGCCCCGGCCGGATCGCGCCGCTGGAGAACCTGCTGGCCGAGGGCGCCCGCCTCACCTTCGACTGCCCGGCCCCGGTGACCGAGGTCGAGGTCACGCTGAAGACGCTGACCGACCTCAACACCGCGTACCGTACGGTCCTGACCGCGGAGACCCCGGCCGTCCCCGCGCAGGCCCTGTTCACGGCGGCGAAGAGCACCCAGCGGCTGCGCTTCACCGAGCCGGCGGCCGGCCCGCCCGCGACGGCGCTCCCGATCGCCGGCGCGGCGCTCGGCGGTCTGTCCGTGCTGGTGCTCGCCACCGTCTGGGTCGGCGTCAGCGGCGCGGGCGGGTACGCGACGGAGACGGTGACGGCCTGGATGCAGGTGGGCGTGGGAGTCGTGGTGATCGCGGTCGGCGTCCACCTGACCTGGCGGCACCTACGCGGCCGAAGCGCCGTCGGCCACGGGCATGGGCACGGGCATGGGCATGGACACGGCCATCACGGTGATGTCGATCCGTGGTCGCGGCGCGGCCTGGTGGCGCTCGCCCTGGCGGGCGGGCTGCTGCCGTCGCCCTCGGCGTTCCTGGTGCTCGTGAGCGGCCTGCTGACCGGGCGGTCGGGTGGCGCGGTCATCCTGGTGCTGGCCTTCGGCACCGGCATGGCGGTCACCCTGACCGGCGTCGGCGTCGCCACGATCAGCGGGTACGGCCTGCTGACCGGCCGCCCGCGGATGGCCGCGCTCACCGCCCGGATGCCCCTGCTGGCGGGCCTGGCGGTGTCGGCGGGAGGAGTGGTCTACCTGGTGGCGGCCGCCGGGGCGCTGGCCTGAGCGCGCAGCCACCGGGCGAAGGCATCCAGCCCGGCTTCGGGGTGGGCGCGGCCGACGCCGATGCGGAACCGGTCGGCGGGCGTGGGGGTGAGGTCGGAGCGGTAGATGCTCGCGGGCAGCAGCAGCACCCCGGCCTCCCGCACCAGGCGGGCGCAGAACTCCTCCACGCCCTCGGGGCCGAGGTAGCGCGGGTAGGCGACGCAGCCGCCGTCCGGGTGCCGCCACTCGAAGAGATCGGCGAACTCGGCGAAGAACGCGTCGAAGTGCGGCAGGTTGGCCGCGATGAGCGCCCGGTTGCGCGCCAGGATCGTGTCGCGGGCCTTGAGCGCGATGCGGGCCAGGACCTCGCTGGGCGCGGAGTTGCAGATGGTGGTGTAGTGCTTGGCCCGCTCCAGCCTGGACAGCAGCTCCCGGTCGCGGCAGGCGATCCAGCCGATCCGCAGGCCCGGCAGGCCGAGCGCCTTGGAGGTGACGTTCAGCGACAGGGCGCGCTCGGACAGGTCGGCGGCCTGCGGCAGCGTCCGGGCGGGGTCGAGCTCCAGGCCGCGGTAGACCTCGTCGCTGAACAGGTGGATCCCGCGTTCGTCGCACAGCCGCGCCAGCTCGGTGAAGGCGGCGGCGCCGATGACCTTGCCGGTGGGGTTGTTGGGGAAGTTCACCGACACGACCCGGGTGTTGGGGCGGATCGCCGCCTTCACCTGGTCGAGGTCCAGGTCCCAGTCCCGGGCGGGGTCGAGGGCGACACCGGTGACCTCGCACAGCGCCAGCGGCACGGTCTCGGCCGCCTGGTAGTTCGGCGTGATCACGACCGCGTGGTCACCGGCATCCAGCAGGACGTTCATCGCCAGGTACAGCGCCTCCTCGGCGCCCGCGAAGCAGATGACGTCGGCGGCGTCCGCCCGCTCGTACGTCCGCGCGATCACCTCGCGCAGGGCCGGGTCGCCGAAGGTCTCGGTGTAGCCCAGGGACAGGTTCTCGAACGCGGCGCGGTCCTCGTCGTCGGCCAGCGCGAGCAGTTCGCCGAGGGTCATGGTCTGGGCGTCGGAGGCGGTCATGTGGTGCCGGGCGGTGAACTCCCAGCGGGAGAAGTACGTTTCGAGCCGGAAGTCGGGCAGCCTGGTCATGGGGTCGGGTCCTTCGCGCTCGGTAACGAACTATTCAAGATCACAATTGAGTGTCGCACGACCGGGCGATCTTGACGGGCGGACGTCCATGAGTCGTGATGGGAACGTATGTTCGCATCCGATCAGGAGGTTTTCGTGCGTCATCCCAAGATTCGCCGATTAGCCGCTCACTGCGGCGCGGTCGGCCTGATCACCGGCCTGCTCGCCGTCACGGCCCCCGCCGCCTCGGCGGCCGGCACCACGACCGACCTCGGGGTCACCGCCAATTCCTACAGCGGAGACGTGGCCGTGGGCGGCGGCCGGGTGTTCGTCGCCGCCGACGACCGGATCATCGTAGCCGACACCGAGGGACAGCTCACCGGCGGCGTCGTCACCGGCCTGTCAGGCGTCCGCGAGCTGGCCCTGAGCGCGGACGACACCCGCCTGTACGCGGCGCTGACCGGCTCGGACGAAGTGGCCGAGATCGACACCGCGAGCCTCGCCGTCACCCGGCGGATCGACCTGTCGGCCCACCCGTGCCCGTCCACCCTGGCGCTGCTGGGCGAGCGGCTGTGGGTGGGGCACGGGTGCGCCGACGGCAGCGGCCCGGGCGGCGTCGTCGGCCTGGACCTGAGCGTGGCCGCACCGGCGCCGGTCGCGGTCGGGGGAGGCCACGGCCGGGGCGGCCAGGGCCACCCACCAGATCATGGTCGAATGTCCCATCGGCCGTGCCCGATCGCGGGCACGGCCCTTCGTCACACGGGAAGCAGGTCCAAGACGGCGGCGGCCTGCTCGGCGGCGGGTTGTTCGTACTTCCGCGCGAGCACCTGGAAGAGCTGCTCGGCCCGGATGGCCGGCCAGTCGTGGGGCAGGTGCTCGGCCGGGAGATGGGGGTCCTGGCGGACGAGCTGCAGCCAGTCGGTGTGGAGCAGCAGTTGCCGGGCGAGGTCGTCCGGCGCGCTGGGGAGCGGCTGGGGGACGTCCCACTGGGCGAGGAACGCGCGGTAGCGCCGGGCGATCCGCTCCAGGTCGAAGGCCTTCCTGACCAGGTCGGCGGTCTCGGTGGGCTTGAACGCGCCGGCGGTCAGCACGGTGACGTGGTCGCCCAGCTCCAGCGAGGTGATGATGTCGGTGACGTCCTTCTTGCCGGGCGCGATCCAGAGCCCGTTCTGCAGCAGGCCGAAGCCGTTCCAGATCAGCTGGGAGCGCAGGTCGTTCCGGGTGCTGCGGCGGGTGTCGGGGAGCGAGAACCCGACGAGGGTCCAGGTGCCGTCCCAGTCGCGGTTCACCGCGCCGGTCTCCCACACGCGCCTGCGCCCGTCCTTCAGGACCTCCGTGGCGTACGGGGCGAGGCCGAAGTACACCTTCCGCCCCTGCCGATGCCGGATCAGGAGGTTGCGCTTCACCATGCGCGCGAGCGTCGACCGTACCGCCTCCTCGGAGACGTGGAGCCGGGCGAACACGTCGATGACGCTGCCCGAGTAGACCGCCACGTCGCGGTCGAGCACGTAGATGCCGAGGAAGCTGAACACGAGGGACTGCGGGCGCGGGGAGTGCGCGGTCAGGTCGTCTTCATCGCCGCCGAGGGTCACAGTCAAAGGGTAGACCGTTCTTGATATCCGGCAAAACTTTGACGGCAGTCACATTAGTGCCATACATTCGGCGGTGTCACGCTTCGCAGCGAAAGGTGAAGTGCATGGAACTGTCGGGGAAGGTCGCTGTCGTCACGGGCGCGGGCCGGGGCCTCGGGCGCGCCTACGCCGAGGCGCTGGCGGCGGCCGGCGCGGCGGTCATCGTGAACGACGTGGACGGCAACGCGGCGGCCGCGGTCGCCGACGGGATCATCGCGGCGGGAGGCAGGGCTGTAGCCGTCGCCGCCCCGGTCGGCTCCGCCGAGACCGCCGATCGGCTGGTCGGCACGGCCGTCAAGGAGTTCGGCCGGCTGGACGTGATGGTCACGAACGCGGGCATCCTGCGGGACCGGGTCCTGTGGAAGATGTCCGACGAGGACTTCGACGCGGTGATCGACGTGCACCTGCGGGGCACGTTCACCTGCGCCCGGGCCGCGGCGGTGCGGATGCGCGAGCAGGGGACCGGCGGCCGGCTGATCCTCGTCTCCTCGCCCGCCGGCCAGCGCGGCAACTTCGGCCAGACCAACTACGCCGCCGCCAAGGCGGGCATCGTCGCGATGGCCCGCACCTGGGCGATGGAGCTGGCCAGGGCGAACATCACGGTGAACGCGATCGTCCCGGTGGCGGCCACCGAGATGACCAAGACGATCCCGGTCTTCGCCCCGATCATCGAGGAGTCAGAGCGGACCGGGCAGCCGCTGCCCCAGTGGCTGCGCAGGGACGAGGGCCTGGGCACGGTCGAGGACGTAGCGCCGCTCGTCGTCTACCTCGCCTCCGACGCCTCCGCGGAGGTGACCGGCCAGGCCATCGGCATCGGCGGCGACCGGCTGGCGCTCTGGTCCCACCCCAGCGAGAAGGCCGTGGCCTTCGCGAACGGCGGCTGGACGGCCGAGACCATCGCCGGCTCGTGGCAGACGGGCGTCGGCGCCGAACCCGAGACGTACGGGGTGCCCGCGCCCAAGGTCCCCGACGAGAAGAGCTGAGGTGCCGGGCATGAACGTCGGCGACCTGGTCGCGATCGACGTGCACACGCACGCCGAGGTCTCCGCCGCCGGGCACGCCTCGCTGAGCGCGGAGCTGTTCGGCGCCTCGGAGAAGTACTTCAAGGCGCACCCGAGGCCGACCATCCCCGAGATGGCCGCCTACTACCGGGAACGCAAGATGGCCGCGGTGGTGTTCACCGTCGACGCCGAGCACGCCACCGGCCACCCGCGCATCTCGAACGAGGAGGTGGCCGAGAGCTGCGCCGAGCACCCCGACGTGCTGATCCCGTTCGCCAGCGTCGACCCGTGGAAGGGCCGGGCGGGCGTCCGGGAGGCGCGCCGGCTCGTCGAGGAGTACGGGGTGCGCGGCTTCAAGTTCCACCCCAGCATCCAGGGCTTCGCGCCCGACGACCGCATGGCCTACCCCCTCTACGAGGCGATCCAGGAACTGGGCGCGATCGCCCTGTTCCACACGGGCCAGACGGGCATCGGCGCGGGCGTCCCGGGCGGGGGCGGGATCCGGCTGAAGTACTCCAACCCCATGCTGGTGGACGACGTCGCCGTGGACTTCCCCGATCTGAGGATCGTGCTGGCCCACCCGTCGTTCCCCTGGCAGGACGAGGCGCTGGCCGTCGCCACCCACAAGCCCCACGTCTACATCGACCTGTCCGGATGGTCGCCGAAGTACTTCCCGCCGCAGCTCGTCCGGTACGCGAACTCGCTGCTGAAGGAGAAGGTGCTCTTCGGATCCGACTACCCGGTGATCACCCCGGACCGCTGGCTCGCCGACTTCGACAAGCTCGAGATCAAGCCGGAGGTCCGCCCCAAGATCCTCAAGGAGAACGCCGCGCGCCTGCTCGGGCTGGCCGCGCAGGAAGGGACGACGCAGTCATGACCACGACGGTGCACGGACTCGACGAGATCAAGGCGCTCGCCGGCAAGGACCTCGGCCGCAGCGCGTGGCTGGAGGTCACCCAGGAACGGGTGAACACCTTCGCCGATGCCACCGACGACCACCAGTGGATCCACGTCGATCCCGTACGGGCGAAGGACGGGCCGTTCGGCGGCACGATCGCGCACGGCTACCTGACCCTCTCCCTGGTCATCCCGTTCTTCACCGAGCTGCTCGACATCCAGGGCGTCTCGATGAGCATCAACTACGGTCTGGAGAAGGTCCGCTTCCCCAGTCCCGTCAAGGTCGGCTCCAAGATTCGCCTCGCGGCCTCCGTGGTGTCGGTGGAGGACGTCCCCGGCGGTGTCCAGATGCTGCTCGACTTCACCGTGGAGATCGAGGGCTCCGCCAAGCCCGCCTGCGTAGCGCGTGTTATCTACCGTCATTACGCCTGACGCCGATATTCGGCAAAGTATTGACCTCCGTTACAGAAGTGCCTAACCTCCGGGGCAAGCAAGCGAGACTTCCCAGCTCGCTCCCGGATGAGGAGCTCGGTCATGTCAGTCACACCCCCCAACCGGATCCAACTCCGCCGCGCGGTCGCCTCCAGCTTCCTGGGCAGCGTCATCGAGTACTACGACTTCCTGCTCTACGCCACCGCCGCGGCAGTCGTCTTCAACAAGGTCTTCTTCTCCAACCTCAGCCCGCTCACCGCGACGGTCGCCAGCTTCGGCACCTTCGCCACGGGCTACCTGGCCAGACCCCTCGGCGGAGTGATCTTCGGACACTTCGGCGACCGGCTGGGCCGCAAGCGCATGCTGGTGCTGAGCATGACCCTGATGGGTGTCGCCAGCTTCCTCATCGGCCTGCTCCCCACGTACGCGCAGATCGGCGCCCTCGCGCCCATCGCCCTCGTCATCCTGCGGATGCTGCAGGGCGTCGCGGTCGGCGGTGAGTGGGGCGGGGCCGTACTGATGTCCGCCGAGCACGCCACCAGCCGCCGCGGGCTGTGGGCGAGCTTCACCAACGCCGGAGCTCCCTTCGGCATGGTGCTGTCCACCGCGGCGCTCGGCGGCACGGCCGCCATACTGGGCGAGGAGGCGTTCCTCAGCTGGGGCTGGCGGGTGCCGTTCCTGATCAGCGTCGTGCTGCTGGCGATCGGCCTGTTCGTCCGGCTGCGGGTCGAGGAGACCCCGGTCTTCAAGGCCGCCGCCGCCGACGCCGACCGCGACTCCCGGGCGCCGCTGCTGGACGTGCTCCGCCACCACCCGAAGACCCTCCTGCTCGGGGTGGGCGTCGGCCTCTCCGCCTTCGTCGCCCAGGGCACGCTGACCACCTACCTCGTCGCCTACGGCGTGCGGGCCGGCTTCTCCCGCCCCGACGTGCTGAACGGTCTGACGCTCTCCTCGGCGCTGGCCGTCGTGAGCATCGTCGGCTGGTCGGCGCTGTCGGACCGGGTCGGACGCCGCCCGGTCGTGATGACCGGCGCCCTGCTCATGGCCGTGTTCGCCTTCGTCCTCTTCCCGATGGTGGACACCGGCAGCGTCGTCGTCCTCACCATCGCGCTCGTGCTCGGCCAGGCGGTCTTCCACCCCTTGATGTACGGTCCACTCGCGGCGCTCTACACCGAGGTCTTCGCCACGAAGAGCCGCTACACCGGAGCCTCGCTGGGCTACCAGCTCGCCGGGCTCGGCGCCGGTCTGGCCCCGCTGCTGTTCGCCCAGGTCGACGCGTCCACCGGCGGCGGCGGCACGATGATGATCTCGGTGATCGTCGCCGCCTGCTGCCTGCTGACGGTGATCTGTCTCCTGGCGCTGGGCGAGACCAGCCGCCGGGACCTGGTCGAGGCCGCTCCGGCCGAGAAGTCTTCTGCCTGATAGGAGTCGCCGATGCGTAACGCCGGACTGGGCGGCTGGCCGGCCCGCCGGGCCCAGATGAGCCCGGACCGTACCGCCTTCGTCTTCGACGGCCGGGAGGTCACGTACGCCGGGGTGCACGAGCGGACGACGCGGCTCGCGTCGAGTCTGCGCGGCACCGGGGTGCGATCCGGGGACCGGGTCGCCTACCTCGGCCCCAACCACGTGGCCTTCGTCGAGACCATGTTCGCCACCCACCAGCTCGGCGGGATCTTCGTCCCGCTGAACTTCCGGCTGACCGCATCAGAGATCGCCTACATGCTGGAGGACTCCGGCGCGTCCGTCCTCGTCTACGCGCCGGAGTGCGCCACGGTCGTGCGCGACCTCCCGGCTCTGCCGGGCTTGCGCACGGTCGTGGCGCTGGAGTCGCCGGCGCCGGGGGAGCGGGAGTACGAGACCTTCCGGTCGGAAGGCGACACCACCCCGATCGACACCCCCGTCGCCCTCGACGACATCGCTCTCATCCTCTACACCTCGGGCACGACCGGGCGTCCCAAGGGGGCGATGCTCAGTCACGCCAACCTGGTGTGGAACTGCTTCAACCTGATGGCCGGCGTCGACGTGACGAGCACCGAGGTGACGCTGATCAGCGCGCCGCTCTTCCACGTCGCGGCCCTGAACCAGACGCTGCTGCCGACCTTCCTCAAGGGCGGCACCTCGCTGATCATGCCGTCCTGGGACGTCGAGTCCTGCTACGACCTCATCGAGAAGCACGGCGTCACCTTCATGTTCGGGGTCACCGCCATGTTCGCCGCCTTCGCGCACTCGCCGCGGTGGGCCGACGCCGACCTGTCCTCGCTGCGGACGCTGATGTCAGGGGGAGCGGCGATCCCGGTCTCCCTGATCCGCACGTACCAGCAGCGGGGCCTGGTCTTCTGCCAGGGCTACGGCATGACCGAGACCTCGCCGGGCGCCACCTTCCTCGAAGCCGGGGAGAGCGTGCGCAAGGTGGGCTCGGCCGGGGTGCCGGTCTTCTTCGCCAACGTCCGCGTGGTCCGCCCCGACGGCACCGACGCCGACGTCGGCGAGCCGGGCGAAGTCTGCATCCAGGGCCCCAACGTCACCCCCGGCTACTGGCGCAACCCGGACGCGACCACCGCCGCCCTGACCGAAGGCGGCTGGTTCCACTCCGGCGACATCGCCACCCTCGACGACGAGGGACACCTCTATATCGTCGACCGCCTGAAGGACATGTTCATCTCCGGCGGGGAGAACGTCTACCCGGCGGAGGTGGAGGGTGTGCTGTTCGAGCATCCGGCCGTGGCGGAGGCCGCCGTGGTCGGGGTGCCCGACGAGAAATGGGGCGAGGTCGGCCGCGCCTTCATCGTCCCCCGCGACGGTGTCGCCCTCACCGGGGCGGACCTGGCGGACTTCCTCCGCTCCCGGCTCGCCAAGTACAAGATCCCCGTCTACTTCGACATCGTGGACGCCCTGCCTCGAACCGGCTCCGGAAAAATCCGCAAACCAGAACTGCGAACCCGCCCCCTGCCCGCTGACCCGCGCTAGATCCAGATCAGTCATCGTCACCGTGCGATCAAGATCCGTGGCATAGAGTAATGTCATGCGCAAGCGAACGTTGCCGCTGACCCCCGTCCTGACCTCGGCGGCACTGCTGGCCGTCGGGCTGCCGACGACCGCGACGGCGCACGACGTGGAGCTGGGAAGCGGGACGAGTGACACGGCCATCAGCATCTTCCGCAACCGTGCCACCAAAAGGTGCCTGGAGGACAGCGGGGCCGGGCTCCGCGCGCACCCCTGCAACGGGCTGAACTTCCAGCAGTGGCAGGTCACCGTGGACCGCACTCTGCGGAACGTGAACACCGGACGCTGCCTCGACGACGGCGACGCCGGTCTGCGCGCCCTCCCCTGCGACGGGCTGGACTCCCAGAAGTGGAACGTCACCCGCCGCTCCGACGGTGTCGTGCTGGCCAACCACCAGACCAAGCGGTGCGTCGAGGACAGCGGCCTCGGTCTTCGCTCGTACGCCTGCGACGGGCTGAGCTTCCAGCGCTGGTACTGACCCGGACGGCTCAGCTCTTCCGATCCCACTGCAGGGTCATGGTCCTGAGCATAGAGATCAATCTCAGCGCGGATGGTCGTCCTCGACCTGTCTAGCGCGACCTCAGTCCGTCGACGACGATGGTGAGCATGCGGTCGAGCCGGGCGCGCTGCTCGGGCGCACCGGCCACGGAGAGCACGCTGGCGAGGATGCTGCCGACGTCGACGGGATCGATGTCGCCGCGCAGTTCTCCTGTCTTGGTGCCGGCCTCGAGCAGCATCCCCAGGATTCGCTGGACCTCATCGCAGACCGGTCCGGTGCCGAAGCGTCCAGAAGCGCTCATGGCGACCAGGGCTTCGCAGATGCCGCGTCGTTCGCTCGTCCACTCGGCGAAGCGGTGCATCCAGGTGTGCAGAGCCTGTGCGGGCGGCTGGGTTTCCAGGAGGGCTCGCGCGTCATCGCGCAGCGGGCGGATCTGGTCGCGGTAGACCTCTTCGACCAGGTCCTCCCGGGTGGGGAAGTGCCGGTAGAGGGTGCCGCTTCCCACGCCCGCGCGCTTGGCGATCGCGTCGAGCGAGATCGCCTGTCCGGAGGCGAATGCCTCGGCGGCCGTGGCGAGCAGGTGCTCTCTGTTGCGCTGGGCATCGGCGCGCAGGGTGCTTCGTCGAGGTGTCATGGCCTTCGCGTTCGTGAGTGTCGGGGGGCGAATCGGGGACGTCTCCGTTTAGTGTACAGTGGGCGCAAGCGGGGACCTCTCCGCTTATCAGTGGCATCCGCCCCTGCCCGCTCTACGAAAGGCTCATCATGCCTGCAGCGCTCATCACCGGCGGCACGACCGGAATCGGCAGAGCGACAGCCGAACTCCTGCACGCCCGCGGCTACCAGGTCGCCGTCACCGGACAGAACCCCGATTCCCTCGCCCGAGCAGCGCGCGAGCTTCCCGACGACGTACTCGTCGTCCGATCCGACGCACGCGTCCTGGCCGACACCGACGCTCTCGTGGCGACGGTCTCCGAACGTTTCGGCTCTCTCGACCTGCTGTTCCTCAACGCCGGGATCTTCCGCCCCGAACCGGTCGCCGGCGTGACGGAGGAGTCGTTCGACGAACAGGTCGACGTCAACTTCAAGGGCCAGTACTTCACCCTCCAGAAGGCCCTTCCGCTCATGAACGACGGCGGATCGATCGTCATCACCGTAGGCATCGGAACCCGTCGCGGCAGCCCCGGCGCCACGCTGGGGGCGGCGACGCGCGGCGCCCTGCTGGCGATGCTGCCCTCGCTCGCGCTCGAACTGGCTCCGCGCAGGATCCGCGTCAACGCCGTGAGCCCCGGGGCGACCGAGACCCCGCTGTTCGACAAGCTGGGAGTTCCCCAGAGCGGCCGGGACGCCATGCGCACGAGGATCCCGTTCGAGCGCTTCGGATCCGGCCAGGAAATCGCGGAAGTCGTCGCCTTCCTCGCCTCGGACGCCGCCGGCTACGTCACCGGCCAGGACGTCGTCGTGGCCGGCGGCTACGGGCTCGGCGCCTGACCCTCACGAACCACACCTACAGGAGAACACGATGCCACTCACCCTCGACACCTACCGGCAACTGGGGCGTTCCGGCCTGCGGGTCTCGCCGCTCGCGCTCGGGACGGCCACCTTCGGCAACGACTGGGGCTGGGGCGCGGAGAAGGACGAGGCGCGGAGGTTGTTCGACCTCTACGTCGAGCGGGGCGGAAACTTCTTCGACACAGCGGTGACCTACACCAACGGCACGTCGGAGCGCATGCTCGGGGAATTCGCCCGGGACAGACGAGACAGCCTGGTCCTGGCCACGAAGTACACGACCCTGCGCCGGCCCGACGACCCCAACTCCGGCGGTGCGAGCCGAAAGAGCCTCTTCGGGGCGGTCGAAACCAGCCTGCGCCAGTTGAACACCGACTACATCGACCTGCTCTACCTGCACGTGTGGGACGACACCACACCCGTGGAGGAGATCCTCCGCGGTCTCGACGACCTGGTCCGCCAGGGCAAAGTCCTCTACGTGGCCATCTCCAACACCCCGGCCTGGCAGATCTCACGCATGCAGACGATCGCCGACCTGCGAGGCTGGTCGCCGCTGGTGGCGCTGCAGCTGGAGTACAACCTGGTGGAGCGTACCGGGGAACGTGACCTCATCCCCATGGCGCAGGAACTGGGACTGGGAACAGTCCTGTGGTCGCCGCTGGCGGGAGGGGTGCTCACCGGCAAGTACAGCCGCCAGGACCTGACCACGCCGCCGTCCGACCAGAACGGAAGCGCCCGCAAGAGTTTCAACCTGGCCCTCGGCGGAGTGACCGAGCGCAACCTCGCCATCGCGGACGTGGTCAAGGAGGTCGCCGACGAACTGGGACGCACGCCGGCCCAGGTGGCGCTCGCCTGGACCCTGCAGAACCCGGGGGTGACAGCGCCGATCATCGGAGCTCGAACCGCCGGGCAACTGAAGGAGAACCTGGGAGCTCTGGAAGTCGAACTCACCCCGTCCCAGGTGGCTCGCCTGGACGAGGTCAGCGCGATCGACCTCGGATTCCCCCACGCCATGCTCGCGAGCGACCACATCCGCGTCCAGACCCGCGGCGACCTGAAGATCCAGGCCCGCCGCTAGCGATCGAGCAGAGCGCCACCACGTCTTTCCGGCGCACCGCGTACTGCATGATCCAGCCGCGTCTTGTCCCGCGCAGACCGGCGGCACGCTGCCTGGATGGGGGGGGTGAACGGCGCCTCGGCTTCCGCGCCGTCGTGACGAGTCCCTTGCGTCTCAGCTGTCCTGGCCGGCGGGGATGAAGTTCGCGTACTCCTCGATGCGGGTGATCAGGCCGGCGTCGTCGAAGCGGAAGTAAACCGCGGCGTGTACCTCGCCGCGCATGCCGTTCTTGGTGGCCACGTGCACGACGTGCTGCTGGAGGACTTCACCGGGCTGGGAGAGCTGGCGCGTGATGTCGTAGCGCATCGATTCGATGGTGTGGATCTGCCCCTTCATCCCTCGATGTTCTGCTCGCCCTCACCGTCGTTGTGCCAGACGGTCGCGGTGTCGAAGTCGACCGGCAAGGTGCTGCCGGGTTCCAGCAGGGGCAGCACGAGCCGGCGGCCGATCGCGGGTGTCTCGTTGCCGTTGGTCTCGTCGGTGAACACCACCAGGCGCCGGCCGGGGAAGTCCTGGAGGACGGCCAGCACGTACTCGGTGCCGTTGACAATCACCACCAGGTCGACGCCGCGAACACGGCCCGGGAAGGCATCGCCAACGCCGTCGAGGTGGCCGTCGGCACAGGCTCGCACGCGCAGAGCCTGGTCCACGCCGCCCAGCAGTCCTTCGTCGACGGCCGGCAGTAGGCGATGTGGGCCGGCGTCGCCGTCATGGGCGCTCTGTTCGTCTACATCTCCCTGCGCGGCCCCCGCGACGGCCGCCGCCGAGACCACTGAGCCCGTCACCGTCCGATGACCGCGTACGAGGTGAGGGACGGTGACCGCCGTCCATGGCCGGGTGTTGGGCACCCCGACCTCGCGGTTCCCAACACCCGGCCCCGACGTCAGAGGTCGGGCACGACGGACAGCCTCACCTGAGAAACCGTAAGGCGAGCCGGTCGAGGACTCGTCGCCGCTCTACGGGCGGGGCCCCAGCGGATCGGGTGCACCCGGGCCAAGTCAGGCGGAAGCCCGGACGTAGGAACCGGAGGTCAGCTCGCCGAGCAGGTTCGGCGACGTGGGTTTCAGCCGAGCAGTCGCCACGCCTTGGCGGAGTCAGGCGAGCTCCTCCGCGGCTGTGGGAGCCGGCCGGTTCTTCATGGTCAGGGCCAAGAGGATCGCGCCGGCGGTGAATACGGCTGCGACGGTGAAGGCCGCGGTGACTCCCTCGGTGAGGACCTGGTGGGCCGGTCCATGCGAAGCGCGCGTGGCTACGCCGAACACCGTGACGAGGATGGCCAGCCCCAGCGCACCACCGATCTGCTGCATGACGTTGAGCAGGCCCGAGGCGGCACCGGCGTCCTCGGCCCGAATCCCGGAGGACAACACGGTGGTGGCTCCCACCATCACGGCGCCCATGCCAAGACCGGCGATCATCAGGGGGCCGAGCAGCGCCGTGGCGTAGTCGGCCTGGGGCGTCAGCCGCGTCATCCACAGCAGAGCCAGGCTGATCACCCCAGCTCCGACGGCGATCAGCGTCTTGGCGCCCAGGCGCGGCAGCAGCCGGGCCGCCGCACCGGAGGACGCCAGGATCACGAGGGCCAGCGGTACGAAGGCGAATCCCGCCTGCAGCGGGCTGTACTCGCGGACCTGCTGCAGGAACTGGGTGAGGAAGAAGAACATGCCGTTGCCCGCGGCCAGGACGAACACCAGCGCGACGTAGCCGCCGGCGCGGTCGCGGTCAGCGAACAGCCGCAGCGGGACGATCGGCTGCCCGGCACGGGACTCGACGGCCACGAACAAGACCAGCATGATGGCGGCCACGCCGAGCGCGCCGAGCGTGACCACGTCACCGAAGCCCTGCTCGGCGGCGCTGACGAAGCCGTAGACGAGCGCGGTCATGCCAAGCGTCGAGGTCAGCGAACCCGCCAGATCGAAGCGGCTCGGGTGGCGATCGGTCTCGGTGATGAACAGCGGTGCCAGGATCAGAACAGCACCCACCGCCAGGAGATCCGCGTTTTGGCAAGTGTGGAGGGTTCCCGTGGCGGACCGATCAACGCAGGCCCGGCCCGCAGGGCGCAAAGATGCGCGCCGCAACTACGAGCGGCTGCTGACAACCGCCCGGACGGCTTTCGCCGAGCACGGCGTCGGCGCTTCCTTGAACGACATCGCGCGCACCGCCGGCGTCGGCAACGTGACCCTCTACCGGCACTTCCCGACCCGCCAGGCACTCCTGGAGGCGTTGCTGGGCGAAAGCCTGCGCGGCCTGAAAGCCCGCTCAGATGAGCTGCTCGCCTCCCCATCCCCGCACCAGGCCCTGACCACCTGGCTCACAGCCGCGGTCGAGCACGCCATGGCCTATCGCGGCCTCGTCGACGCCCTCGTCGACAGCCTTGCCGACCCCGCATCCGAGCTCCACGCCACCTGCCAAGCCGTCAAGGCCGCCGGGGCGCAACTCCTCGACAGAGCCCAGCGCGCGGGGACGATCCGCCCCGATATTGACGCATCAGCCCTTGTCTCTCTGATTGCTTCAGTCGCCTGGGCGGCGGAGCGAACCCCCGCACATCGCGATCGACTTCTGGCCGTCATGTTCGACGGGCTCCACCGCCGAGTGGATGAGCCGGCCTAACCCTGCTGATCCAATGAGATACGAACGGCGCCCACGCCCTGGCGCGGAATAGCCTTCGATCATGCCGTGGCGCAGTCACCCAGGCGAGACTGCCGAGGACTCGCGGGCCTTCTCCAGGCCGGCGCTGTATACCATCCCGTTATGTCAAGCGAGCTGTTAATCCTTCTGATCGCCCTCATTCTCCTCGGCGGCGGCACCGCCCTCATCGTCAGGCTCAACCGAGGCGCCCGCCACGCCGCGGCCCTCGACGAGCCCATCAGGCCCGAACACCTCGAAGAACACCTGCGCACCCTCATCCAGCAGAACAAACAGATCCGCGCCATCAAGCTCCTGCGCGAGCAGACCGGCATGGGCCTCAAAGACGCCAAGGACGCCATCGACGCCCTGGCCGCCGGACGCCCCATCAGTCACCGTGCCTACCTCTGGCTCACCCGCAGCGGCCACACCGCCACACCCGCCCTGCCGCAAGCCGATCTCGTCACCCGCGCCCGCAAACTGAAAGAGGCCGGCAAGACTGAGCAAGCCGTCTTCCTCATACGCGGCGAAACCGGCTGGAACGAGCAAGAGGCCATCGCCTTCGTCGAGGCCCTCTGACACCCGCCCGCGCCCCCTCTACGTACGCTCGAAGCATGCCCATCTCCACCGGGGGCTGATCACGCTGATCTCGTCCTCACTGTCGCGGTCATCTGCCTGATCATCCTGGCCGCCCGGCTCACCATGCGGCCCAGCAACCGGCCCTCCCCCTCGGCAGGACGCCATCGACCAGGCTCGCGCGCGCCCTGGCCTATCGCGCCGGGCGAGCCCTTGGCCAGGTGGTCTACACCCACGCGGTGGCCGCTCATGTGACTGCTCTGCCCGAGGGCGTGACCGAGGAGGACCTCGACGCGGCCCACGACCGGCTGGCAGCCCGGCTGATCGCCGGGCCGCCGGCGCAGGAGCACCGCCACCCCGTTCGCGTTCCTCTCCACGGCGGCCACCGCAAGGCTGCCCCGGGGCGTGCGGGGGTTGCTCCCTGCAAACTGACGCCCGCTGCAGATGTGCGGCACCTTGGAGCTATCCGCATCCGTTAAACAACTCAGGGTTACTTGCGGGAATGTTGCCTTCTCGCAACTAACTGATGTCGTCTCGTACGCAACGAAACAGATTTTCTGAATTTGATTTTCTAGAAAATCGATAATGCTAGGATCTGGAGGTGTGACGGAGACCGACGCGATGGTGAGACCGTGCAAGCACTGCGGTGCGCCGATCGAGCAGAGGCGGGGGCGGGGGAGGCCGAAGGAGTACTGCCCGGAAGGGGACTGTCAGGCGGCCGCCAAGCGGGAGCGGGAGTTGCGGCGGGCCACGCCCGGGCTGGAGGGGGCGCTGGCCAGGGCCGAGCAGTTGTATGAGCGTATGGAGACCGGGTTGGCGGCGGCTATTGAGCCGCTGGCGCGGGCGCTGGCTGATGAGCTGAGCCCGGCGGGGGTGGAGGCGCGGATCAGTGCGATTCAGGCGGAGGCCCACACCCGGGTGGCCATCGCGCGTACTGAGCGGGAGCAGGCGTTCGAGCAGGTGCGGCTGGCTCGGGAGGCGGCTGAACACGCGCGGCGGCAGACCAAGGAGATGCGGGCACGGATGGAGGAGGCCGAGGCCGATCGCGACACCGCGCTGACCGATGCCGAGCGTGCCCGTGAGCAGGCGCTGGCCGCGCTGCGGGAGGCCGCCAGCACTGAACGTCAGGCGCTTCAGGCGGCGGAGGAGGCCGGGCGGCGGGCGGAGGCGGCTGAGCAGCGGGCTGAGGAGGCGCTTCACCGGGCTGAGCTGGCTGAGCGGGCCCGGGAGCAGGCCGTTCGGGAGCTGGCTGAGCGGGTGGAGGCGGCCGAGGCCCGGGTCGAGGAGGCGCGTTCGGAGACCGTACAGGCCAGGGAGGACGCTGAGCGGGCGGCGGAGGAGCGTGATCGGGCCCGGGAGGAGACGGCGGCGGCGGTGCGCGCCCGGGAGCAGGCCGAGCGGGACGCCGCCGGGGCGATCGCGCGGGCGGAGGCGGCGGGGCAGGAGCGTGACCGTGCCGTGGCGCGGGCTGAGAGTGCCGCGCGGGCGGTGGCGGAGGCGGAGCGGGAGCGGGCTATCGCGGTGAACGAGGCCACGCTGGCCCGGGCGGCGGCTGAGGCTGAGGTGGCGCGGGCGCGTGAGGCTGCGGAAGCTGAGGTGAGCCGGGTTCGCGAGGCCGCGGAGGCGGAGAAGGCCGGGGTGCGGCGCGAGCGGGAGCGGGTTGAGAAGGAGGCCGCGGCGGCGGTGCGGGAGCGTGACCAGGCGCTGGTGGAGCTACGGCTTGAACGGTCGAGGCTGGCGGATCTGCGGGCTGAGCTGGAGGCGGCCCGGGCGGAGGCCGCTCAGCTGCGGGAGCGGGCGGTCGCGGCCGAGTTGGGGCGCCGCTGACGGGCTCAGGGGCGTCGGGTCAGAGCTGCCAGGCGTCAGGTAAGAGTCCTGCGGTCCTGCCGACGAAGTAAGAGCCGTGCGGTTCTAGTCGGCCTCAGGTCGGAGCCTTGCGGGCCGCCCGGATGATCGGATCGTGCAGACCCGGATGGGGTTGACGACCGTTCGTGGTCGGTCGCATCCATGTGTGGCGGGCGCTTCGGTACGGGCCGAAAAGTAACACGTCAGGGCCGGGGAGCCAGGGTGGCGAAGGCGTGGTCGATCAGTTCGCGGCGGTCGATCGTGCCGTCGTGGCGGAGCCATTCGCGGCCGGCGGCGTCCAGGGCTGCTGCGGCGCAGGCCGTGAGAAGGTCGGCGGTGAACGGGTCGAGGCCGGAGCCGGGGCGGTCGCGCAGGGCGTCGGTGATCCGGCCGCGCAGGGCGTCGCGTTTCTGGTGGAGGCGGGCGCGGAGCGCGGGCGTCGATTCGATCAGCCGCAGCACCGCCGGGTTCCGCTGCGCGGAGTGGATTTTCTCCTCCCACTCGCCGAGGACGACGTGCAGCACCGTCCAGGGCTCCTCATCCGCCGGCCGGACCCTGATGGCGTCGGCGACCTGGTCGGCCAGGTCCTCGACGTCGCCGAACACCACCTCTTCCTTGGACGGGAAGTAGCGGAAGAAGCTGCGCCTGGACACCCCGGCCGCCGCCGCGATGTCGTCGACCGTCGTCTCCTCGTAGCCGTGCTCGACGAACAGCCGCAGCGCCAGCTCCGCCAGTTCGGCCCGCACCGCTCGCCGGGTCCGCTCCCGCAGCCCCGCCCGATCTTCTGCCTTCATGCATCAAGGATACTTTGTGGCACTACATAGCTAATATGGCACTCGGTGACACACCCGAGGAGGAGCATGAACGGCAAGACCGTCCTGGTGACCGGCAGCACCGGAGGCATCGGGCAAGAGACGGCGCGGGCGCTGGCGGCGATGGGCGCGCACGTCCTCTTAGTGGGCCGCGACCGGGGCCGCGCCGAGGCCGCCGCCCAAGAACTCGGCGGCGCGACCGCCTTCACCGCCGACCTGTCGAGACCGGCGGACCTGCGAGCGCTCGCCGCCGAGGTGAGCACCCGGCACGACCGGCTCGACGTGCTGATCAACAACTTCGGTGGCATGTCCGCCACACGCACCCTGACCGAGGCCGGCGTCGAGACCACCTTCGCGAAGAACGTCCTGGCGCCCTACACCCTGACCTTCCTGCTGCTCCCGCTGCTGCGCGCCGCCCCGGCCGCGCGCGTGGTCAACCTCACCGGCGGCATCCCCGGCGGCCCGATCGACTCCGGGAACCTGGAAGCGGAGAAACGCTTCATCGGCTGGACGTTCTCCCAGTACAACCACGCCAAGACCGCGCTGATGGCGATGAGCCGCCGCTTCGCCGCCCACCTCGCCGACGAGACGATCACCGTCAACGTCGCCTACCCCGGCCACGCCTACACCCCCGGCAACCAGGCCACGCCCGCCGCCGCGTTCCCGTACGCCTACCGCCCACTGGCGCCGATCCTGCACCTGCTGGGCCCGCGGCTGCTCAGCGACCTGACCAAGCCCGCCCGATCCAGCCTCTACCTGGCCACCAGCCCCGACATGCACGGAGTCACCGGCGTCTACGTCAACGCGAAGGCGCAGCGCACCCCCTGGCCCGCCAGCGTCCGAAACGAGGCCAACTGCGACGCCGTCTGGAACCGGTGCCGGCACCACAGCGGGCTCCCCTGACCCGGACGTTCGGCACAATTGCCGGTGTGCGCGTGGGACTGCTCGGGCCGTTCGAGGTCCGCGACCGTGACGGGGCCGTGGTGGAGGTGCCGGGTGTCCGGTTACGCGCGTTGCTCGCCGCGCTCGCCCTCGAACCCGGCCGGGTCGTCACTCGTACGAGGCTCGTCGACTGGATCTGGGGGCCGCGGCCGCCCGCCGACGAGGCGAACGCCCTGCAGGCGCTGGTGTCCAGGCTGCGCAGGGTGCTGCCGGACGGGGTGATCGAAGCGGAGCCGGGCGGGTACCGGCTGGCGGTGGCTCCCGACGCCGTGGACGTGTGCCGGTTCGAGCAACTGGTCGGCCAGGCGCGCGCCGCCGAGCCCGCGGCCCGGGCGGAGCTGCTGCGTGAGGCGCTGGCGCTGTGGCGCGGCCCGGTCATGACGGATCTCAAAGGCGGTGACGCGTTCGACGCGGCGATCACGCGTCTGGAGGAGCTGCGCGTCTCCGCTCTCGCCGACCGGGTGGAGGCGGACGTCCGGCTCGGCCGCGGCGCGGAGCTGGTGGCCGAGCTGACCGAGCTGGTGGCCGCGTACCCGCTGCGTGAGGGGTTCGTGGCGGCGCTGATGAGAGCGCTCGCCGAGGCGGGGCGCGGGACCGAGGCCCTGACCGTCTACCAGCGCACCCGCGAGCGGCTGGCTGAGGAGCTGGGCGCCGACCCGTCGGCGGAGCTGTCCGCGCTGCACACGGCGCTGCTCCGCGGCGAGCTGGGCGAACGGGCCGAGCAGCGCAGGACGAACCTGCGCGCCGAGCTGACGACCTTCGTCGGCCGGGAGGAGGAGGTCGCCGCGCTCGCCACCCTGGCCACCGAGCATCGCCTGGTCACCCTCACCGGTCCGGGCGGGTCGGGCAAGACGAGGCTGGCCACCGAGACCGCGCGGACCATGCTCGGCGAGCTGCCGGACGGGGTGTGGCTGGTGGAGCTGGCCTCCGTCCGGGCGGGCGGTGACGTGGCGCAGGCGGCGCTGACCGCGATCGGCCTGCGCGACCAGGCGGTGCTGGGCGGCGCGCGGGGCGGGGAGCCGATGGACCGGCTGGTCGCCGCGCTCCGGGAGCGTTCGATGCTGCTGATCCTGGACAACTGCGAGCACGTGATCGAACCGGCCGCCGCCTTCGCCGACCGGCTGCTGGGGGAGTGCCGGCGGCTGCGGGTCCTGGCCACGAGCAGGGAACGGCTGGGCATCATCGGTGAGGCGCTGTGGCAGGTCGAGCCGCTGGCGCTGCCCGCGACAGACGCGGCGGCCTCGGCCTCTCCGGCGGTGCGGCTGCTGCGGGACCGCTCGCGTCTGGTGCGCCGCGACCTCGGCTCCGACGCGGGCACCCTGGCGGCGATGGCCCGGATCTGCCGGGCGCTCGACGGGATCCCGCTGGCCATCGAGCTGGCCGCGGCCCGGCTGCGCACCATGTCCGCCGACCTGCTGGCCCGCCGGCTCGACGACCGGTTCCAGCTGCTGACCGGCGGCAGCCGCACGGCGCTGCCCCGCCACCGGACCCTCCGCGCGGTCGTGGACTGGAGCTGGGACCTGCTGACCGAGGACGAACGGCGCGTGCTCCGGCGGCTCTCGGTGTTCGCGGGCGGGGCGAGCCTGGAGGCGGCCGAGCGGGTCTGCGGGGGTTCCGGGGTCTTGGACGTGCTCACCGCGCTCATCGAGAAGTCGCTCGTACTCGCCGACGGCGACGGCGCGCCGCGGTTCCGGATGCTCGACACCATCAGGGAGTACGCGGCGCAGCGGCTCGCCGAGGCCGGGGAGACCGAACAGGCGCGCCGGGCCCACCTCGCCTACTTCGTCGAGCTGACCGAGGCGGCCGATCCGCATCTGCGCCGGACCGAGCAGCTGGAATGGATGGCCGCGCTGGAGGCAGAGCACGACAACATCGGCGCCGCCCTGCGCGGGGCGATCGCCGAGGGCCGGGCCGAGGAGGCGATGCGGCTGGTCGCGGCCACCGGCTGGTACTGGTACCTGGGCGGCCACCGGGCGGAGGGCGTCGAGCTCTGCGTGGCGGCGGCCTCGCTGCCCGGCGAGGTGCCCGACGAGGTGCGGGCGCTGGCGTATCTCGTGGTGACGGTGTTCCTGACCTCCGGCGTCAGCGGCGACCAGTATCAGGCGCGGGAGTGGATCCAGGAGGCGCACCGGCTGGCGGAGCGCAGCGGCTCCCGCCACCCGCTGCTGGGCTTCGCCGGGCTGCTGGAGCTGACACTGCGCCACCCGGCCGAGCTCCTGCCGGCCTTCGACCCGCTCATCGCCAGTCCCGATCCGTGGGTGCGGGCGCAGGCCAGGCTCACGCGTGGCCGGTTCCGGCTCACCCTGAGCGGCGACGAGACCGGCGTGGACCTCGACGCCGAGACCGCCCTCGCCGAGTTCCGCGCGCTGGGGGAGCGGATGGGGATCGCGCTGGCGCTGACCTTCCTGGCCGACCGGCTCGCGATGCGCGGCGCCTTCGCCCGCGCCTGCGCGCACTACGAGGAGGCGGTGGTGGCGCTCACCGAGGTCGGCTCGGCCGAGGACGTGATCAGCATGCGGGCGCGGCTGGCCCAGCTGTACTGGCTGCTGGGCGACGAGCGGTCCTGCGCGGCCGCGCTGGCGGAGGCGCGCCGGTGTGCGGGCGGCATCACCTGGCCGGACGCGCTCGCCCAGCTCGCGCTGGCGGAGGCCCAGCTGGCGCGCTGGCGCGGCGAGCCGGAGCAGGCGTACGGGCATCTGGCGGCGGTGGAGGCGGCGCTGGGCGACGCCGGGATGATCGACTCGGTCCGGGCCATGACGCTGCACCTGCGCGGGTACCTCACCGGCGATCTCGGCGAGGCGCGGGCGTACCGGGCGGAGGCGCTGCGCCTGGCCGGGTCCCACGAGCGCGCGCATCCGCCGACGATCGCCGAGATGCTGGTCGGGATCGCGGATCTCGCGCTGCGCGAGGGTCAGTACGAGCAGGCCGTACGGTTGATCGCGGCGAGTGACGTGGTACGGGGCACGCCCGATCGTTCGCTGCCCGACGCGTCGAGGGTCATCGCGCGGACGCGGGAGCGCCTCGGCGAGGCGGCGTTCGCCGAGGCGGTCCGGGAGGGCCGGCGGCGGGACTGGCGGGAGCTGGCCCGGGTCACCCTCGCTTCGTGAAGTTCGCCCGCGCCAACAGGTAGCCGACGAGCGTGAGGCCGAGGCACCAGGCGACCGCCGTGACGGCCGTGCCCGCCGAGGGCCTGCCGGTGAGCAGCCCGCGCAGGGTTTCGATGATCGGGGTGAACGGCTGGTACTCCGCGAACTGCCGCACCCCCGGCCCCATCGTGCCCGCGGGGACGAAGGCGCTGCTCAGGAAGGGCAGGAGCATCAGCGGGACGGCCGCCATGCCCGCGCTCTCCGGCGTCCCGGCGGCCAGGCCGAACGCCACGGCCAGCCAGGAGAGCGCCACCACCGTCAGTACGACGAGGCCGATCACGCCGAGCCACTGCGCGAAGGTCGCCGACGGCCGGAAGCCGATGGCCAGCGCGATGGCGACGATGAGCGTGATGGCGACCAGGCTCCGCAGGGTGGTCAGCACCACGTGGGCGCCGAGCACCGCGGCCCGTGACACCGCCATGACCCGGAGCCGGTCGATGAACCCGGTCGTCATGTCGGCGTTCACCGCGATGGCGGTGGCGCTGATGCCGTAGCCGATGGCCGTGATGATCAGGCCCGGGGTGACGTAGTCGATGTACGCGACGCCCACGCTGAACGCGCCGCCGAACACGTACACCATCATGAAGATCAGGAACACCGGGACGATGAGGGCGTTGAACAGCGCCAGCGGAGTCCTCATCGCGTGCCGGAAGTTCCGCCGCACCAGGGTCGTGAAATCCGACAGGGCGTTCACCGTACGGCCTCCTCGTCCGCGCGGCCGGTCAGGGCGAGGAAGACGTCGTCCAGGTCCGGGGTGCGCACCGACAGTTCGTCGACCTCGACGGCGTGCGCGTCGAGGCGTTCGAGCAGGGCGCGGAGCGTCCGCACCCGGCCGTCGCCGGGGACGCGCAGGCTCAGCTCGTCCCCGTCCCGGGCGGACCCGGGCAGGACGCGGGCCGCGCGGTCCCAGGCGGCCTGGTCGGCGAAGCGCAGCAGGACGTGGCTGCCGGGCACCCGGCGCTTGAGCTCGTCCGGCGTGCCCTCGGCGACCAGCCGGCCCTGATCGAGTACGGCGATGTGGCCGGCGAGCTGGTCGGCCTCCTCCAGATACTGCGTGGTGAGGAAGACGGTCGTGCCGCCCGCGGCCAGCTCCCGGATGATCTCCCACATGGTGCGGCGGCTGCGCGGGTCGAGGCCCGTCGTGGGCTCGTCCAGGAAGATGATGCGCGCCTGGCCGACCAGCGTCATCGCCAGGTCCAGCTTGCGGCGCATGCCTCCGGAGTACGAGGAGACCAGCGTGTGCGCGGCCCCGGCCAGGCCGAACCGGTCGAGCAGCCGCTGGGCGGTCCGCCTGCCCTCGGCCTTGGGCAGGTGCAGCAGGTCCGCCATCATGCGCAGGTTCTCCTCGCCGGTGAGCAGCTGGTCCACCGAGGCGAACTGCCCGGTGACGCCGATGGCCGCGCGCACCGCCCCGGTCTCCGCGGTCACGTCGTGCCCGGCGACGGTCACCTTCCCGGCGTCCGGGGGCAGCAGCGTGGTCAGCACCTTCACGATCGTGGTCTTGCCGGCGCCGTTGGGTCCCAGCAGGGCGAAGATCGTGCCGTTCCGTACCTCCAGGTCGATGCCGTCCAGCACGACCTTGTCCCGGTAGGCCTTGCGCAGCCCCGAGACCGCGACGGCTGTTGCGTCCACCTCACGCCTCCCAGGTGACGGGCAGGCTCTTGACCCCGTAGATGTCCGCGGTCTCCGGGCGCAGGGCGACCTCGCCGGGCGGGACGGCCAGCCGGAGCGTGGGGAAGCGGTTCAGCAGCGCGGGGAAGGCGACCCGCATCTCGACGCGGGCCAGCTGCTGGCCCAGGCACTGGTGGATGCCGTGGCCGAAGGCCAGGTGGCCGCCGTTCTGCCTGCGCAGGTCGAGTGTGTGGGGGTCGGGGAAGCGCCCGGGGTCGCGGTTGGCGGTGTGGTACGACAGGATCACCGTCGTGCCGGCCTCGATCGTGTGGCCGCCGAGCTCGACGTCCTCCAGCGCGGTCCGCATGAACGTCTTGGCCACGCTCAGGTACCGCATCAGCTCCTCCACGGCGCTGTCGATGAGCGCGGGCTCGGCGCGCAGCGCCTCCAGCTGGGCCGGGTGGCGCAGCAGCGCGAAGGTGCCCAGTGCCAGCATGTTCGCGGTGGTGTCGAGCCCGGCCGCCAGCAGGATCAGGGCGATGCCGCGCAGCTCCTCGTCGGTCAGGTCTTCGCCGGTCAGGTCGCCGAGCACGTCGTCGGTGGGGTTCGCGCGCTTGGCGGCGACCAGCTCCGCGAGATAGTCCTGGGTCGCGGTGTAGGCCGCGATCAGCTCCTCGTCGCTCGTCTCCCCGCCGAGGAACTTGTCGACCTGCTCCTGGAAGGAGCCCCGGTCCTGGTAGGGAACCCCCAGCAGCTCGCAGATCACGACGGCGGGGATGGGCTTGGCGAACGCGGTCACCAGGTCCGCCGGCGGCCCGGTCTTCTCCATGGTGTCCAGGTGGTCGGCGGTGATCTGCTCGACGCGCTCGGCGAGCTGCCGCATCCGCCGCACGGTGAACTTGCCCACCAGCGGCCGGCGGTAGCGCCCGTGCTGCGGCTCGTCCATGAGCAGGAACTCGCCGGGCGGCGCCGGCGGGATCTCCATGCCGGAGACGTCGATCGACGGGTGGAGCATCAGCTCCTTCCGCGAGCTGAACCGCTGGTCGGCCAGGACCGCCCTGACCAGGTCGTATCCGGTGATCAGCCAGCCCTGCTTCCCGCCTGGGAAGAGGTAGCGGCTGATCGGGCCGCGCTCGCGGGCCTGGACCAGCTCCTGCGGCGGGTCGAACGGACAGCCGGGCCGGCGCGCGGCGGGCAGCGAGGTGAAGACGTGTTCCATGACGCCCACCCTCGCCCGCCGCGCTGACACCGGCCCGTCGCCGCCCTGACACGCCCGCTGACAGGACGCCTCAGCTGCCGTCCCGGGTCAGGCCGAGGGTCGCGATCAGGTCCTCGTGGAGCTCGAACCAGACCCGGTGGCAGGAGTCGACGTCGGTACGGTCGACCCAGCCGCCGTCCCCGGCCTGGGCGCGCGCCAGCGCCGAGCTGAACCGGGTGTCGTAGCCGCGGAACCGGCCGAGCACGCGCGCGAGCCGGTCGGCCAGCGGCTTGAGCGCCCGGTCGACGTTCGCCAGCTCATGGAGGACTCCGGCGTCCCATGCGGGGTCGGAGTGGTCGTTGACGGCGAGCCGGTCGCCGTCGGCGGGCCGGAGCTGCCAGTCGGTGCAGGCCCGCTGCAGGATGGCGTTGAGCGGCAGGAACGTGCGGTAGACGTCGTGGACCTCATCGGCCCGGCCGGTCCCGGCGAGCTCTTCCGCGAGCCGCCGCTCGTTCTCGGCCTTCCCCGCCTCGGTCAGTGACCAGCCGCCGTCGCCCGCGAAGGAGCTGTAGGCGACCCAGCCGCGGGCCTCGGCGTCGAGCAGCATCTCCTTCGTCTCGGCCGGGTCGAGCCCGTAGCGGCGGGCGATCACGGGGGTGTCGCCGAACCCGGTGACGCGCACGGCGTGCAGGACCAGCAGGTCGGCTGCGGATTCCCGGGTCATGAGCCGCCTCCCTGCCGGGCGGTGAGGCGAGTGTAGTGCTGCTGGCACGCCTGCGGAGAGTTGAACCCCATCGCGTCGGCCATCTGGGCCCAGGTCAGCCCGGCGCTCCTGGCGGTGAACAGCAGGCCGCTTTCGAGCCCTTCGACCTCGGCGCGGGCGGCGGGCAGGAGGGCGAGCGCGCTCAGGATGTCCTCCGGGCTCAGGTCGGTGCCGCGCCAGAGGGCGAAGTGGGCGAGGTCGATCGCCGACGGCGGCATGGGCGCGGGCCGCCACGGGCGGGGGCCGAGCGCGTCGGCGCCCAGCCGCATCAGGTGCTCGCGCGCTTCCTTCTCGCGGTGGGCCTGGGCGTGGTCGGCCCGCGCGCTCCGAGCGATGTCGTCCTTGCGTTGCATGGGCCTCAGCATGCAGAATCAACGAAACGTTGTCAACAAAACGTTGAAAGGCTGGATTGATGCTCGTACCCCTCGGCGAGGCCGACGCCGACACCTGCGGGGGCAAGGCCGGCGCGCTGGGCACGCTGCTCCGCGCGGGCCTGCCGGTTCCCGGCGGCTTCGTCGTCCCGTTCGCCGCGTACCGCGCGCGCCTCGACGCCGGCGCGATCGGGCGCGCGCTCGCCGAGCTGGGCGATCCGCCCGTGGCGGTGCGGTCGTCGGCGTCCGGCGAGGACGGCGCGCGGGCGTCGGCGGCGGGCCAGCACGAGAGCTTCCTCGCCGTGTGCGGCGCCGGCGCGGTGGCGGAGGCCGTACGGGCGTGCTGGGCCTCGCTGTATTCACCCCGGGCCGTCGGCTACCGGGCGGCCTCCGGCGGCGGCGATCCCGTCATGGCCGTGATCGTCCAGCGGCAGGTGGACGCCGAGGTGTCGGGCGTCATGTTCACCGGCGAACCGACCCGGATCGAGGCGTCCTACGGGCTCGGGCCCAGCGTCGTGGAGGGCAAGGTCACCCCCGACTCCTACGCCGTCACCGCGGACGGCCCGGTCAGCCGCACCCTCGCCGACAAGCGGACCCGCCTCGACCGGCGCGGCACCCGGCTGGTCACCACCGACGTCCCCGCCCATGCCCGGAACCGTCCGGCGATCGACGACGCCACCGCTCGACGGTTGGCCGCGGTGGGTGAGCGGATCGCCGCCGTCCTGGGCGGCCGGCAGGACATCGAGTGGGCCATCACCGGCGACGACCTCTGGATCCTCCAGTCGAGACCGGTCACCGCCGCCCTCCCTCCGCCCCTCAGCAGAGGGAACGCATCCACCACCCCGCTCACCGGAACACCGGCCGCCTCCCTGCTCACCGGGAGGCAGGACGCCGTCCCGGGCACCTCTCCGGCCGGGACGGGAGAGAGCGGGACCACCGGGACGCCAGAAGGCGCGACCGGCGCGCTGAACGGGACGCCGGGGAGCCGGGGGAGCGCGACCGGGGCCGCGAGGATCGTCCGGGGGCCGGGTGACTTCGCGCGGGTGCGGCCCGGCGACATCCTCGTCTGCCCGTACACCGATCCCGCCTGGACGCCGCTGCTGCGTATCGCCGCCGGGGTCGTCACCGAGACCGGCGGCGTGCTGTCCCACGCCGCGATCGTGGCGCGCGAGTACGGCATCCCCGCTGTCCTCGGCGTGCGGGGCGCGATGGACGGGCTCCGGGACGGCGCCCTCATCACCGTCGACGGCAACGCCGGGACGGTCACGACAGCTACGGAGATTTCATGACACGACACCTGTACCTGGCCCGCCACGGCGAGGCCGACGCGTTCGGGAACCTCACCGACACCGGCCGCAGGCAGTCGGCCCTGCTGGGCGAGCGGCTGACCAAGGTCCCGGTGGACGCCGTGTGGCACTCCCCGCTCCCGCGCGCCGCCGCGAGCGCACACGAGGCCGCCCGGCACCTGCCGGGCGTCCCCGTCAAGAAGGCCGATGAACTCATCGACCACGTGCCCTACGTCCCGAGCCCCGAGGAGACGCCCCCGTCCTGGGCCGGTTTCTTCGACGGCTACGACGAGGCGGAGGCGGCCTCGGGCCGGCGGCTCGCCGACGCTCTGGTGGCCCGGTTCGCGCAGCCCCGGCCCGACACCCACGAGCTCCTGATCACGCACGCCTACCCGATCGCCTGGCTGGTGCGGCACGCCCTGGGCGCGCCACCGGTGAGGTGGCTCGGGCTGAACAGCGCCAACACCGCGCTGACGGTCATCGAGTACCGCGACGGCCTGCCGCCCACGCTGGTGATGTTCAACGACCTGAGCCACCTCCCGCCCGGCCTGCGCTGGACCGGCTTCCCCAGCGCAGTCAGGCCGTGAAACGGGTCAGTCGAACGCGCCCGCGTACATGCCGGGCTCGTAGGAGCCGCCCGGGTTGCGCACGATCACGTTCATCCGGTTGGCCGCGTTGACCATGGCGACGAGGGCGATCAGCGCGCCGATCTGGTCGTCGTCGTAGTGCTTGCGCACCTCGGCCCAGGTCTCGTCGGACACACCCGGGGCGGCGTCGGCGAGCCGGGTGCCCTCCTCGGCGAGCGCCAGCGCGGCCCGCTCGGCCTCGGTGAACACGATCGCCTCGGGCCAGACGGCGACCAGGCTGAGCCGGAGCGGGGTCTCGCCGGCGGCCGTGGCCTCCTTGGTGTGGATGTCGACGCAGGGGGCGCAGCCGTTGATCTGGCTGATGCGCAGCATCACCAGCTCCCGCGTGGCCTTGGGCAGCGTCGACTGTTCGACGGCCATCCCGGCGCCGTGGATGCGCTTGGCGAACGTCATGGCGATCTGGCTGTCGAACAGGTTGAATCGGGGTTCCATCGTCATCCTCACTCGTGCTGATGCGTACGAACACAAGACGCCGGGTGAGCGGCACGTGTGACGGCGAGGTGACATAGCCCACAGAACGGTCACAAAACAGCGGGGAGCGGCGTCTGGTGTGTGAGACAGCCGCGAGTGAAGAGGAGTCACCCATGCCCGGCACGTCGCCGACCGCGCCCCGGGGGCGCGGCGACGCCGGAAGCGCCCGCGACCGCGCCACCGAGGCGTTCGTCGCCCACCGCAACCTGCTGTTCACCGTCGCCTACGAGATGCTGGGCTCGGCCGCCGACGCCGAGGACGTGCTGCAGGAGACGTGGCTGCGCTGGGTGGGCGTGGATCTCGACACCGTACGGGACGAGCGCGCCTATCTGGTACGGATCGTCACCCGGCAGGCGCTGACCCAGCTGCGCACCCTCGACCGGCGCAAGGAGTCCTACGTCGGCCCCTGGCTGCCCGAGCCGCTGCTCACCTCGCCCGACGTGGCCGAGGACGTCGAGCTGGCCGACAGCGTGTCGATGGCGATGCTGCTGGTGATGGAGACGCTGCAGCCGACCGAGCGGGCGGTGTTCGTGCTGCGCGAGGTGTTCGACGTGACCTATCACGAGATCGCCGAGGCGGTCGGCAAGAGCCAGGCCACGGTCCGCCAGATCGCCCACCGGGCGCGCGCCCACGTGGCGGCCCGCCGGCCGCGCGGAACCGCCACCCCGGCCCAGGCCCGCGGCGCGCTCCAGGCGTTCCAGCGGGCGGTCGAGACGGGCGACCTGCAGGGCCTGCTCGACCGGCTCGCGCCGGACGTCGTCCTGATGGGCGACGGCGGCGGCGTCAGGCAGGCGCTGCCCCGACCCGTCGTGGGGGCCGAGAAGGTGGCCCGCGTGCTGTCGGCCGGCCTGCCCAGGCTGCCCGTCGGCGTGACGGCGGAGCCGGTGCTGGTCAACGGCTGGCCGGCGCTGATCGTCCGGTTCGAGGGCGAGATCGACAACGTCGTGACGGTGCGCCTCGACGACGGCCTGATCACCGGGCTCTACGTCGTCCGCAACCCCGAGAAGCTGTCGCGGGTCGAGCACGAGACCGCCATGAGCCGCTGAAGCAGGTCACGACTCCTGCTCGGCCACGGGCACGCCCAGCGCGGACAGGAAGGCCGAGGCGGCGGGGGAGGGCCGGAACCGGCTCCAGATGAGGTGCTCCACCCGGCCCGGGGCGTCGCTGAGCCGGACGACGGGCAGGTCCGGGAGGGCGGGCGTGAAGGCGGCGGGCAGCATGCCGATCACCAGGCCCTCCCGGATCAGCCGGGCCATGAACTCGGGGGTCGACACCTCGAAGGCGACCTCGCGCCGCACGCCCGCCGCGGCGAAGGCGTCGTCGGACTGGATCCGCCCGGCCGAGCCCGCGGGGAAGTCGACGAACGGCTCGTCCGCCAGCCGGCTCAGCGGCACGCGCTCCGCCCCGGCGAGCGGATGGCCGGGCGACACCACGGCGACCAGCTCGCCGCGCGCCAGCTCCCGGCCGCGCACCCCCTTGGGCCGCGAGCCCAGGGGAAGCCCCAGGAAGGCGACGTCCATCGTGCCCTGCCGCACCCGCTCGATCATGTCCTCGCTGGCGCCGGAGCGCAGCGTTATCCGCACCGCCCGGTGGCGCAGGTGGAACCGCTTCAGCGCGACCGGCAGATCGACGGCCGTGACGGTCGGGATGGTGCCGATGGCGAGCTTGCCGCGGATCTCGCCCGCGGCGGCGGCCACCTCGGCGCGGGCCCGCTCGGCGGCGTCGATGGCCTGGCGGGCGGCCGGGAGGAACGCCTCACCGGCGGGGGTCAGCCGGACGCGGCGGCTGGTGCGGTCGAACAGCTTGGCGCCCAGCTCGCGCTCCAGCCGGGCGATCTGATGACTCAGCGCGGACTGGACGACCCGGCACTGCTCGGCCGCGCGGGTGAAGTTGCGCGTCTCGGCGACGGCGACGACATAGCGCATCTGCTGGAGCTCCATGGATCAATCGTGATGCACGATCGTTCATATGACAAACATGTGTTGGACTCATTGATCGTCGATCCCCGAAGCTGGACGCATGACATCCAGACCGCAACTTTCCCGCGGGCTGCTCCTGCTCATGTCGGCCGCGACAGGGCTGGCGGTCTCGGGCAACTACTTCGCCCAGCCGCTCCTCGACCTCATCGGCCAGGAGCTGCGGCTCGGGCCCTCGCTGGCGGCGCTGACCGTGACGGCCGCGCAGGCCGGGTACGCGCTGGGGCTGATCCTGCTGGTGCCGCTCGGCGACCTGATGGAGCGGCGGCGGCTCGCCGTGGCGCTCTACGCGGCGACCGCGCTGTTCCTGCTGGTGTCGGCCGCCGCACCCAACGGCACGGTGCTCCTGGTCAGCACCGCGCTGACCGCGCTGACCTCGGTCGCCGCGCAGGTCGTGGTGCCGTTCGCGGCCACGCTGGCCGACCCGGCGGAGCGCGGCCGGGTGGTCGGCACGGTGATGACCGGGCTGATGCTCGGCCTGCTGCTCGCCCGTACCGCCTCCGGAGCGCTGGCGGACCTGGGCGGCTGGCGGACCGTCTACTGGGTGAGCGCCGCGCTGATGGCGCTGATGGCCGTGCTGCTGCGGATCTTCCTGCCCCGCCTCGGCGGGGACGGCGAGCGGCTGTCGTACGCCGGGCTGCTCCGCTCGACGCTGGCGATGTTCCGGTACGAGCCGCTGCTGCGGTGGCGGGCCGGGATCGGGGCGCTGAGCATGGCCTCGTTCAGCGTGCTGTGGACGTCGCTCACGTTCCTGCTGGCCGGGCCGTACGGCTGGTCGGAGTCGGCCATCGGCCTGGTCGGCCTGATCGGCGTCGCCGGGGCGGTGACCGCCACGGTGGCGGGACGGCTGGCCGACCGGGGGCTCGTCCAGGTGGTGAGCGGCGCCGGGACGATCCTGCTGGTGGCGTCCTGGCTGGCGCTCGGCGCGGGGGCGAGCTCGCTGTTCTGGCTGCTCGCCGGCGTGCTCGTCCTGGACCTGGCCCATCAGGCCGTGCTCAACAGCAGCCAGAACGTCATCTACGCGCTCCGGCCCGAGGCCCGCAACCGGATCAACTCCGCCTTCATGACCGCGTTCTTCGCCGGCGGCGCGGCGGGCTCCGCGCTCACGTCGGTGATCTGGGTGCACGGCGGCTGGGCCGGCGTGTCCCTCCTGGGCGGCGTCCTCTCGGCCGGCGCCGTCGCCCTGTGGGTCCTGGAACGCGTCACCTCCGGCCGCACGACCCCGAAGACCCCGGCCCACCCGGCGCCCGCCGGATCGGCCACCCGACCCTGAAGGAGACAGCCATGTCACGCACCGTCCTGATCACCGGGGCCACCGGAACCGTGTCCACCGCGCTGATGAACGCACTGGCCGGGACCGGCGTCACCCTGCGCGCCCTGGTCCGCGACGAGTCGAGAGCCCCGCAAGGCGCGGAGATACGCGTCGGCGACCTGGACGACCCCAAGACGCTGCCGCCCGCCTTCGAGGGCGTGCAGGACCTGTGGCTGCTCACCCCGAACAGCCCGCGCGCCCCGGAGAACAGCATGAACGCCCTGTGGGCCGCGCGCCGGGCCGGGGTGGAGCGCGTCGTGCGGCTGTCCGTGATCGGGGCGGCGCCCGACGCGCCGAACCGCAGCGGCAGGCTGCACGCGCTGTCGGACCAGGAGCTCGAACACTCCGGCCTGCGCTGGACGATCCTGCGCCCGCACTGGTTCATGCAGAACCTGCTGAACGAGGCGGACGACATCGCCGCCACCGGCACGTTCTCCCTCAACATGGACACCGCCCGCGTCGGCATGATCGACGTCCACGACATCGCCGCGTGCGCCGCCCGCGTCCTCCTCGACGGCCCGGACCGTCACCACGGCAGGACCTACACGCTCACCGGCCCGCGCTCGCTGACGTTCGACGAGGTCGCCGCCGAGCTGAGCCGCGCGTGGGGCAGGCCGATCACCTACCTGCCGGTCAGCGACGAGGCCAAGCGCAAGGCGCTGCTCGGCCACGGCATGCCCGCGTGGGTGGCCGACATGCTGGAGGAGTACGCGCAGGCGTACGCCACCGGGTGGGGCGACCTCACCACCGACACGGTCGCGGCCCTGCTCGGCCGCCCGCCGCGCGACGTCGCCGACTTCGCCCGCGATCACGCCGGGGCGTTCAGCGCCGGGGCGTGATGCTCGGCCTCGGGGAAGCGGGCAGAGGGCTCGTCCGGCAAGGGCTGCCTGCTCCCCTTCAGGTGGTGGTCGAGGAAGGCCGCCACGTACGTGCGAGTCAGCCCGGAGGCACGGGCCGGGGACAGGAATCTCAATATCAAGCGGCCGTAAGCTAGCCTGCATACCTTCCGAAGCAGGCGATGAGGAGCGGCGCATGACCTGGCTCGCCCGGCCCGAGACCGAGGCCGACCGCTCCGCCGTCCGCGAGGTCAACCTGGCCGCCTTTCCCACCCCGGCGGAGGCCGACCTGGTCGACGCGCTGCGGGCCGACCCGCGGGCGTGGATCCCGGGCCTGTCCTGGGTCGCCGAGACGCCCGGCGGCCACATCGCCGGATTCGCGCTGCTCACCCGCTGCCACGTCGACGGGTCCCCGGCGCTGGCCCTGGCCCCGTGCGCCGTCCGCCCCGAATACCAGCGGCAGGGCGCCGGCTCGGCCGCCATCCGCGCCGCGCTGGACGCCGCCCGGCGGCAGGGCGAGAACCTGGTGCTGGTGCTCGGCCACGCCGCCTACTACCCCCGGTTCGGCTTCGTCCCGGCCTCGCGCCACGCCATCCGGGCGCCCTTCGAGGTGGATGACGCCTCGATGATGGTGCTCGTCTTCGACCCGGCGCGGCCGGTGCCGTCCGGCACCATCCGCTACCCGGCCGCCTTCGGCGTCTGACTTTTCCAGATTCTTCCGAAAAATACAGAATTGCGCTTCGAACGTGCGTAAAGGTTCGTGTTTTCGGTAATAGCGGTGCGTAGTCATCATGTGGCCGGAACGATAGTTCTCACGGGGATGCGCTTGGTGAACCATAGGCGCCGGATTCACTTCACCGGCAGCGGAGGTTCAGTCATGTTCGGCAAAGGCAACGCCCCAGACGAGGTCGCCACCCCGGTACGCGGAAAGCGCAACCCGAAGCGGGACGCCGTCCACTTCAAGCAGTCGATCTTCGCGAACAAACTCCTCGCCGACAAGCTCTACATCACCACCGAATACGAAACCTTCTACAACTCCAGCAGCGGTGACCGGAAAGCGGATTACGAGACGAAACTGGCCGCCCATTACGACGCCATGAGCACCTTCGATAGCGGATATTTCCGGAAGTCGACGCCACTGGATGCGATGGAAAAATACATAATAGGAACCACAGAGAACAAGTACGAGTTCCTCGCCCAGAACGGCCCGCTCCTGACCGTGCTCCTCAAGCCTGACTCGGACGACTACTTCCACTTCCTGAACTACAATCACCGATCCCGGCAGCGGAAGGAGGCGTTCCGCCGCATCGTCGTCGGGCTCTGGTCACAGGAGAACGCCCTCCCGCTCGCCGACGCCATGATCGCGCTGTTCGAGGATCGCCTGATCAGCCCGTACCTGGCCTCGTTCAAGGTGCTCCTGAGCTTCAACCCCACCAAGCCGAGACCCGACTCGGAGCCGCTCAAGGGCGACAAGGCCGTCATCTACTACCACGCCGACCTCTCCGATCTCAGCACCGACAGGGTCGGGAACACGATCGTCCGCGCCATCGACGGGGCCGTGCCGACGAGCCGCAGGGACGCCAGGTTCGCCCCCTTCTACGAGGAGATCGCGCAAGGCATCGCCTGGGCCGACGAGACGGGCCAGGCCAGCTTCACCCAGGTGCGCGACGACGTGATCAGCCGGGTCGTGCGGGCGAACCAGAACGTCAAGGACGAGGAGGAGTTCTACGAGCTCGTCCTGGCCGAGCTGGAGGAGGACAACGTGAACCCTCTCGCCACCCACCGCTACTTCGCGCTCACCGACACCCCGCCCGCACCCGCGCTCACCTGAGCCCGGGCGGCCGGACCAGGCCCGTCTCGTAGGCGAAGACGGCCGCCTGGGTGCGGTCGCGCAGGCCCAGCTTGACCAGGATGCGGCTGACGTGGGTCTTCACCGTCTGCTCGGCCAGCGCCAGCCGCTCGGCGATCTCCGCGTTCGACAGGCCCTGCGCGATCCGGGTCAGCACCTCGGTCTCGCGCTCGGTCAGGCCGGCGACGCGGTCCATGCTGGGCCGGGGCCCGGCCAGGCGGGCGAACTCGCTGATGAGCCGCCTGGTCACCCCCGGCGACAGCAGGGCGTCGCCGGCGGCCACCACCCGCACCGCCTGGGCCAGCTCGGCGGCCGAGGCGTCCTTCAGCAGGAACCCGGAGGCGCCCGCCCGCAGCGCCTCGTACACGTACTCGTCGAGGTCGAACGTGGTCAGCACCAGCACCTTGACGGCGCCGCTGACCCGGCGGGCCGCCTCGATGCCGCTCAACCGGGGCATCCGGATGTCCATCAGCACCACGTCGGGGGAGAGCTCGGCCACCTTGTCGACGGCGTCGAGGCCGTCCACGGCCTGCCCGACGACCTCGATGCCGGGTTCGGCGTTCAGCAGCACGGTGAAGCCCTGGCGGACCATCGCCTGGTCGTCGGCGACGAGCACCCGGATCATGCGTCGTCCTCCGCGGGGAGCGTGGCGGTCACCTCGTAGCCGCCGCCGGGGACGGGGCCGGCGGCCAGGTCGCCGCCCAGCATGGCGGCGCGTTCGCGCATGCCGAGCAGGCCCAGCCCGGCCCCGCGCGAGGGCGGGGCGGGCCCGGGCGGGGCGGTGTTGCGCACCGTCAGCGCGAGGGTGCGGGGCAGGTACGCGAGCTCGACCCGCACGGAGGAGCCGGGGGCGTGCCGCATGGCGTTGCTGAGCGCCTCCTGGAGGATGCGGAAGGCCGACAGCTCGATGCCCGGCGAGAGCGGCCGGCGTTCGCCGGTGACGGTGGCGGTGACGTCCATGCCCGCGGCCCGGACCTTGGCGATCAGCTCGTCCGTCTGGTCCAGGGTGGGCTGCGGGGCGTCGTCCGCCAGCCCGTCGGACGAGCGGAGCACGCCGAGGACGCGCCGCAGCTCGGCGAGCGCCTCCACGGCGTTCTGCCGGATGCCGGCCAGGTTCTCCTTCAGCTCCGGCGACGGGTTCTCGACCAGGTGCGGGGCCACCTGCGCCTGGATGGAGATCACCGACATGTGGTGGGCGACCACGTCGTGCAGCTCCCGGGCGATCCGGTTGCGCGCCTCCAGCACCGCCCGCCGCGCCCGCTCCTCGGCCGTGACCTCCTCCTGGACGACGAGCTGGGTGCGGGTCACCCGCACGCCCCGCAGCGCGGCCCCGATCACCGCCGCGCCCACGATGACGATCAGCCACACCCCAGCCGCTCCCGTGTGCGAGGCCGGACTGCCGGTCAGGCACGCCAGCGCGGCCAGCACGGTGATCGCCATCATCCCGGCCAGCACCCGCGACCTGACCCGCAGCGCCACCAGCAGCATCAGCGCCGCCTGCAGCCCCATGGCCGAGTGCGACCAGGAGAACGGCGTGCCGGCCTCATGGATCAAGGTCTGCGAGCCCGCCATCATCAGGACGAGCGAGACCCACCAGGCCGGGACCGGCCGGACCAGGGCCAGCACCAGCGCCGCCCCCTGCCCGAGGGCCAGCAGCGAGACGACCGGGTCGCCCTCCAGGCTCGCGTGGTGGATCAGGAAGAACGCCCAGAGCACCACCAGGACGTGCGGCAGCCGGGACAGCGCGCGGGGGCCGCGCATGCGGGGGAGCGGATCCGCCGCCACCGTCCACAGGTCCGACCGCAGGGTCCCGATCACGTCTCCACCCTACGACTCGAAGATCGCTCGTACGTACGGAAAAGCAGGCAGCACAGGGCCAGCGCGGCGGCGAAGACCGGCAGCCAGAGCAGCCGTGCCGCGATCCAGCCGGGTCCGTCGGGGGCGGTGTGCAGGCCGGGCAGGCGGGCGCCGGTGTGCAGCGCGGCGACGGTGACGGCGATCATGGCGGTCTGGTGCCAGAGGAAGACGGTCATGGCCGCGAGGTTGACCGCGGCCACCGCCGCCCACGCGACCGGCCCGGCCAGGAGCCGCCGCAGCGGCCCGGCCAGCAGCGCCGCGGCGCCGCACTGGGCGAGCCCGAAGGCGACGGCGGCCAGGGTGGGCGGGTCCAGGTTCGACACCGGCGCGCCCGGCACCCCGACCATCGCGGCCGGGTACCCGCCCCACGCCACCAGCGCCGCCACGGCGAGCGCGCCGCCGGCCGTCAGCGCCCATCCGGCCGCCGGCCCCGGCAGGCCGCGCCGCGCCCAGGTCAGGCCCAGGCAGTACGGCACGAGCCAGGCCGCCACCACGTTCACCTCGCCCAGCCAGGACGGCCCGCCCAGCCCGTACCGCAGCAGATCGACGCAGGCGACGGCGGCGAGCGGCCACCCCGGGTGCAGCCGCGACACCAGCGGGGTTGCGGCGGTCAGCAGCGCGAACACCAGCAGGAACCAGAGCGGCGACACCGCCAGCTTGCCCAGCACACGCACCGTCTCCAGCTCGGCCCCCGCCACGAACATCGCGCCCACGGCCAGCGCCCACACCGCCGCCGGCGCGCCGACCGGCCGGAACAGGCGGGTCAGCCGTCTTTTCAGCCATGCACCGTACGGACGAGTACGCCGGCCGTTCACCAGCCCGCCCACCAGGAAGAACACGGCCAACGTCTGGAACACCCAGGACACCGGGGCCAGCTCCGGCATCGCCCGCAGCGGGCTGCTCGCGCGCACGGTGTGGCCGGGGACCACCAGCGCGGTCACCAGCCAGTGCCCGAGCACGACGCCGAGGATCGCCGGCGCGCGCAGCCCGTCGATGGCCCGGTCGCGGCCCGGCGGGGTGGCGGTGTCGATCCGGTGGGCGAGGTGGCGCAGGGACGTCATGGGGCGAATCTAGAAATGTCGCCTTGTAGCGCGCGTCCCGCTGGAGAGTGGCTTCGCCCGTGATACTCAAGTACGAGTCCGCGATCTTCGAGGAGGGCCCGTGACCCCGAGCGTGCTGTGCGTGCACGCCCACCCGGACGACGAGGCGATCTGGACCGGCGGCACGCTCGCCCGGTACGCCGACGAGGGCGCCCGCACCGCAGTCGTGACCTGCACCTGGGCGGCGGGCCCCCGGATGGCCGAGCTGCGCACGTCGCTGGAGATCCTCGGCGCGGGCGAGCCGCGCCCGCTCGGCTACGCCGACGCCCGCGATCCGGACTCGGCGCCTGGCCGCCCGCGTTTCCTGGACGTGCCGTTCGACGAGGCGGTGGGCCGGGTGGTCGAGCACATCCGGGAGTTCCGGCCGGACGTGGTGCTCACCTACGACGGGTACGGCGGCTACGGGCATCCCGACCACGTGCACGCCCACCGGGTGACGCTCGCCGCGGTCGAGGCGGCCGGGTACGACCAGCTCTACCCGGGCACGGGCGAGCCCTGGCGGCCCCGCGCCGTCTACCTGGCGACGGTGCCGCGCTCGGTCATCGCGTCGCAGTGGGAGTCGGTCTTCGGCGCGCCGCCGAACCCGGGCCAGACCCTGCCCGGCGTCCCCGACGAGCAGATCACCACGCATCTGGACGTCGGGCCGTGGGCCGAGCGCAAGTGGGCGGCGATCCTGGCGCACGAGACCGAGGTGGCCCGGGGCGGGTCCGTGACGATGCTGACCTCGCTGCCCGAGCAGGCGCGCGCCCAGCTCCTCGGCAACGAGTGGTACCGCCGCATCGGCTACACGGGCGCAGAAGAGACGGCGCTCAGTCTGTGAGGCCCGCCGGGGAGAGCGCCGGGTTCGCGGTGGTGCCTTCGGTGTTGAGCAGCACCACCGCGACGCCGGGGCGCAGGCCGAGCGCCGAGCGGCGCTCATCGGAGCCCAGCGCGGCCCGCACCCCCGCCAGGGAGGCCGCGCCGCACGGTCCCGCGTCGACGCCCAGTGCCAGCAGGTCCCTGGCGGCGCGGGCGCCCTCGTCGTCGGGGACGGCGACGGCCGCGTCCAGGCCGTTCCGCAGGTACGGCCAGGCCAGGCTGGACGGGGTGCCGCAGTTGAGCCCAGCCATGATCGTGTCACCGGTGTCGATCCGCACCGGCTCCCCGGCGCGCAGGCTCGTCAGCACGCAGGAGGCGGTCTCCGGCTCCACGGTCATGACGGCGGTGCCGCGCCGCGCCCGGTAGTGGGTCACGGCCGCCTGGGCGAGAGAGCCGACGCCCGCGGGCACGGCCACCAGCCCCGGCGTCTCGCCGAGCTGCTCGTCCAGCTCCGCGAAGAGGGTCGCGTACCCCTCGACGATCCAGCCGGGCGTCTCCTCGTAACCGGCCCAGGCCGTGTCCTGGACGAGCACCGCGCCCGGCTCGGCGGCGGCCGACGCGGCCTGCTCGACCGCCTCGTCGTAGGCGCCGTCCACCTCGGTGACCTCGGCGCCTTCGCCGGCGATGGCGGCCACGGCCTCGGGGTGCACGCCGCCGGGGACGAACACCCGGGCCCGCTGCCCGAGCAGCGCGGCCATCCGCGCGACGGCCCGGCCGTGGTTGCCGTCGGTGGCGGTGACCAGCGTCAGCGGCCCTTCCCGCCGTTCGAGGACACGGTGGATCGCCCAGGACGCCCCGAGTGCCTTGAACGCCGGCAGCCCCAGCCGCGACGACTCGTCCTTGACCAGCAGCCGTCCCACCCCCAGCTCCTCGGCCAGCGTGGGCAGCTCGATCAGCGGGGTGGGGGAGTAGCCGGTCAGGGTGGCGTGGAACTCCCTGGCCCGGTCCGGCGGGGGCGGGCATTTCCAGTCGCGGGCGGCGGGATTGGCATACCAGTACGAGTTGAGCACCCTCTCATGGTCCCGTGACCTCTCGTCAGGGGTCCAATCGGCGGACTCTCAGCACGTTGTCGGTGCGGGTGCCCGGGGTTCCGTCGGGCGAGTCCTGGGCGCGTTCGAACTCCTCGCAGAGCTCCACCTCCCACTCGCCCGCCGCCAGGTCGAGCGAGTCCAGCACCTCGCGCGGGGTGGGGAAGTGCACGTCCTCCGGGTGGTCGTGCTGCCAGGACGCCCATCCGGCGTGGCCGACGATCAGCAGCGTGCCGCCGGGCGGGACCGCCCGCGCGGCCGCGCGCAGCACCCGCTCGCGCGGCAGTCCGTGGTAGGCGTGCAGGTAGTGCGCGGACACCAGGTCGTACGTGCCCGCGGGGATGGAGTCGGCGAAGTCGTGCCGCTGGAAGTCGATCCGGTCCGCGACTCCCGCTTCGGCGGCGAACCGCGCCGCGCGTTCCAGCGCCACCCCGGAGACGTCGGCCGCCGTCACCCGCCAGCCCCGCTGGGCCAGCCAGATGGCGTCCGCCCCCTCACCGCACCCCAGGTCGAGCGCCGTCCCGGGCTTCAGCCCGGGCACCTCTCTGGCCAGGATCAGGTTCGGCCGCCCGCTCCAGACCCGGCTGCTCTCCCGGTAGCGGGCGTCCCACCAGTCCTCCGCGACGGCTTCGTTCGTACGGTCGATCTTCGACATGACGCACCTCCGTTTCCGGACGATGGTCCGCCCTCACCCGGCAGATCGGCAAACTTCTTTGCCGGTTCGGCAAAATCTCATGGCGAGGTCCGCGGAGACGCGGACAGGCGGGCACAGCGTCTGCCCGTGCCTGTCGAACAGGGCGTCGCGAGAGGAGAAATGGCCCAGATCGGCCACGACGTGGCCGGAGAGGTCGCATGAGGAGCAGGTGACGCCGTCCCAGTCGACAGCCGTGCGGGCGACCGCGTCGAAGAGGGTCTCGCCGCCGCTGTTGGCGAACCCGCCGCCCGCGCGCAGCGTCTCCAGGTCGCCGAAGAGCTCCGAGACCGGCACCCACCGGCCGTCGAGGAGGAACTCGGGCCAGGCCAGGACCACCCGGCGCGGGATCAGCGCCCGCAGCCGGGGAAAGCGCGGATACCAGAATCGCCCGTCGACCAGCAGCCCCCTGACCCGGGTGTGGATCCCGCGGGCCCGGGCGACGGCTTCCAGGAGCGCCAGGCGCTGGCTGCACGAACCCTGCCCGAGGGCGAGGGTGGTGGAGACGGGCTGCTTCTCGTTCAGCGCGTAGATCGGCCGGATCCGTGCGGTGATGAGCCGGTGGGCGGCGATCAGCACAGCGCGATCGTCGCGCGGCTCTCCGGCCTCGGCCGCCAGGCTCAGGATGCGGGGATGTGACCAGTCGAGGATCGGCGTGGCCTCAGGTCGCATCCCCCGATCCTAACCGGCGCCGACCGGGATCATGCCCTTGTGGTGGAGGTGCCGGCGGGCGGCGGCGATCGCCTCGGGAGTGGTGTCGAACACGCGGCCCTCGTCGGCCAGCCGCTGCATCACGCCCAGCGCCTGCAACGGCTTGTGGTGACCGACCTTGAGCCCCGACACGTACACGACGATGCCGCGACTGCGCAGCCGCGAGATGGCGTCGCCGAGCACGAGCGCGCCGCTCGCGTCTATGGTGGTGACGCGGGACATGCGCAGGATCACCACCGACACGTTGGCGACCTCCGTCAGCTCCAGCAGGAAGCGGTGCGCGGCGGCGAAGAACAGCGGCCCGTCCAGCCGGTAGGCGACGATGTGCTCCGACAGCAGCTTCAGCTCTTCGTCGGTGTGGTCGCCCGGCAGGTCCTGGTGGATCGGCATCGCGTCCAGGCGGACCTGGCGCGCGATCGCCCGCAGCGCCAGCGCGCCGGCCACCAGCATGCCGATGATGACCGCCATGACCAGGTCGAGCGCGAGCGTCGCGATAGCGGTCAGCACCAGCACCACGGCATCGCTGCGGGTCGAGCGGACCATCGCCTTGACGGAGCCGGCCTCGACCATCCGGACCGCGGTGGCCAGCAGCACTCCCGCCAGCGCGGCCAGCGGGATCTTCGCCACCAGCCCGGCCGCCGAGTAGATGATCGCGGCCAGGATGGCGGCGTGCGCCAGCGACGCCAGCCGGGAGGTGGCGCCGGAGCGGACGTTCACCGCCGTGCGGGCGATGGCGCCGGTGGCCGGGACACCGCCGAACAGCGGCGAGGCCAGGTTGGCCAGCCCCTGCCCGAACAGCTCGCGGTCGGGGTCATGCTTGTGGTTGACGGTCATGCCGTCGGCGACGGCCGCCGACAGCAGCGACTCCAGCCCGGCCAGCGCGGCGACCGCGATCGCGGGAGCGATCAGCGACGACAGCGCGGCGGGGTCGATGAAGGCGAGCGACGGCGCGGGCAGCCCGGCGGGCAGCTCGCCGATGGCGGCCACCGGAAGGCCGGTCAGCTCGACCACGACGGTGGCGGCGGCCACGGCCAGCAGCGAGAACGGCACCGTCGGCCGCCAGCGCGCCCCCACCAGCATGATCGCGGCGACGGCCAGCGCGATGGCCACCGCCCACCACTGCGGGCGGGCCACGAAGTCCTGCACGGCCTGCCAGGCCACGACGACGACCTTCTCGCCCTCCGGAGTGGGCACGCCGAGCGCGGCGGGCACCTGCTGGAGCCCGATCACGCAGGCGATGCCGATGGTGAAGCCCTCGATCACGGGCGCGGGCACCAGAGCCATGTACTTGCCGGCCCGGGCCAGCGCCAGCGCGACGAGGATGAGGCCCGCGAGCACGCCGACGGTCAGCACGCCGCTGGCGCCGTGCTGGGCCATGATCGGCACCAGCACCACGGTCATCGCGCCGGTCGGCCCCGACACCTGCAGCCCGGAGCCGCCGAACACGGCGGCCAGGGCACCGGCCACCACGGCGGTGGCCAGGCCGGCCTCGGCGCCCATGCCGGACGAGATGCCGAAGCCGAGCGCCAGCGGCAGCGCCACGATGGCGACGGTGAGGCCGGCGAGCAGGTCACGGCGGGGGCGGCGGGTCATCGCCACCATGTCGGCGCGTGCGGGCAGGAGGGAACGAACTCGGGCCCAGCCCGAGGAGAGAAGTCGGTTCAATGAGTTTCGGTCTCCGCCTGCAGCAGTTCGGTGAGGAGCTCACGCTGACCGGTCAGCATCTGGGTCAGCAGCTTGCGGGCGGCGCGCAGCAGCTCGGCCACGTCGCCGCCGGCCAGGGAGTAGACGACGGTGGAGCCTTCGCGATGGGCGGCCACCATGCCGGAGCGGCGCAGCACGGCCAGGTGCTGCGACAGCCCGGTAGGCTCTACTTCGATGGCGGCCAGCAGGTCGCGCACCGGCATCGGGCTTTCCTGCAGCAGCTCCAGGACACGGATTCGTACGGGGTGTCCGAGGAGGCGGAACAGCTCCGCCTTCGCCTCGTACAGAGGCACAGACTTCACGCGGCCACTCCGCCGTCGGGGCCGAGCTCGATGTCGTGGTCGCGGGCCACCCTCTGGACGTCGTCCCACTCGCCCTCGGCGACGATCAGCGCCTCCGGGTCGTCATCGCGGCGCGCCGTCTCCAGTGCGGCGCGCACCTGGCGCGCCCGCTCCCTGATCGCGGCGGCGAAAGGCCCGCTCACATTCCACCCCTATTCTAAGACAGTCATCTTCCATGCTACCTCATCAATTGCGAAAATGCGCAATTGGTGCACAGCATGATCACGCAACCGGCTCGGATGCGAGGAGTGGGGGCCCCGGCGGCGCGTAGCGTGACCCCATGGCTTCCATCACCTGCGTCGTCCTGGAGGTGGACGACCCCGACGCGGCCGGCGCCACGGCGCTGAAGCCGGCCGCGAAGTCGCTCTGGGGCTACGGCGGGGTCGTCCAGGCCCCCGACGGCACGATCTGGACGGTCGCGTCCTCCTCCAAGAAGGACACCGGCCCCGCCACCCGACACATCGACGAGATGGTGCTCCAACTCGGCGTCGCCGACGTGGCCGCGAGCAAGCGGTTCTACGCCGACCGCGGCTTCGCCGTGGGCCGGAGCTTCGGCCGCCGCTACGTCGAGTTCGACACGAGCCAGGTCAGGCTGTCCCTCCACAAGCGCCGGGCCCTGGCGAAGGTCGCGGGCGTGGCCCCCGACGGCACCGGCTCGCACCGGCTGGCCGTCGCGGGCGACGCCGGTTCCTTCACCGACCCGGACGGCTTCGCCTGGGAGCCGGCCTGACGGCTCGTCACATCTGGTTCAGGCCGCCGTCGACGGACAGGCTCGAACCGGTGATGAAGCTGCTCTGCTCCGAGGCCAGGAAGGCCACGGCGGCGGCGACCTCCTCCGGGCGCCCCAGCCGGCCCAGCGGCACGCGCCCGCCCAGCTGCCGCCTGAAGTCGTCGGGCCGCTCCGGGTCGGGGGCCAGCCCCGCCAGGCCGGGAGTGTCGATCGGGCCGGGCGTGACGGTGTTGACCCGGATGCCGCGCTCCTTGAGCTCGTTGGCCCAGGTACGCGCGAACGAGCGGGTGGCGGCCTTGGCCGCCGCGTACACGCCGAACGCCTGATCGCCGGCCTCCGCGTTGGTGGAGCCGTTCAGGATCACCGAGGCTCCGTCGTTGAGCAGGGGCAGCGCCTTCTGGACGGTGAAGAGCGTGCCCCGGGCGTTGATGCCGAAGAGGGTGTCGAAGTGCTCCTCGGTGATCTCCTCCAGCCTGGCGAACTCGGCGATCGATGCGTTCGCGAACAGCACGTCCAGGCCCCGGCCCCGGTCGCGGACCGTGTCGTAGAGCCGGTCCAGGTCGTCCAGATTCGCGATGTCGCCGAGCACGCCGGTGGCCGACGACCCCAGTGACTGGACGGCCGCGTCGAGCTCCGTCTTGCGCCGGCCGGTGATGAACACGTACGCACCCTCGGCGACCAGCCTCGCGGCACTGGCCAGACCGATCCCGGTGCTGCCTCCGGTGACGACAGCGGTCTTGCCCTCAAGTAGCCCCATGAGAGATGTCCTTCTTCCGAAATTTTGGATCGGTCAGTTCAATAGTCGACTGTAGCACCTTCTGTAACGATCGATCCAAAAGGGGTCTACCAGGTGGCGTCGGGTGACAGGCCGCCGGAGGGCCGGCCGATCGGGACCGAGTCGCTGGAGCCGTCCCGCAGGTCCGTGCGGTGCAGCCGCCAATCCTGGGTGTAGAGCAGGTGACGTCCGGTGCCGTCGAGGTCGAACCGGATGCTGAACGACGCGCCCCGGGGCGGGGACAGCCGGGCGAGCACCTCCGGCTCCCCGCCGCCGACGGGAACGCGCTCGATGTCGTGGCCCGCCGAGTAGATCAGCGACTCGCCGTCCGGGGCGTAGGCCACCGACCCCAGCAGCGGCATACCGGTCATCGGCCTGACCAGGCGGGTGGCGGCGAGCAGGTCGGAGCCGGGGGCGGCGAGGTCCAGCTCGCCGATGCCCCAGCCGCCGTTCGCCACGGCGATCCGCCGCCCGTCGGGGGACCAGGACAGGCCGGTCACCGCCGGACCCTCTCCGGCCGCCCAGTCGCGCCGCGCCCCGGTGGCGATGTCGACCACGGCGACGATCGCGCCTCCGGGGAGCATGTCGGCGAAGGCGAACCTGGTCCCGTCATGGCTCATGGCCAGCACCGGCCGCATTCCGGCGATCTTCCCGCCGGAGTGCGGGACCGGCTCGGGCGGGCCGGGATGCCCGTTCCCGTCGAGACGTACCCGGAAGAACCGCACCTCCCCGAGCCCGGTATGGCCGGAGAGCAGGAACGTGCGGTTGTCCGGCGCCGCCGCCGCGAGCTTCCACGACGACTCGACCCCCGGCGGCAGCGGGACCTCCGCGATCAACCGCCCGGTCGCGGCGTCGTGCACGGCAGGCGGCACAGGCGTGAGGTCCGCCGTCTTGGACCCGTCGGGGAAACGGACGACGGCCGTCCTGGCGGTGACGAAGAACCGCGGCGGCCCAGTCGCGGCGAGCGGAGCCCCGGTCGCCATCGGCGCCGCCAGGGACGACGCCAGATCCGGCCGGGACGGCGTCGGCGAGGGCTCTGCCGGCGGCCCCGGACTGGGGGTCATCGACCCGGATGGAGGAGCGAGGATGGCCTCGCGTCCGGCGGCCGGGTCCTCGCCGCAGCCCGCCACCTGCGTCAGCACCAGGAGCACGGCGAGGGCGGCGGCGCGGGGAGACATGCGCCGATCATGAGCCGCTGCCGGAGCGGCGTCAAACATGACAGGCACCTGTGCGCCGCCTGACAGCGCGTTCCCGCACGCTCGGGGCGGAAACCGTGAGGAAGGACGGACATGCTGTTCATCGAGGTCAACGCACGCCCGGGCGCGTTCGGCGAGGAGGAGCTGCGGCGGCTGGCCGCCGGGCTGACGCCCAGCCGGCTCTTCGAGGGCACCGAGGAGGCCGCGGACCCGGGCGTGCTGGCCCTGCTCGACTCGCTCGGCCACGTCGTGGTGCACGAGCCCGCCGTCTGGGTGACCAGCGGCCCGGCGCGGTGCGTGGTGAACGTGTACGCGCCCGCGTGGGCGAAGGAGATGAGCGAGCACCTCATCACCCGGGTCACCGCCGCGGTGCCGGGCGGTGACGTGATCGTGCACGTCTTCGGCGTGCCCCAGGGCGGGTACGGAGTCGCGGGCCGGGTCCACCGGTCGACCGACGTCCTGTCCCTGATCGAGGGCGCCAAGCGGCAGGCACCCGAAGACGCGCCCCCGGGCACCTACGTCGACCCGGTGTGCGGGGCCACGATCCGCCAGGACCGGGCGGTCACGCTGGAACTGGGCGGGACCACGTACGGATTCTGCTGCGCTCACTGCCGCGCCCACTTCACCAAGCAGCCACAGCCCGCGCACTGATTCACCGAGCAGGCGCGGGCACTGATCGTTCACGACATACGCTGGGCCCATGTCGTGGCTGACGCTCGGCCGGGCGCGGCGCGCCCAGCTGGGCGATCTCGCGCCCGCCCTCGTGGTGCTCGCGCTGGAGCTGCCCGACGCTCTGGCGGCGGCGTCCCCGAAGGGCATCCTGGTGTCGGTCAGCGCCGCCGCGCTGATGCCGCTGAGCCGCCGCCACCCGGTCCCGGTGGCCCTGCTCACCGGGGTGCTCTACGCGGTGGGCACGCTGCCGCCCGGCTACGACGCCCCGGTCAGCGCCGTGCTGATCGCGCTCTACCGGGTGGGCCGGCACGCCCCCGCCGCCGCGTCGCTCGGGACCTCGGCGGCGGTCGTGGCGGGCGCGGCCTGGCTGCACCAGCCGTCGCTGGGCGGCCCTCCGGGGACGGCCCTGGCGCTGCTGCTCACCCCGGCGGCGCCGATCGCGGCCGGTCACATCCTGCGCCTGCGCGCGGAGCTGGCGCGCCGCCGCGAGCAGGACGCGGCCGAGCGCGCCGTACGGGAGGAACGCCGGCGCATCGCCCGCGAGCTGCACGACGTCATCGCCCACCACGTCAGCGTCGTCAACCTCTACATGGGCGTGGCCAGAAGGCAGATCCCGGCCGACCCTGAGCAGGCGGGGCGGACGCTGCTCACCGGGGAGGAGACGGCCCGGCAGGCGATGGCGGAGATGCGGCAGCTCCTCGACGTCCTGCGAGCCGACGGCGAGGAGGCGGACGACCATTCCGGTGTCGGGGTGGCCCGGCTGCCCGTGCTGGTCGAGGAGTCCGGCGACGCCGAGCTGACCATCACGGGAGAGGCCGTCACGCTGCCCGCGACCGTCGACCACGCGGTCTACCGGATCGTCCAGGAGGCGCTCACCAACACCCGCAAGCACGCGGCGGGCGCCCGGTCCCGCGTCCGGCTCGCGTTCTCACCGGGCCTGGTCGAAGTGGAGGTGGCCGACGACGGGCCCGGCACGTCCGCCCCCGGGGTGGGGCTGGGCCTGGCCGGGATGGCCGAGCGGGTCTCACTCTGCGGCGGCGAGCTCAAGGCCGGGCCGGCGCCCGAGGGCGGTTTCGTGGTGCGCGCCCGCATCCCCCTGCTGGAGAAGACGTGATCAGAGTGCTGCTCGTGGACGACCAGGTGCTGGTCCGCGCGGGGCTGCGGATGCTGCTGGAGACCGGCGACGGTCTCGTGGCCGCCGGCGAGGCGGGCGACGGCCACGAGGCGGTACGGAGGAGCCGCGAACTGCGCCCCGACGTGGTGCTGATGGACCTGCACATGCCCGGCATGGACGGGGTGACGGCCACCGAGCGGATCGTCGCCGAGCTGCCACGGACCCGGGTGCTGGCGCTGAGCACGTTCGACCTGGAGGAGAACGTCGTGGCGGCGCTGCGCGCGGGCGCCTCCGGCTTCCTGCCCAAGGACGTCTCGCCGGAGGAACTGATCGAGGGCATCAGGATCGTCCACCGGGGCGAGGCCACGCTCGCGCCCCGGCTGCTGCTCCGGCTCATCGCCACGTTCGTCCGCCCGTCCAGGCCGCGGGCGGTCGAGGTGCCCGCCGAGCTGTCCGCACTCACCGTCCGCGAGCGGCAGATGCTGGAGCTCATCGCGCATGGGCTGTCCAACCAGGAGATCGCCGACGACACCGGGCTGGCCCTGTCGACGGTGAAGAACCGGGTGAGCGACCTGTTCGCCAAGCTCGGTGTCCGTGACCGGGCCCAGGCGGTGATCGTCGCCTACGAGGCGGGCCTGGTGACGCCCGGCCGACGCGGCTGACCGGTGATCGCCGCCGCCAGCCGCTCCGCCGTCGGGGCCTCCATGACGTCCGCCGGCCGCCCGTCGGCGAGGAAGAGCACCCGGTGGGCGTGCGCGGCCACGGCGGCGTCGTGGGTGACCATGACGACGGTCTGCCCGAGACCGTCGGCGATGCCGCGCAGCATGGCCAGGATCTCCTGGCCGGAGCGGCTGTCGAGGTTGCCGGTCGGCTCGTCGGCGAAGACGACCTCCGGCCGGGCCGCCAGCGCCCGGCAGATCGCCGTGCGCTGCTGCTGCCCGCCGGACAGCTCGTGCGGGCGGCGATGTACGTGCCTGGCGATGCCTGCTCTGTCGACCAGTTCCCGCATCCACTCCGGGTCGGGCCGCCGGCCCGCCAGCCGCAGGGGCAGCTCGATGTTCTCCCGCGCGGTCAGCGCCGGGAGCAGGTTGAACGCCTGGAACACGAACCCCACCCGTTCCCTGCGCATGGCGGCCAGCTCGGCCTCCTTCAACACGCCCAGGTCGGCGCCGCCGATGCGGACCGTGCCCGAAGTGGGCCGGGTCAGCCCCGCCGCGCACTGCAGCAGCGTGGTCTTGCCCGACCCGGACTGCCCCATCACGGCGGTGAACGAACCGCGGGCGAAGCCGTAGGTGACGTCCTCCAGGGCGGTGACGGCCGAGGCGCCCGTGCCGTAGACCTTGCCCACGCGGTCGAGCCGGACCACGAGTTCACCGTTGTGCATTCCGGTTCACCTTTCGTTCCTCATGCTCGTACGTACGACCAGCAGTGATCCCGCCAGCGCGGCCGGCAGCGCGCAGCCGCCGAGCAGCGCGGTCCAGCCGAACGGGACGAACGACGCCGCCACCGCGAGCCCCGCCCCGGCCGTCACGGCCTGCACCGACGCCAGGGCGGCGGCCGCGGCCAGCGCGAGGGCGAGGGAGGGCAGCACGGTGAGCACGTTCTCCCCGCACACCATCCGCATCACCTGGCCGCGGCGCATCCCGAGCCGCCACATCCCGGCGAACTCCCGCCTGCGGTCCAGCAGCGCCAGGCACAGGCCGTTGACCGCCGCGACCAGGCAGAAGACCGCGATCAGCACCGACAGGTATGGCAGCAGCCGGTTGTTGTCGGCGCTCAGCGCCGCCTGGTGCAGGATGTATCCCTGCCGGTCGTACGCGGCGGCCGTACCCCCGGCCTGCTCGACGGTCTCCCGGTCGAGCGGGCCTCGCACGTACAGCGCTCCGTACGGCTGCGTCTGCAGGTGCGCGGCGGAGCGGGGGAGCGCGGGCAGGACCGCCTGGCCGAGCTCTCCGGTGTACGGATAGGTGGCGGCGACGGTGTAGACCTCGTCCTCGGTGGTGCCGGGCAGGCGGATCCGCATCGGCGTGCCGATCCGGGCCGCCGTCTCCTCGGTGACGGCGATCTCCCGCTCGCCCAGGGCGTCGAGCGGGCGGCCGCGCACGGGCAGGTCCAGCACGCGGGCGAGGTCGCCGGTGACGAGCGTCCCGCTGAGGCGGAGCGGGGGCCCGCCGTCCTGCGGTGTCATGGTGAGGGGCAGCATCCGGATGCCGACCGCACCGGTGGCCCGGCGCAGCTGCTCGTCCAGGCGGTTGTTGCCGCCGTCCGGGATCAGCACGTGATCGGCCCGGAGCGTCCGGGCCACGTCGTCGGCCCGGCGCCAGTCGTAAAAGGACTGCGTCGCGACAACCGCGCCGACCAGGGTCACGCCGAGCGTGAGCGCCCCCGCGGCCCCGGCGAACCGGCGGTGGTGGAACAGCACGTTCGCCACCGGCAGGAACACGCCCGCTCCTCCTGCGCGGTCCGCCCACGGCCGCAGCGGCGCGACCACGGCCGGCACGAACCACGGCGCCACCAGCCCAACCCCGGCCACGACCAGGCACAACCGGCTGAAGTCCGCGCTCAGGGCGACGAGCCGGCCGCCGCCGATCAGGCCCTGGGCCGGGACCAGGACCAGGGCCGTGCCCAGCAGCGCCAGCCCGGTCACCAGCCGCCCCCGGCTCAGCTTGCGGCCTTCCGCGGGGGCCTCGCCGAGCGCGTCGCCGGGACGGATCCGCAGCGCCCGCCGCACCGCCACCAGGCTCGCCGGCAGCGCGACGGCCACCGTGAACAGCGACGCCCCCAGAGCCGCGAGCGGATGATGATCCACCGCGAACGACACGTTCACCACACCGAAGTCCCGCAGCCGGCCGGCCACCAGCGGCGCGAGCAGCGCGCCGAGCGGCACTCCTGCCGCGGCGGCGGCCAGCGAGAGCAGCAGCCCTTCCGCGAGCAGCATCCTGCGGATCTGCCCCGGGCGGGCGCCCACGGCCCGCAGCACCGCGATCTCCGTGCTCCGGCGCCGCACCGACACCCCCAGGGCGGCGGCGACCATGCCCACCGCCACCACCGCCGTGGTCGCCACCAGGAACCAGAGCGTGTTGAACGCGCCGGCGGACGCCCCGCCGGGCGACGCGTTCCCCTCCGCGACGCCCCGGCCCGGGCCTGTCGCGACGCGGACTACCTCCGCGCCCGGCTGGTTGTACGACCGCAGTACCCCCGCCACGGCCTCCCGCAGCTCGCCCTCGCCGATGCCCCGCCTGGGAAAGACGCCGAGTTGGTCGGCCCCGCCGCGCCGCCCGGCCAGCCGCTCCGCGTGCTCGTCCGCGAAGAACAGCGCCGACTGGTGCCGCCACCGCGCCGGCGTCCCGGCCACCCCCACCACCTCGTGCGGCCGGGGCACCCCGCCCACCCGCACCTCCACCCGGTCCCCGACCGCGATCCCTGACTCCCCGGCCAGTGTCGCGTCCACTACGACCTCGCCCGCCTTGTGCGGCGGCCTGCCCTGCTCGATCCGGAACGGGGTCAGCCGGGCGCTGCTCCACCCGTGCCCCCACGGGCTCCGGTACTGGTCCTCCGCCCCGTACACAGCGCGGCCTCGGACGGCCAGCGGCGCGACGAAGCTCAGCTCCGGCACCGCCGCCGCCACCTGCGGCAACGCACGCACCTCCGCCACCAGACCGGGTGATATCGCCCCCGGGATACCACCCGTCGTGACCACCAGCGGAGTCCCGGCGAACCGCTCCACCACGGGCGGCTGCCGATCGGTCGAATCGACGACGAACCAGAGCGCGCTCATCACCGCCGAGGCGAGGACGAGGGTGATCAGCGCACCCATCACGCTGCCCGGATGCCAGCGCACCGTCCGCCACGCCATCCCCAGCAAGAAAGCCTCCTACGAGGTCACACCGCCTCACCCGGCCAACTCTTCCGCCGCCGTCAGCCTGGATCGTCCTCACCGGGCATGATCTTCAGGAGGTACGCCGGTACTGCGCCGTGCGCGCCGTCGGTACCTAGGTCCCGGGTTACGCGCCCGGCCGAGGAGAACCGGCGCGAGACGCCTGCGCGACCACAAGCGGCGCCTACGGTGCGGGCGCTCTTCTTGGCGGAGGAGCGCTGCGACTACGTCAGGCCGGGCGCGAGGTGGTCACGGATCAAGGCCAGGGCCTGGTCGGGGGTCGTGTCGCGGCCTCGGGCGTACGCGGTCTCGTACCGCTCGGCGCCGACGGTGGCGCGGAGTTGCGGGGCAAGGCGTACGAGGTCGTGATCGAGCGCGTCCAGGGCACCGATCAGGGCGTGCGCGGCGCCGAGCAGTTCGACGGCATCGATGCAGCGCTCCTCGAAGGCGAGAAGGTGCGCCAGGTGGGCAGCGGTGATGGCGGCCAGCGACGGCTCACCGCGACCGGCGTCCAGGGCGAAGACGAAACGCTCCCTCGCCTCCGCCGGCTCGCCCCGCTCCAGAGCGACCCGCGCCCGCGCGCACGCCAGCGTGACGACGAACACCGGATCCGCGGCGCCGCCGGGTTCGGGGTCGATCGCGGCGTGTGCGCGGAGGTGGGCTTCGGCCTGCCGGTAGTGGGTGTCGGCGGCGGTGAGGTCGCCGTCGCGGCGGGCCAGGTCGCCGAGGGTGAACTGGATGTACGCCGGGAGGTCGCCGGGGGTGCCTGGCAGGGTGGCCAGGGTTTCGAGGTCGGCGCGGGCCGTCGCCGTGTCGCCTGCGCGGGCCCGTGCTTCGGCGAGCCAGACGCGCTGGTGTGCGGCGTCGTCGGACGGGTCGAGTTCGCGGAGGAGGTGTACCGCCTCTTCCAGTGCGGACACCGCCTCACGGAACGCGCCGCCGTTGGTGCGTACGTCGGCCAGGGACGTCAGCGCCCACGCCAGCCCGGCCCGCTCACCGACCGCGCGGAAGCCGGCGACCGCGAGCTCCAGGTCGTGGCCCATGCCCGCGGTGTCGCCCGCGTTGCCCAGCAGGACGGCGCGGACGAGCCGCAGCATGGCCCGGGTCCAGGCGTCCGGGTGGGGGAGCCGCTGCTCGATCGCCGCCAGGGCCGCCGGTTCGTCCCCGGAGGCGGCGGCGAGGACCGGTTCGACCAGGACGGCCAGGGGGTGGTGTGCGTCCTCCTTGTCTGTTAGGCGGAGGTGGGCGGCTTCCTCCGGGGGCATCTCCAGGCCCGCCCAGGTGGTGGCCGCCAGCAGGTGGAGGGCGCCTGCGATGGTGCGGGTCTCGGCGGGGGCGCGGCCGGGGGTGTCCAGGGCCAGGCGGGTCCAAGACTCCATGGCCTGCCGGTCGCCTCGTACGAGCCAGAAGACGCCCAGCGCGACGCAGAGCCGCAGCGCGCCCGCCGCGTCGCCCGTCTCGTGGGCGAAGCGGAGTGCGGCGAGCAGGTTGGCGCGTTCGGCGGCGAGCCGGGTGATCCAGGGGAGTTGCCCGGCCTCGCGCAGATGGGGTTCGGCGCGGGCGGCCAGGCCGGTGAAGTAGGCGGCGTGGGCGGCGCGGACCCGGGCGAGTTCCCCGGACTCGATCAGTTCGCGCAGCCCGTACTCCCTGATCGTCTCCAGCATCCGGTAGCGCTCGCCGTCGAACCGCAGCAGCGACCGGTCGGCGAGCGCCGCCGGCAGGTCCGGGCGGGCGGCGGCGACGGCCTCCGCGCTCTCCACGGTGATGCCGCCGGGGAAGGCCGCCAGCCTGCGGGCCAGCCGCCGCTCGTCCTCTTCCAGCAGGTCCCACGTCCAGGCGACCACGGCGCGCAGCGTGCGATGGCGCGGCTCGGCCGCCCGGCTGACCCCCGAGAGCAGGGCGAACCGGTCGTCCAGGCGGGCCACCAGTTCGTCCAGCGGGAACGAGCGGAGCCGGGCCGCGGCCAGCTCGATCGCCAGCGGCAGGCCGTCCAGCCTGCGGCAGACCTCGTCCACCAGGCCAGGGTCGCGCACCGTGAATCCCGGCCGCGCGGCTGCCGCCCGCTCGGCGAACAGCCTCGCCGCGGCGTCCGGCTCCAGCGGCGGGACCTGCAGCACCGTCTCGCCCGGCACGCCCAGCGGCTCCCGGCTGGTGGCGAGCACGCGCAGCTCCGGCGCGCGGCCCAGCAGGTACGTGACGACACGGGCGGTCTCGCCCGCCACCCGCTCGCACCCGTCGAGCACCAGCAGCGAACCCGGCAGCGCCTCGGCCACCCGGTCGAGCAGCCGTCCCCCGCCGAACGCCGCCTCCCGCACCCCGACCGCCCGCGCTATGGCGAGCACCACTCCGGCCGCCTCAGCATGAGAGGGCTCCGTGCGCCTCCCGTCGGACGAGACGTCCGGAGGGTTCGGGTGCTCAGGGCCCTCTCCGAGGGGGGACAGTTCGACCAGCCAGGCCGTGGGTAAATGGCCGGCGGCTTCGATGGCCAGGCGGGTTTTGCCGACGCCGCCCGGACCGGTGAGCGTCACCAGGCGCGTCGCCCGTACCGCGTCCAGCGTCTCCGCGAGGTCGTCCGCCCGGCCCACGAGGGACGTGAGCGCCGCCGGGAGGTTGCCGGGTCGGGGGCGTCGTTCGTCGTGCAGCAGCTCAAGATGGATCTCCCGCAGCTCGGCCCCGGGGTCGGTGCCCAGTTCGGCGGCCAGGAGCCTGCGGGCGTCCTCGTACGAAGCGAGCGCCTCGGCCCGTCTGCCCTCCGCGGCCAGGGCTCTGATGAGCAGGGCGTGCAGCCGTTCCCGGAGCGGGTGCGCGGCCGCGAGGGCTTCCAGCTCGGCCACCAGCCCTTCGGCCCGGCCGCAGGACAGCGCCGCCTGGGCGTGGTCTTCGCGGGCCGCCAGCCGCAGTTCCTCCAGCCGCCGCCGGACCGGTTCCGGTACCTCGGCCGGCGGGTCGCCCCGCCACAGCCCGAACCCCTCCTCCAGCAGCCGCAGCGCCGCCTCCGCCCGCCCGGCGGTCAGGGCTCGCCGTCCCTCGCCGGCGAGGCGTTCGAACCGGCGGGCGTCCACCGCGTCGGGGTCGGCGTCGAGCCGGTAGCCGCCGCCCGCCGACACCAGCCGGCCGGCGGGCAGGGCCCGGCGCAGCCGGGACACCAGCGACTGCAGCGCGTTGGCCGGGTCGCCGGGCGTCCCCTCGGGCCAGAGCGTCTCCGCCAGCGTCTCCGTCGTCACGGTGCGCCCGGCGTCGAGGGCGAGGCGGGTCAGCAGCGTACGGAGGCGCGCCCCGCCGACGGGCACCCGTTCCCCGTCGGCCGTGACCTCGAGTGGCCCGAGAATGTGCACCCGCATGCCACCAACGTAGTTCGCTGGGAAGGATTTCCGGCGAACCTGTCCGGACCGGGTGGGCGGCTCCGACGTCTCCGGTGAAAGGCATCGAGAGAAGGAGAAACCCGTGAAGTACATGATCATGCTGTACGGCTCGCAGCAGGACTACGACCTGATCACCGGCAAGCCGGTCGAGGGCAGGGCCGCCTGGACGCCGGAGGAGATCGGGGCCATGCACGCGTTCATGGAGAAGTGGAACGGCGAGCTGGTCGAGTCCGGCGAGTTCGTCGACGCCCAGGGGCTGAACTCGCCGGTGCACACCCGGCGGATCCGGCTGGAGGACGGCGTCCCGGTCGTGACCGACGGCCCGTACGCCGAGACGCAGGAGGTCCTGGCCGGATACACGATCGTGGAGTGCGACAGCTTCGACCGGGCGACGGAGATCGCCGCCCGGCTGGCCGGCGCCCCGCAGCCCGGGCACGCCGCCCGCGACGAGTGGTACGTGGACGTACGGCCCATCCACGGCAGCGCGGACGAGATCGTTTGACCGAGATTCTGCTGCGTGAGCTGGCGCCGCAGGTCCTCGGCGCGCTGGTGCGCCGCTACGGCCACTTCGACACGGCCGAGGACGCGGTCCAGGAGGCGCTGCTGGCGGCGGCCCTGCGGTGGCCGGAGGAGGGCGTGCCGGACAACCCGCGCGGCTGGCTCGTCACCGTGGCCTCGCGCCGGCTGACCGACCTGCTCCGGGCCGAGCAGGCGCGGCGGCGGCGCGAGGACACGGTGGCGCGATGGCGGGTGCCCGAACCGGTGCGGAGCGGCGACGACACGCTGGTGCTGCTGTTCATGTGCTGCCATCCGTCGCTGCCGCCGGCTTCGCAGATCGCGCTGACCCTGCGGGCGGTGGGCGGGCTGACCACGCAGGAGATCGCGCGGGCGTTCCTGGTGCCGGTCCCGGCCATGACCAGGCGCATCACCCGGGCCAAGCAGCGGATCAAGGAGAGCGGCGTCCCGTTCGGCCTGCCGCCCGCCGCCGAACGGGGCGCACGGCTGCGGGCGGTGCTGCACGTGCTCTACCTGATCTTCAACGAGGGGTACGCGAGCACGTCCGGCCCCAGGCTGCTGCGGGACGAGCTGTCGGCGGAGGCCATCCGGCTGGCCCGCCTGCTGCACCGGCTGGTGCCCGACGACCCGGAGGTGGCCGGGCTGCTGGCGCTCATGCTGCTCACCGACGCCCGCCGTCCGGCCCGTACGTCCGCTGACGGGGCGCTGATCCCGATGGCCGAGCAGGACCGCGGCCGGTGGGACGCGGCGCTGATCGCCGAGGGCGTCGCGCTGGTGTCGGCGGCGCTGCCGCGCGGCCCGACGGGGCCTTACCAGCTTCAGGCGGCGATCGCCGCCGTGCACGACGAGGCGCCCAGCGCGGCGGAGACCGACTGGCCGCAGATCGTGGCTCTGTACGAGGTGCTGCTGCGGATCTCCGACACCCCGGTCGTCAGGCTCAACCACGCCGTCGCGGTGGGCATGGCGAGCGGGCCGCGCGCGGGGCTGGCGCTGCTCGACGACCTGGCCGACGAACGGATCTCGGGCGACCACCGTACGTTCGCGGTCCGGGCGCATCTGCTGGAGATGGCGGGTGAGCGGGAGGCGGCGCGTGAGTCGTACGAGGAGGCGGCCCGGCGGGCCGGGAGCCTGCCCCAGCAGCGGTACCTCAACGCCCGCGCGGCCCGGCTGGCGTGAACCGCCCCCGCGCTGATCACGTACCGCAGCAGCGCACGCCAGCACGGCCAGAGAGGCGGTGACCTTGCTGCGGACGGCCGGTGGCAGGTGCTCATGGTTCTCCTCGGGGACGGTCGCCGTCGGCCAGGTCGGCGAACGGCAGCGGGCAGTCGGGGCAGGTGCAGCGGGTCAGGCTGTCGCAGCCCGCGCTGACGACCTGTCGCAGCGCGGCCCGGATGGTGGTCAGGTCGGCGATCTTCGCCTCGATTTCGGTGATCTTGGTTTGGGCGCGGTGGCGCAGGTCCGGGGTGGGGTGGCCGCGGCGGCCGGTGTCGAGGAGTTCGGCCACCTCCTGGAGGGTGAAGCCGAGCCGCTGGGCGGCTTTGATGACGGTGAGCAGGGTGACGGTCTCGGGCGGGTAGGCGCGGTGCCCGCCGGGGCTGCGCGGCGGTTCGGCGATCAGGCCGCGGCGCTCGTAGTAGCGCAGTGTCTGCAGGTTGACCCCGGCCTGTTCGGCGACCTGCCCGCTGCGCAGGTAGGGCGTCACCGCCGGCCCAGCGCGTCCAGCACGTCGGCGTGCTCGGGCGGGACCGTCACGTCCAGGGTCAGGCGGCCGTCGGCGATGGTGAGGGTGAAGGTGAAGAAGGAGCAGCAGCCGGTCTCCCGGGCGGCCAGGTCGGCGGCCCGGGCGGCGTTGCCAGGGCTGAAGGCGAGCTCCAGCCGGAGCCGTGCCGGGTCCCGGGTGGCCCGGACCGCCTCGGAGAACAGGGCGTCGAACTCGGCCACCCGCAGCGGCCGGTCGGCGGTGGGCAGGGTGCACGCGGAGGGGGCCCATCCCGCGACGTCAGGTGTCATACCTCGACGGTAAAGCTGTACCTGGGTACCGGATGCAAGCCCTTCACGCGAAAGGACGAAGGGGTACGAAGACCCCTTATGCTGAGTCCAGATCGTTACCGGATGGGCCTGTTGGTTCGCGTGTGCCGGGCCGTGGTGCGGGCACTGTCCGTCGACCGGAGAAGGGACGACAGCCGTTCGGCGCTGTCTGGAAAGGGTGGCGGTGCCGGAATGATCGGTGGAGATCAGCCCGCCCTGCCGCTGGTGCTCCTGGTGGAGGACGACCATCAGGACGCGTTCATCGTGCGGGAGCTGCTGGAGGACAGCGGCCTGGCGGTGCGGCTGGAGTGGGCGCGGTCGCTGGACGACGCGCGGCGGGCGCTGGCGCGGGAGCGGGCCCAGTGTGTGCTGCTCGACCTGGGGCTGCCCGACGCGCGTGACCTGTCGGCGCTGGCCGTGGTGCGGGAGGCGAGCGGCGACGCCCCGGTGGTGGTGCTGACCGGGCTGGCCGAGGAGCAGGCGGGCCTGGCCGCGGTCACCGCGGGCGCCCAGGACTATCTGGTCAAGGGCCGGGTCGAGGCCGAGTGGCTGGGCCGCACGCTCCGCTACGCGATGCAGCGCAAGCAGGCCGAGCAGGCGGCGGTGGCGCTGCACGCCGAGCGGATCCGGGCCGAGGAGAACGCCCGCCTGGAGCGCGGCCTGCTGCCGAGGCCGCTGCTGCAGCAGATGCCGATCGAGGTGGCCACCCGTTACCGCGCCAGCCGCGTCTCCGGCACGCTGGGCGGCGACTTCTTCGACGTGGTGGAGGGCGACGACAAGGTCGTGCACGCGGTCATCGGCGACGTCTGCGGCCACGGCCCCGACGAGGCCGCGCTCGGCGTCTGCCTGCGCATCGCCTGGCGCACCCTCGTACTCAGCGGTGTGACCGGCACCGACCTGCTGCGCCAGCTGGAGCGCATCCTGCGGGCGGAGCGCGGCGGCGACGAGACGTTCGTCACCATGTCGACGCTGGCGCTGGAGCCCGACCAGCGCACCGTGCGGGTGTGGCGGGCGGGCCATCCCGGCCTGCTGGTCCACTCCGGCAGCGGCGTCACCTGGGCCGAGCCGGGGCAGGGCCCGGCGCTTGGGCTGCCGATCGAGGCGGAGTGGGACCCGGCCGAGCTGGAGCTGCCCGCGGGCGGCGGGCTGACGCTGTTCACCGACGGCCTGTTCGAGCGCCGCCTGCCCGGCGACGGCCGGCGGATGCTGGGCGAGGAGGGCCTGCTGGCGGTGGCGCGCGAGCACGCCCACCTGTCGGGGGAGGCGTTCGTGGACGCGCTGCTCGCCGGCACCGAGCGGGCCACCGCGCCCGACGCGTCCGCCGACGACGTGGCCGTGGTCCATCTGCGCTGGAGGGAGGAGCCGTGAGCGGGCGTTCCGGGTGGCGGCGGCTGACCGTCCATCACTGGTTCCTGCTCGTGCTCGCCGCCATGATGATCGTGGTGACGGTCTTCGGCCTGATCGGCGCGGTGATGCTGGAACGCACCACCCACCTGACGACCGAGCTGGTCGACCGCATCTCACCGGCCCGGATCGAAGCGGCCGAGCTGGAGGGCACGCTGCTGGACCAGGAGAACGGCGTGCGCGGCTACCTCCTGACCGGCAACCGCCGGTTGCTCGAACCGTACGAGCGCGGCGTCGCCGACGAGCGCGTCCAGTACGAGCACGTCGAGGAGCTCATCGGCGACCAGCCGCCGCTCCTGGCCGACCTGCGGCAGATCCGGGAGGCGGCCGTGGCCTGGCGCCAGGAGTACGCCGAGCCGCTGCTGGCCGAGCGGCGGGCCGACCGGCCCATCACCACCGCGCAGATGGAGGCCGGCAAGCCCGCCTTCGACCGCATCCGGGCGTCCGTGAACGCCCTGAACGACAGCCTGGCGCGCACCCGCATCGAGGCGCGCGACGAGCTGGTCGGCGTGCAGCGCCTGCGCAACTGGATGTTCACCGCCATGATCGTGGCGTTCCTGACGGCCGGGCTGGCGATGGCGGTGCTGCTGCGCCGCGCTGTGGTCCGGCCGCTGGACGAGCTGCGCACCGCCTCGCGCGAGGTGGCCGAGGGACACTTCGACCGGCCGATGCCCGCCCGGGGCCCGGCCGACATCCGCGAGGTCGCGCTGGACGTGGAGGCCATGCGGACCAACCTCGTGGCCGCGCTGGAGACCTCCCGCGAGCACGAGGCGACACTCAGCTCGCAGGCGTCCGACCTGGACGCCCAGGCGATCGAGCTGCGCCGCTCGAACGCCGAGCTGGAGCAGTTCGCGTACGTGGCCTCGCACGACCTCCAGGAGCCGCTGCGGAAGATCGCCACGTTCTGCCAGCTGCTGGAGAAGCGTTACGGGGAGGTTCTCGACGACCGCGGCCGGCAGTACATCCACTTCGCGGTGGACGGCGCCACCCGGATGCAGGGGCTGATCAACGACCTGCTCAGCTACTCGCGGGTGGGCCGGCTCTACGACGCGCGCCGGCCGGTCGACCTGGAGCGCAAGCTGGACAAGGCGCTGGAGAACCTGGCCACCGGCCTCGAGGAGTCGGGCGCGACGGTCGAGCGGCCCGGCCGCCTGCCGGAGATCAACGGCGACCCGATGCTGCTGACCATGCTCTGGCAGAACCTCATCAGCAACGCCGTCAAGTTCCGCCACCCGGAGCGGCCGCTGGTCATCCGGGTCGAGTGCGACCAGGTCGAGGAGGACGAGTGGCGCTTCCGCGTCACCGACAACGGCATCGGCGTCGACGACGAGTTCGCCGAGAAGATCTTCGTCATCTTCCAGCGTCTGCACAGCCGCGACGCCTACAGCGGCACCGGCATCGGCCTGGCGATGTGCAAGAAGATCGTGGAGACGCACGGCGGCCGGATCTGGCTGGATACCTCACATGAGGGCGAGGGGACCCGGATCTGCTTTACGCTGCGTTCGGACTCCCCGTCGTCGGAGGCCCGGTTCGCGGCCGCCACCGCCCCTTCAGAAGGATCGCCCTCATGACCTCCATCGGCCAGCCCATCGAAGTGCTCCTCGTCGAGGACGACCCCGGCGACGAGCTCATCACGAGGGAGGCGTTCGAGGACAACAAGATAGGCAACAACCTGCACGTGGTCCGCGACGGGCTGGAGGCGCTCGACTTCCTCTACCAGCGGGGCGAGCACGCCGGCAAGCCCCGCCCCGACCTGATCCTGCTGGACCTCAACCTGCCCAAGTACGACGGCCGCCAGGTCCTGGAGAAGATCAAGAGCGACCCGGAGCTGCGCGCCATCCCGGTGGTGGTGCTCACCACGTCCTCCGCCGAGGAGGACATCCTGCGCAGCTACAAGCTGTTCGCCAACGCGTACGTGACCAAGCCCGTCGACCTCGACCGGTTCATGTCGGTGATCCGGCAGATCGACGAGTTCTTCGTCACGGTCGTCCGGCTCCCGGGCCGCGGCCAGTAGCCTCGGCCTGCTCCAGGTAGTGCGGGTTGTGCATGACGCCCAGGATGTTGCCGAACGGGTCGACGACCGAGGCGGTCACGAAGCCCTCTCCCCGCTCGGTGATCTGCTCGTGCTCCTTGGCTCCCATCGCCAGCAGCCGCTCGTAGGCGGCCCGCACGTCGTCGACGTGCCAGTACGCCACCACCCCGCCGCGTTCGCGGCCGTGCGGGGACCAGGCGCTGTCGATGATGCCGAGTTCGGCCTGGTGGTCGCCGACGCGGAACTCGGTGTAGGCGAGCCGGCCGCCGGGGCCCTGCCGGTCGAAGTACGGTTCGACGCCGAGCAGTTCGGTGTACCAGCGGCGGGCTTCGGCCACGTCGTCGGCCCAGTAGCTGATGGTGGCGAGACCTCGTAGCATGCGCTGCTCCCTTCTTCCGATGGCACCGACGCTAGGCCCCGTTGCGGAACGGTCGCTTCCGCATACCGTCAGGAGGTTCACATCGCCGTGAGAACAGGGTGGTGGATCGCGGTCGCGGCGGCGGTCCTCCTCACCGCCGCCGTGCTGGCGACCGCGATCGCCTTTCCGTCCGTCGCGGCCACCACCTGCCCCGGCTGCTACGGCCTGGAACGCATTGAGCCGGGCCTGTACGCCGAACCCGGCCTGACGCCGGCCCAGCGCCGCGACGTGACGCAGGCCGTCGAGCAGGGCCGCAAGCAGGTCCACGACTTCTTCGGCGGCCGGGAAAGCTCCCCGGACGTCCTCGTGTGCCTGTCCGACGACTGCTACCGCAGGATCGGCGGCGGCGGGGAACGCGGCATCGCCGTGCTCAACCGCGCGGTGATGCTGTCTCCGCGCGGCGTGAACCCGGTGATCGCCGCACACGAACTCACCCACGTGGAGCTGCACGCCCGTCTCGGCGGCGCGGCAGTCCCGCACTGGTTCGACGAGGGCCTGGCCGTCCTGATCGCCGGACGGGACCTCCCCTAGAGCGCCGCGCGGGCCCGGCGCAGGAACTCTCGTTCCGCCCCGTTCTCCGTGCGCGCGATCGCCTCCTCGTACGCCTGAGCCGCCTCCTCCGTACGGCCGAGCCTCCTGAGCAGGTCGGCCCGTACGGCATGGAACAGGTGATAACGACCCAGGTCGAGCGCGTCGACCAGGCCGAGCGCCTCGCGCGGACCGGACACCTCGGCGACCGCGACGGCGCGGTTGAGCGCCGCCACCGGGCTCGGCGCGACGGCCATCAGCAGGTCGTACAGCGCCACCACCTGCCGCCAGTCGGTCGGCGGCTCGCTGTGCACGGCGTTGATCGCCGCCTGGATCTGGTACGGCCCCGGCCGGTCGCGGCGCAGGCAGCGGCGGACCAGCTCCCGGCCCTCCTCGGCCAGTTCGCCGTCCCACAGGCCGGGGTCCTGGTCGGCGAGGCGGACGAGCCGGCCGTCGGAACAGGTGCGGGCCGGGCGGCGCGACTCCAGCAGCAGCATGAGCGCCAGCAGCCCGAGGACCTCCGGCTCGTCCGGCATCAGCTCCGCCAGCAGCCGCCCCAGCCGGATCGCCTCCGCGCACAGGTCCTCGCGCACCAGCCGCTCGCCGGACCCGGCCGCGTACCCCTCGTTGAAGATCAGGTAGATGACGGCCAGCACCGGCGGCAGCCGGTCCGGCAGGTCGGCCTCGCGCGGGATCCGGTACGGGATACGCGCGTCGCGGATCTTGGCCTTGGCGCGTACCAGCCGCTGCGCCATCGTCGGCTCCGGCACCAGGAAGGCGCGGGCGATCTCGGCGGTGCCGAGGCCGCCGAGCAGCCGCAGCGTCAGCGCCACCTGGGCGGGCCTGGACAGCGCCGGATGGCAGCAGGTGAAGATCAGACGCAGCCGGTCGTCGCGCACGGGCCCCTCCTCGGCGGGTTCGTCACGGGCGTGCAGCAGGGCGGCCTCGGCGTGCTTGCCGTCACGGGCGGCCTCGCGGCGCAGGCGGTCGATCGCCCGGTTGCGGGCCGTGGTGATGATCCACCCGGCGGGGGAAGGCGGCGGCCCGTCCTGCGGCCAGCGCCGCACGGCGACGGCGAACGCGTCCTGGACGGCCTCCTCGGCCAGGTCGATGTCGCCGAACACGCGGGTGAGCACGGCCACGGCCCGGCCGTACTCCTCGGCGAAGACACGTGCGACGTCCGTCACCGCAGCGGCCGCACCTCGATCGGCAGCCCGACGATCTCGGCCAGCCTGCGGCCCCAGCCGAGCGCCTCGTCGAGGTCGGCGGCCCGGATGACGGTGAAGCCGCCCAGGTGCTCCTTGCCCTCGGCGTACGGGCCGTCGGTCATCAGCACGTCGCCGTCCTTGGCCCGCAGCACGGTGGCGGTGCCCGGCGCGTGCAGGGCCGCGGCGAACACCCAGGTGCCGGAGGCCCGCATCTCCTCGTTGAGCGCGTCGAGCCTCTCCATGATCGGTTCCAGGACCTCGGGCGGCGGCGGGTCGCCGTCCGGCTGGTAGATGCTGAGCAGATACTGCTTCATCGGCTGTTCCTCTCTCTCACCTGTCTATACGAACGACGTCCTCCCGAATCGACACGCCTGACCGGTCAGCTTCCGAGAAGCGCGGGCTCCCGGCCCGCGCCTGGAACGTCAACCGTCAGGAGCCCGGCATGGTCTCGATGTCATCGCCCTCGACGCTCCCGAGGTCCCCCCGCCCGCCGCTTCTACGCCGCCGCGCTCTCGGCGGACGGCACCGCCGCCGGGGATGCGGTGATGCTCGACCTGCACGGCACAGGTCGCTCTGGCCGCCGCCACGCCGACCGCGCCCATGGCCTTCTACGAGGCTCTGGGCATGAAGGCCGACCGGGACTACATCGACTTCCACCCGGCCCCGGCGGCGGCCAGGCTCTGCCTGATGGAACGCGGGGTGCTGGCCAGGGACGGCGACGGCTTTCCCGCGATCGTCCTCACCTGCACAACTTTCCCTCCTTGGCTGGACGTGCGTTCGTCAGCGGCGGCCCGCCTGTGCGCGGATGTGCGCGGTGGCCGCCTCCAGCGCCTGCCCGGTGAGGGTGGAGTTGTCCTCGTAGGTCACCCCGGGCGGGACGGCGTCGCTGCCGACCGGATCGGCATCCCAGAAGTTGCCCCGGAAGGCGACGTTCGCCAGGGGCGGGAAGACGTGCAGGACGGCGGTGTTGTCGGCGCGGGCCACCACGTTGCCCTCGACCGTCACCCAGGCGGCGCCGTAGTCGGTGTAGAGGGCGAAGTGGTACGGGGTGCGGGTGTCGGTGATGACGTTGCCGCTGATCAGGGCGGCGTCGGAGGCGGAGGTGCCTTGGGGGCCGGAGATGTAGACGCCGCCGCCGTCGGCGAGCACCCGCATCGCGCCGGTGACGAGGTTGCGCAGCAGGCGGGTGCCGCTCGCGGGCCCGGCGGCGATGCCGCAGTGGGCGGCATCGGTGATCTCGTTGTGCGCGACCGTGCACCCGGTGGTGCCGGACACGGCGATGCCGGGGGAGCCGGGGTAGTCGAGGCCGGGGCGTTCGATCAGGTTGTCCTCGATGAGGATGCCCGTGCCGCCCTGGGCTGAGACGGCGGAGGCGGACAGGTCGTCGAAGACGCAGGCGCGCACCGTCAGGCCGGAGCCGCCGGACAGGCCGAGCGCGGTGGCGCCCATCCGGGTGAACCGGCACCGCTCGAACGTCACGTCCGCGCAGCCGTCGAGGGTGACGGCCGCCGGGATGGTCTTGGCTTCGCCCGGTACGGTGAGCCAGGCCTGGTCCTCGACCATGACGATCTTCTCGATGGGGCCGCCGTCGTAGTAGCCGGTGCCGTGGTAGTGCAGGAAGCCCCGCGGTGAGCCGGGCCGGGACCAGGTGGTGTCGGCGAAGGTCAGGCCGCGCAGGGTGACGTTCCGGGTTCCGGTGGCGCGCAGCACGGTCTCGGCCTCGGCGGCGACGGCTGTCGTCGGCCGCTCGCCGCGGTACAGGAGCCTGCGGCGGGAGCGGTCGAGGACGAACGTGCCCGGCTCGGTGAGGAAGGACGGGTCGTTCTCGATCCTGGTGGGCAGGCCGGGGCCGGACTGGGTCTGGCCGTCCCAGGCCGAGTTGTAGAGGTCGAGCGCCCAGCCGAAGGCGGGCTGCGCCATGACGACCTCGGTGCCCCCGGCGGTGAGGGCGGCGACCGGGCATCTGGCCTCGGTCCACGGGTAGACGCCGCGGTAGACGAGTTCGACGCCGGCGGGGTTCTCCCAGGTGAGGGGCCGGGTCGTGGCGTAACCCGCGACGGTCTGGGTGGCGTCGCCGGGGAAGCCGTCGATGCCCGCCCGCTCGGCCCGGCGGCCGTCGACGTGCAGGCGGCGGGTGTCGAGGGCGCCGGTGCCGGCCGTCCACACGCCGTCCTCCCGCGTCCAGCCGGTGATGGTCCGGCCGCCGCTGATGACGGCCTCCTCGTGTTCGTGGGGCTGGAGGGTGAGGTCGCGGTCCTCGCCGGTCAGCTCGAACGGCGGGTACGAGCCGGCCCTGAGGTGGATGACGGTCTCGCCGCCCTTCCTGGCGGCCTCGAGGGCGCGGGGGATGGTGGCGAAGGGTTCGGCGAGGGTGCCGGGAGCGTCGTCGTCGCCGGTGGGGGACACGTAAAAGTTGTTTATGCCGTACACGGGTCTATACCCTAAACCAGTGGCGAACGTAGATCCGGTGGAATTGCTGTGGCGGGACGGCGGCGGCGAGCCCGCGCGGGGGCTGAGCGTGGACGCGATCGTGCGCGCGGGCATCGAGGTGGCCGACGCCGAAGGGCTGGCGGGGCTGTCGATGCGCAAGGTCGCCGAGCGGCTCGGGTTCACCACCATGTCGCTCTACCGGCACGTCCCCAGCCGCGACCATCTGGTCGACCTCATGCGCGACGCGGCCATCGGCGAACTCCCGCCCGCCGGCGCGGCGTCCGGTCCCTGGCGGGAGGAGCTGGAGTCGTGCCTGCGCCAGAGCTGGGAACTGCGCAGACGGCATCCGTGGCTGGCGGAGGTCCGGGGCACGCGACACCTTCCCGGCCCGAACGCCGTGGCCGTCTACGACCGCCTGCTCGGCATCCTCTCCTCCGCCGGTCTCGCCCCGGCGGAGACCGTCGCGGCGGCCGACCTGCTGGGACGGTTCGTGGACGCGGAGGCGCTGCGGCTGGTGGAGATCGCGGCGGCCGAGCGGGCCAGCGGCGTGAGCGAGGAGGAGTGGTGGGGCTCGAAGGACTCGCTCTACGACCGCCTCGGCGCCTACCCGGCCCTCACCGCCCTGTGGGAAGCGGGCGCGTGGGACGATCCGCCCGACTCCTTCGAGTTCGGCCTGGCCCGGCTGCTCGACGGCATCTCACTCCTCATCGGTGACGAAACCCGTGACGAAACCTGCCGGATCTGTGGCACGCCGCTGCCGCGCCCCACGACCGGCCGTCCTCGCGCGTACTGCTCCCGCGCCTGCCGCCAGCGCGCCTACCGCGCACGCCACGCCCGCTGACCCCGGCCGCACGCTCACCCGAACCGGACAGGAGGGCGCGTCCCGCACGGCGCCTCCCCATGTGAACCGGATAGGGGGTGCAGGTCCCGCACGGCACATCCCCTGCGAACCCGGCGGGAGGGCGCGTCCCGCCCAGCACCTCCATGGCTAGGGGATCACTGACCATGCACCGCCCGCCCGAGTCCTGGTGGTGTGCTCAGGCGAAGGTCGCGGATTCCAGCATGGTGATGAGGGTTTCGGCGGCGGCTTCGGTGTCGTAGGCGGGGTCTTGCAGGCGTTCGCCGATGATCGCGTCGATGGCGCCGCCGGCGATGAGGGCGAGGGTGCGCAGGTCGGGGCCGGGGGCGAGGCCGCGGGCTTCGCGGGCCTGGCCGAGGAGGGTGGCGAGGGGCTTCCAGCGGGCTTCGGGGGCGGGGCCGCCGTCGTGGATCAGCGTTTCGGTGATCATCCGGGCGTGGTGGGGGCGCTCGGCCAGGTGGGCGATCATGCGGCGGACGTAGGCGGCGGGGGCCTGGTCGGCCGGCGCGGCCTCGACGGCCGCGCCGACGTCGGCCACGAGGGTGTCGATGACGTGCGCGCGGGCGGCCGCCACGACCGCGTCCTTGGAGGCGAAGTGGTAGAGCACCGCGCCCTTGGTGATGCCCGCGGCCTGCGCGATCCGCGCCAGCGAGGTGGCGGCGTGCCCGTGCTCGGCCATGAGGTCGATGGTGACCTGGATGAGCTGGTCGCGCCGTGTCCGCTCGATGAAGCTGAGCGGCCTGTTGCCGGCGTCCGACGCCGTTCGCCTTTCCGTCATGGGACGACGGTATCCGCTCGGTGTACGATTTGACCATATGGTCAAAAATCTGACCGATGGTCAGGAGGGTGTGATGGACATCGAGCAGCCCAAGCACCGGCGGCGCCGCACGCTGAAGATCACGGCCGGTGTCCTCGCCGTCCTGGCCGTCGCCCTGGCGTTCGCGCTGCGTACGCCGTCGCCGGTGGGTCACTGGAACAGCGCCGAGGGCCAGGCGCACTTCACGGCCGCCTACAACCGCGCGATGCGCGACATGCCCCCGGCGGCCGAGACGCTGGACGTGCGCACGGGCTTCGGGTTCGTGCGGGTCTACCGGTACGAGGGCGAAGGCGACAGGGCCGAGCCGCTGGTGCTGCTGCCCGGGAGGGCGTCGGCGTCGCCGGTGTGGGCCGACAACCTGCCGCACCTGCTCAAGATCGGCGACGTCTACACGGTGGATCTGCTGGGCGAGCCCGGCAGGAGCGTGCAGGAGGCGCCGATCACCTCCGACGCCGACCAGGCGGCCTGGCTGGACGAGGTGCTGGCGCGGCTGCCGGAGGAGTCCTTCCACGTGGTGGGGCTGTCCATCGGCGGCTGGACGGCCGCCAACCTGGCCGTCCACCGGCCGCGGCACGTCGCCACGCTGACTTTGATCGACCCGGTGTTCACGTTCTCCGGCTTCCCGGTGGGCACGGCGATCCGGGCCATCCCCGCGTCGGTGCCGTGGCTGCCGAAGTCCTGGCGCGACTCGTTCAACTCCTACACCGCGGGCGGCGCTCCCGTGGAGGACGTGCCGGTGGCCGACATGATCGAGTCGGGGATGCGTCACTACACGCTGCGCCTGCCGCAGCCCTCGCTCATCAGTGAGGAGAAGCTGGCCCGCCTGGCGATGCCGGTCCTGGTGATCCTGGCGGGCGAGTCGGTGATGCACGACGTCGAGGCCTCGCCCGAGGTCGCCCGGCGGGTGCTGAAGAACGGCACGGTGAAGGTCTACCCGGGCGCCTCGCACGCCATCAACGGCGAGCACCCCACGGAGATCGCCGCGGACATCACCGCCTTCCTCGGCGCCGCTAGCTGAGCAGGCCCCGCCGGTACCCCTCGCCGACGGCGGCTGCGCGGTCGCGGACGCCGAGTTTGTCGTAGATGTGCAGCAGGTGGGTCTTGATGCTGGCCTCGCTGATGAACAGCTTGGCCGCCGCCTGCCGGTTGGAGGCCCCTTCGGCGACGAGGGCGAGGACCTGCAGCTCGCGGTCGGTCAGCGCCGCCTTGGCCGGCCGCCGTACCTGACCCATCAGACGGCCGGCCACGTACGGGGACAGGACCGGCTCGCCGGCGGCCGCGGCGCGGACGGCGCGCAGCAGCTCGTCGGTGGGGGCGTCCTTGAGCAGGTAGCCGGTGGCGCCGGCTTCGATGGCGGGCAGGACGTCGGAGTCGCCGTCGAAGGTGGTCAGGACGAGGGTCTTGATGTGGGGGTGCGTCTGCCGCAGGGCGGCGATGGCGGCGACGCCGTCCATCTCGGGCATGCGCAGGTCCATCAGGACGATGTCGACAGCGAGCGCGGCGGCGCGGTCGACGCCTTCGCGGCCGTTGGCGGCTTCGCCCGCCACCTCGATGTCGGGTTCGGCGTCGAAGGCGGCGCGCAGGCCGTGGCGGACGATGGGGTGGTCGTCGACGATGAGGAGTCGGATCAACGGGGGCTTCCTTGAAGGGCGGGGACGGTGGCGCTGACGGCGGTGCCCTCGCCGGGGGTGCTCTCGATCTCGAGGGAGCCGCCGACGCCGCGCAGGCGCTGCCTCATGCTGCTGAGACCGAATCCGCTGTCGTGCGGGGTGCGGATGCCGGTGCCGTCGTCGCGGATGTCGAGCAGGACGACGGGGCCGGTGTAGGAGAGGGTGAGGTCGGCGCGGGTGGCGCCGGCGTGCCGGGCGACGTTGGAGAGGGCTTCCTGGGCGACCCGGAAGAGGGTGACCTCGATGGCGGGGCTGAGGGGGACGCGGTCGCCGGTCACCTCGACGCGCAGGTCGACGCCGCTGGTCTGGCTCCAGTTGCGGGCCAGGGTGGTCATGGCCTCGGGGAGCTGGGCGTCCTCCAGCTGGTGGGGCTGGAGTGCGGCGACGGAGCGGCGGGCCTCGGTGAGGCTGTCCTGGGCCAGGCCGAGCGCGAGGTCGAGGTGGGTGGCGGAGTCCTCGACGCGCTGGGCGGCGCGCAGCTGGGTGATGATGCCGGTCAGGCCCTGGGCGAGGGTGTCGTGGATCTCGCGTGCCATGCGCTGCCGCTCGTCGAGGATGCCGGCCTGGTGGGCCTGGGCGAGGAGCTGGGCGTGCAGGTCGGCGTTCTCCTTCAGGGCGGTCTGCAGATCGCTGAGGGCTTTGCGGTATTTGCGCTGCCGTTCCTCCAGCCGGATGCCGACGATGTGGCCGCCGCCGATGGTCAGGGTCTGCACGGCGACGATCACCAGGTGGAAGGCGGCGAACTGGATGGTGGCCTGCGACCAGTCGAGCGCCGCTCCGTACAGGACGAACGAGGTGGCGGCGACGGCGGCGAAGGTCCACTTCGACGGCGCGAACCTGGCGGCGAGCAAGAAGCCGGAGATGCAGTAGACGATGAAGATCGGATCGTGCAGGATCAGCAGCCCGGCGGTGACCAGGACGCCGGCGAAGTGGGCGGCGGCGACGGCCCTCCTGCGGCGCACCGCGGCCGGCAGGAGGGTGTGGGTGCCGAGGATCCAGGCCAGAGCCAGGGCGGTGAGCGCGAGCGCGCGGACCGTCTCTCCGTCGGAGGTGGACAGGTAGATGACGAGGGAGAGCGCCAGGGTGAGGTAGGGGGCGGTCTCGACGACGCGTTCGAGGCGCCGTTCCCAGGCGGAGGGCGGGAAGGGGTCGTTCATCCTGGGCCTCGGGAGTCGGTGGGGGCCGGCGAGGACGAGCCTAGGCGTATGGGGATCAGGATGGCGTATCCGTACATGAGCAGTCCCGTGGCGATCATGAAGATGATGGTGGGCCACTGCCAGATCGGCGGGAGATGCAGGGCGAGGAACCACACCGGGTCGCTGATGCCGAGGATCTTCATGACCATCGGTACGAGTCCCTGGGGAAACAGCGGAAGCCAGGCGAGGCTGTAGCAGATCGTGACGCCGATGCGGTGCCGGACGGGCAGGTCCGCGACGGCGGGCTTGCCGGTTTCGGGCGGCGGGCCGTGCTTCATGAGGCTGAGCAGGTCGATCCCGTGTCTTTCCAGCCTGCGGTAGGCGATCGCGCCGAATCCCCAGGCGCACAGGGCGCCGGTCAGCACGCCGGTGGCGACGCCGGCCCAGGGGTGCAGGAGGATGGCGCCGGCCGCGGGCAGCGCGGTGGCGGGGACGGCGAGGAGCACGAGCCAGGCGAGGCTGGTCTCGGCGGTCTCGTCGGCGCCGGTGCTGAGCGGGTTGCCGCCGCGCTTGTGGGGGTCGGTGCCGGGGACGAGCGAGGTGACGGCGAGCAGCACGATGAGGCCGGCGCCGCCGCCGAGCAGGGCGGGCAGCAGGCCGAGCACCCACGGCCAGGCCCAGCTCTGGCCGCTGACGAGGGTGCCGCCGAGGGAGAGGACGGTGGCGGCCGGGCCGACGACGAGGAGCCAGGCCAGCTGGCGGCCGCGTACGTCGGCGCGTTCCGCGCCGGGGGTCATCAGGGTCAGCCACAGGGCGGTGCCGTCGGCGCCGTAGAGGTTGGCCGAGGACGCGGCGGCCATCACGATCGCGATGAGTCCCGTGAAGGGGACCACGGCCCAGACGCCGATGGTGCCGAGCAGGAGGGGGGTGACGACGGCGAAGGAGAAGGCCACGGCGAGGAGCTGGATGCGGACCAGGTCACGCCACCAGGCGCGCAGTTCCTTGGCGGCGGCGACGCGGGCGCCGCTGGTGACCGGGAAGGGGCGGGGCGTGCCGCGCCGGGAGGGCACGCCGCCGCGCGCGGCCGAGACGACGCGCCGTGACAGCAGCCTGGCCCAGGCGGCCAGCAGGAGGGCGATCACGCCGACGCCGGCGGCGAGGATGGCCAGGCCGAGGGGCCAGGGGGCTTCGACGGCGGCCACGCCCCATCCGGAGGGCAGGGCGCGCAGCAGGCGCTGGGACCAGGCGGCGGGGTCGGAGACGCCCAGGGCCACGGCGGGCGCCCAGCCGTTGCTGCACAGGGCGATGGCGGTGCCGGTCAGGACGCCGACGGCGACCGCGGTGGCGCGGGATCTGACGAACAGGCCGACGAGCGCCACGATGACGCGGGAGATCATCACCAGGGTGATGAGCGTGGTGACGGCCGCCACCAGGCCGATGAGCACTCCTGCCGGGCCGAAGCGCCACCCGTACACGGGCAGGGACAGCAGCGCGACGAGGTTGACGGCGGGCACGGGTCCGGCGAAGGCCCCGGCGAGCAGGCCCGCGGCGATCCGGCCCGGCGGGGCCGGGAGCATGGCGAAGTACTCGGGGCGCAGTGCCTCGCTGCCGCCGACCAAGAGAGGGCCGAAGATCCACCCGGACAGCCAGGCGGCCAGCGCGAGGGGAAGCTGGGCGGGCCACAGGACGGCGACGGCGATCGTGCCGAGGGCCAGGATCAGCCCGAGCGAGACGCCGGTGTAGAGGTTGGAGGCGTTGTCGCCGCGCAGGGAGTTGCGCATGAGCGCCAGCCGCATGCCGATCAGGTGCCGGGCCAGCGCGGCCGGGCCGGGAGTCAGGAGGTGAGCCACGCCAGCCCCTCCGTTCCGGTGGTGCGGGCGCCGACGAGGCCCACGAAGGCGTCCTCCAGGCTGCCGGTGCCCCGTACCTCGGCCAGCGGCCCGGCGGCGACGACCCGGCCGTCGGAGATGACGCCCACGTGGTCGCAGAGCTGCTCGACGAGGGCCATGACGTGGCTGGAGATGATCACGGAGCCGCCGCCGTCGGCGAACCTGCGCAGGATGGTCCTGATCGTGGCCGCGGAGACGGGGTCGACGGCCTCGAACGGCTCGTCCAGGACGAGCAGGCGGGGCGCGTGCAGGAGGGCGACGGCCAGGCCGATCTTCTTGCGCATGCCGGTGGAGTACTCGATGACCAGGGTCCGCTCGGCGGTGTGGAGTTCGAGGACCCGCAGCAGCTCGTCGGTGCGCTCGGCGACGACGTCCGGCTCCAGGCCGCGCAGCAGGCCCAGGTAGGTGAGGACCTCGCGGCCGGTGAGCCGTTCGGGCAGGGCGTTGCCGTCGGGCAGCACGCCGATCAGCGCCTTGGCCCGCACGGTGTCGCGCCAGACGTCCACGCCGAAGATCTCGGCGCGGCCGGCGTCGGGGCGCAGCAGGCCGACGGCCATCGCCAGCGTGGTGGTCTTGCCGGCGCCGTTCGGGCCGACCAGGCCGTAGAAGGATCCGGCGGGGACGGTGAGATGGATGTCGTCGGCGGCCAGGTGGTCGCCGAAGGCTTTGCGCAGTCCGATGGCACGCAGGGCTGTGGGCATGCCTTGAGCATCGCGCGCGGGGCGCGGGCGGCGGATCGTCCGGCCGGGTAGCGGGACGGTGGATTGCGGCATCAACCGATCGGTTGATGCCGCAAGGCGATTCCTATTCCTCTTGGCCCGTGCGAGGCAGGTCGTCATGCTCGGCGGGCGCGGTGAGGCGCCTGGCGGTATCCAGGGTTTCCCGGATGTGCTCGGCGAGGGTGAGCCGGCCGGGGTCGTTGACCCAGCGTTCGTAGGCGACCTTGAACGCGGCGATCCCGATTTCGGCCGCCAGTGCTGCGACGGTGGTCTCCAGGCCGCGTTCGCGCAGCGCGTGGGCGAGCGCGGAGACGAGCGCGGCGAGTTTGGCCAGTTCGCGTTCCTGGAGTTCAGGGTTGGCGGCGATGACGGCCTGGCGCTGCCGTACCAGGTCTGCGCGTTCTTCGAAGACGGGAGCGGCTTCGGTCAGGGCGTGGCTGATCACCTCCAGCGGCGCGAGCGAGCTTGGGGCGGCAGCCGCGGCGTCCGCGAGAGTGCCGGCGAGGGGGTTGCCGCCCGGGAAGAGAACTTCCCGTTTGTCGGCGAAATGCCGGTAGAACGTCCGTTCGGTGAGCCCGGCGCGGGCGGCGATCTCCGCAACGGTGGTGGCGTCGAAGCCCTGGTGGTTGTAGAGCTCCAGCGCCGCCTTCTCCAGGCGGCCTCGTGCGTCGGGTTTCCAGCGGCTCATCCTCCGATCCTATCCGCGATGACAGAAACTGACATCGAGGTGATGACAGTGACTGACATCAGCGTTTAAAGTGATGTCAGCAACTGACATCGCGTAGGCCCCCGGACGGGGGCCAGAGCAGGAAGGCGCAGACCATGCGCGTATTCGTCACCGGAGCCTCCGGACACGTCGGCTCCGCCCTCGTCCCCGAACTCCTCGCAGCGGGACACCAGGTCGTCGGCCTGGCCCGCTCGGACAAGTCAGCCGCCGCTTTGACGGCTGCCGGCGCCCAGGTGCACCGAGGCGACCTCGACGATCTCGGCAGCCTCACCGCAGCCGCCGCTGCGGCCGACGGCGTCATCCACCTGGCCTTCAAGCACGACGCCATGTTCGCCGGCGACTTCGACAGCGCGGTCGCAGCCGATCTGCGCGCCATCGACACGCTCGGGGACGCGCTTGCCGGCACCGGCAAGCCTCTGGTCACCACGTCGGGAACCATGCTGCTCGCCTTCGCCGGGCTGCGAGACGCCGCCACCGAAGCCGACGTGATCGACGCAGGGCCGCGGATCGACGCCGAGAACGCGGTGGTCGCACTCGCCGAACGCGGCATCCGCTCGTCCGTCGTCCGGCTCCCTCCGTCCGTGCACAGCACGCTTGACCGCAACGGCTTCATCCCGGCCCTGATCTCCATCGCCCGGTCCACGGGCGTCGCCGCCTACGTCGGCGACGGGGTCAACCGCTGGCCCGCCGTACACACGCTGGACGCGGCACGCCTGTACAGGCTGGCGCTGGAGTCCGCGCCGGCGGGCTCACGGCTGCACGGCGTCGGCGACGAGGGGATCCTCTTCCGGGAGATCACCGAAGCCATCGGCGACCGGCTGAACCTGCCTGTGGTCAGTATCCCGGCGACGCGGGCCGGGGCTCACTTCGGCTTCCTCAGCGGCCACGCCACGGCCGACAACCCGTCCTCAAGCACGCGGACCCGGAACCTCCTCGGCTGGAAGCCCGTCCAGCCCGGCCTCATCGACGACCTCCGTCAAGGCCACTACTTCGCCGCCGCGGCCACCACCATCCGCTGAACCCACCCTGGCCACCCCACCACCCGTGCCTGCTCGAAGACCTGGAAGTTTCCGCGGACGGCGGCCCGACTCTTCCTGACGCAGACCCGCCCAGGAGGAAGAACCATCGCCGCCCACGAGATCCACGTGCCGCGCGCCGAAGCCCCCCGGCGCCCCGATCCCCCTGCTGCGTCCGCAGAAAGCGCGCGGACCGCTGCCGGTCATCATGTGGTTCCACGGCGGCGGGCAGGTGCTCGGCTTCGCCGCCCAGGACGCCCCGTGGCTCAAGCGGCTGTGCGCGGCACTCGGCTGTGCCGTGGCCGCCGTCGACTACCGCCTGGCCCCGGAAACCCCCGCGCCCGGCGCCGCCGAGGACGGTTACACCGCCTACCGGTGGATCAGCGACAACGCCTCCGATCTCGGCCTGGACCCCACCCGAGTCGGCCTGGCCGGCCAGAGCGGTGGCGGAGGCATCGCCGCCGCCACCGCCCTTCTGGTCCGCGACCGCGGCGCAGCGACCCCCCTGTTCCAGTTGCTGATGTACGCGATGCTCGACGACCGTGGCACGACCGATTCGAGCCGGGAGATCACCGACATCGGCATCTGGGACCGCTCGACCAATCTCCTGGCCTGGCAGGCGTTCCTCGGCGACCGCGCAGACCTCGACTGCGCCGCGCGCCTGCGGCGTCCCCGTCGAGCTGCACCTCTACCCCGGCGCCTACCACGCCTTCGACCTGTTCGCCCCGCGGTCCCGCCTCGCGGAGAGCTTCCGCCACACCTGGACGAACTACCTCGTCCGGCACCTCACGAAGGCCCCGGCAACGGTGACTGCTCCGTGACACGCAGGTCCGACGGCGGCCTCCTGTCCGGAATCCCGCCCGCGCGCCGGAGTGCCCGGCCCACGGCATCGGCCGGATCTTCGGCCTGTTCGGCGGGCTGCTCGGGCAGAAGAAGCCGGCCGGGGTTCTCCTCCTCACCGCGTTTCATGTACGCGGGCTAGCTGTACTCCATCGGCTTCGGCGGCATTCCGGCATGCGCTGTGGCCGTCGTTCACCTCCCGTGCGAGTTCCTGGAGTCGTACTACCCGCTGCGTGTCGAACGCCGGGAGACCGCAGCCGGGGGGCACGGGGTGCTGTCGGAGGTGGCGCCCGCCGACGGCGAGGTGGTGGTCAAGCAGTACGCGAGCGCGTTCTTCGGGACCGTGCCCCAGGTGGACACACCCGCCCGGCCGCGTCCTACTGATCGAGCGCGCGGGTCAGCCGGGCCAGCGCGCGGGCGATCTGTTCCGGGGTGAGGCCGAGCACCGTGCGCTGGTAGTCGTACACCTCCGGAGCGAGGGGCGCGAGCAGGACGTCGACCAGCGCGTCGGGCGCGGGCGTGCCGGCGGCGGTCAGGAGCGCGCGGACGTGGGCGCGCCAGAAGCCGTACACGCCGGTCTCGAAGCGGGATCGGCCCACTTCGGAGCCGAGCACCAGGTGAGAGTGGTCTTCCAGCAGGCGGACCATGGCGGCGTAGAAGGCGGCCAGCCGTTCGGCGGGCGGCGCTCCGGGGCCCAGCGGGGGTTCGCCGCGCAGGAGGCGTTCTTGCAGGTCGCGTTCGTGCTCATCCAGCAGGGCGACGGCGATGGAGGCCCGGTCGGGGTAGCGGCGGTAGAGGGTGGCCCGGCCGACTCCGGCTCTCTTGGCGATGTCGTCCATCGTGACCTCCTGCGGGGGCCGCTCGGCGAACAGTTCGGCGGCGGCCCGCAGGATGCGTGCGCGGTTGCGCGCGGCGTCGGCTCTCTCCATGTCCCCGAGTTTATGTGGACGCGGCGTCCGGTTATAGTGAAATGGACAGCGTGTCCACTTATCTGAAGGGGAGGCAGCATGCTGCTGCACCTGGACGCCAGCGCCCGCCGCACGTCGTTCTCGCGGAAGCTGTCAGGCGTGTACGCCGAGACCTGGCGGGCCGCCCATCCCGGAGCCGGCTACGTCTACCGCGACCTGGCCGCCGACCCCGTACCGCACATCGGCGAGGGCTGGACCGAGCTGTGCGACCACATCCTGGAGCACGGGATCACCGACCCCGCCCGCTACCGCGAGGCCGTCCGCACGCCCGCCCGGCGCCGGGCCTGGGCGGTGGTGGAGCCCCTGCTGGAGGAGGTGCTCGCCGCCGAGGTGATCCTCATCGGCACGCCGATGTACAACTACTCGATCCCCTCGGCGCTGAAGGCCTGGCTCGACCAGATCACCTTCCCGCGCATGTCGCTGGCGGGCCGCTCGTTCGTGGTGACCAGCGCGCGCGGCGGCGCCTACGGCCCCGGCACCCCGCGCGAGCCCTACGACCACCAGGAGCGCTACCTGCGCGACTTCTTCGCGGGCCACTTCGACGTCGAGGATGTACGGTTCATCCACGCCGAACTGGTCAACGCCCGCGTCGATCCGGCTCTGGCGCACCTGCGCGCGGCGCACGAGGAGTCGCTGGCCGCGGCGCTGAAGGAGGCGGCCCGGTGAACTGGCTGATCCTGGTGCTGGCCGGGCTGGTCGAGGTGGCCTGGTCGCAGAGCATCAAGCCGACGCAGAACTTCACCCGGCCGCTGCCCACGCTGATCTGCCTGATCCTGATGGCCGCCGCCGTCTGGCTGCTGTCGCACGCCATGAACACGCTGCCGGTCGGCACCGCCTACGCCGTCTTCACCGGCATCGGCGCGGTCGGCGCGATCACACTGGGGATCGTCCTGAACGACGACCCGGTGTCGGCGGGCAGGATGACGGCGCTGGCCCTGATCGTCGGCGGCATCGTGCTGGCCCAGATCACCACCCCGCCGGCCTCCTGAGCGCCGCCGAGGCTGAACCCCTGCCCGGCTCGGTCAGGAACGGCACGGGGTCTGCGAGCTGCTCGACGTGGGCGGCCCCGGGCAGCAGACCGGAGAGCTTACCGATGAGCAGGGCGCCAGCGGGGTTGGTGACGCCGGGGACCGGCCCTCACGCCGGGTAGGCGTGGGTTTCGGCGGCTTTGACCGAGGCCCAGATCCGCTGGCCGGGGGTGAGGTCGAGGTCGGCGACGGCGGCGGGGGTGATGTCGGCGACGGCGGTGACGGGGCCGTCGAGGTGGACGCGGACGTTGTCGCCGTGCCGTTCGATGCCGTCGATCACGGCCTGCCACAGGTTGCGGGGGCTGCCGTCGGGGCGGGTGCGGTAGAGGGCGACGGCGGCGGGCGGGAAGGCGACGAACGCGGGCCCGTCCAGGTGTTCGCTGGTGTGCAGCAGCAGTTCGCCGACCTTGACCCGGACCCCGTCGGCGGTGCCCCGGTACAGGTTGAGCCCGACCAGGCGGGCGACGTAGTCGGTGCGGGGGCGGCGGGCGACCTCCGCCGGGGTGCCCTGCTGGACGATGGCGCCGTTCTCGATGACGATCAGCCGGTCGGCCAGCACCATGGCGTCCAGCGGGTCGTGGGTGACCAGGACGGTGGCGCCGCCGAAGTCGGCGAGGTGGCGGCGGAGCCGGGAGCGGATTTCCAGCCGGGTGTGGGCGTCGAGCGCGGCCAGCGGCTCGTCCAGCAGCAGCAGGCCGGGCCGGACGGCGAGGGCGCGGGCGAGCGCGACCCGCTGGGCCTGCCCGCCGGACAGCTCGCGGGGCTTGGCGGTGGCATGGGCGGCGAGGCCGACGCGTTCCAGCAGGGCGGCGGCGACGCGGCGGGCCTCGGCTTTGGGCGTGCCCTGGCAGCGGGGGCCGAAGGCGACGTTGTCCAGGGCCGACAGGTGCGGGAAGAGCAGGTAGTCCTGGAAGACCATGCCGATCGGGCGTTGCTCGGCGGCCAGGGTGTGCAGGGGGCAGCCGTCGAGGACGATCTCGCCCTCTGACAGCCCGGTCAGCCCGGCCAGGGCGCGCAGCGTGGTGGTCTTGCCCGCGCCGTTGGGGCCGAGCAGCGCCACCACCTCGCCGGCGGCCACCTCCAGCTCCACGTCGAGGGTGAAGGCGGGCCGGGTGACGACCAGACGGGCGCGCAGGGTCATGGCGTGTTCACCCACCGGTCGCGCAGGCAGGCCAGGATGATCACCGATACGGCCAGCAGGACCAGGCTCAGCACGATGGCGGCCTCCGGTTCGGTCTCCAGGGCCAGGTAGACCGCCAGCGGCATGGTGCGGGTGGTGCCGGGGAAGTTGCCCGCGAACGTGATCGTCGCGCCGAACTCGCCGAGCGCCCGCGCCCAGCACAGCACCGCCCCGGCCACCACGCCGGGCATGACCATCGGCAGCGTCACCCGCCGGAACACCGTCCAGCGGGAGGCGCCGAGCGTGGCGGCGGCCTCCTCGAAACGGCGGTCGGCGCCGCGCAGCGCCCCCTCGACGCTGATCACCAGGAACGGCATCGCGACGAACGCCTCCGCGATGATCACGGCGGCGGTGGTGAACGGCAGCGTGATCCCGAACCCGGCCTCCAGCCACTGCCCGACCAGCCCGCGCCGCCCGAGCACCAGCAGCAGCGCCACACCGCCGACCACCGGGGGCAGCACCAGCGGCACGGTGACCAGCGCCCGCACCAGCCGCCGGCCGGGGAACTCGACCCGGGCCAGCAGCCAGGCCAGCGGAACCCCGAACAGCAGGCAGAAGGCGGTCGCGACAGTGGCCGACACCAGCGACAGCCGCAGCGCCTCCAGCACCTGCGGTTCGGCCAGCCGCTCCAGCAGCGTCGGCCAGGGCGCCCGTACGAGCAGGCCGGCCAGCGGCAGCACCAGGAAGGCCAGCCCGGCGACGGCGGGCACCACCAGAATCCAGGGCAGCCGCCCGGCCACGGCGGATCCCGTTCGCCGGCCCGCCGGGCCGGTCCGTCGCGTCGCAGAGGAACTCATCGGATCAGGGAGCCTCGAATCCGGCCCTGGCCAGCGCGTCCCTGCCCTGCTGCGACAGCACCAGGTCCACGAACTGCCGGGCCGCCTCACCGGCGGGCGCCTTGGTGAGAGCGGCGATCGGGTAGTCGTTGACCGCCTGATCGGCCTGGGGGAAGGCGATGCCCTGGACCCTGCCGCCGGCGGCGATCACGTCGGTCCGATAGACCAGCGCGGCGTCCACCTCACCCAGCTCCACCTTGGTCAGCGTGGCCTTGACGTCCTGTTCCAGGGTGACCGGCTTGACGGTCAGCCCGGCCGCGTGCAGCGCCTGGGCCGCGGCGGCGCCGCACGGCACCTGTTCGGCGCAGAGCGCCACCTTCACCTCAGGCCTGGTCAGGTCTTTCAGGTCCGCGACGTGGGCCGGGTTGCCGGCGGGGACCGCGATCTGCAGCTTGTTACGCGCGAAGACGGCCGGCGCGTCTGCCAGGGAGGCGTCGGTGACCGTCTTCATGGTGGCCGGGCTCGCCGCCGCGAACACGTCCGCCGGGGCCCCCTGGACGATCTGCTGGGCCAGGGTGGCGCTGGAGCCGAAGCTGAACCGTACCGACGTGCCCGGATGCGCGGCCTCGAACGCCTTGCCCAGCTCGGTGAACGTGCCGGTCAGCGAGGCCGCGGCGAGCACCGTCACCTCTTGCGCCCCGCCGCCTGAGCCGCACCCCGGCAGCGCCAGCACGAGCGCGAGGAGAAGACGCCTGATCACCACGGCAAGGCTCCTCACGGGTGACCGGCCACCCGGTCGTGACCGGGGACCTCCACCACGACGTTGGTGGACTTGATCACCGCGTCCGCCACCACGCCCGGCTCCAGGCCGAGCTCGTCGGCGGCCTGGCGGCTCATCAGCGACACCACCCGGAACGGGCCCGCGGCGATCTCCACCTGGGCCATCACCGCGTCGCGGATCACCTCGGTGACGATCCCGCGCAGGCGGTTGCGGGCCGACGAACGGCCGCCGTCGACGGCCCCGACCTGGGCGCGGGCGAACGCGGCCAGGTCGGCGCCGTGCACCTGCCGGTGGCCGTGCTCGTCCCGCTCGGCGGCCAGCCTGCCCGAGTCCACCCACCGGCGGACGGTGTCGGAGCTGACCCCGAGCAGAGCCGCCGCCTCACTGATCCGGAATGTCGCCACAATTCCTCACCATACCTGCCGCACATTCCACCCTGAACCGCCCAATGGGTCAGCAACAGCGGCTTGATCCCCCGCTGTGTCCTGGCATTCACAAGGGTGGTGGGTCACACGGGCAGCCTCAGCGGCAGGGCAGGCTTTCGCGGGCGCGGAGAGCGATACGGCCTCTCAGCGCCCAGCGGGTGTGGCGATGGGGCTTCAGGCGGGGAAGCGCTCGACCCAGCGGCGCTGCCAGGGCGTCTCGACGGCGCGCGGGTGGTAGTGGGTGCGGGCCCAGGCGACGGCTTCGGCGGCGGGGACGCCGGCCAGGATGGCCAGGCAGGCGATGACGGTGCCGGTGCGGCCGACGCCGCCGCCGCAGGCGACTTCGACCCGCTCGCCCGTACGGGTCCATTCCGACAGGTCGCGGATCAGGCGGATCGCCTGCTCGCGGTCGCGCGGCAGCAGGAAGTCCGGCCAGTCGATCCACTCGTGCGGCCAGGTCAGCCGGGAGTCGTGGCGGCGGCGCATCCGGCCGCCGCCCAGGTAGAGGCCCCGGTCGGGGGCCGCACCCGCCGGATCGGGGTTCCTGAGGCCGCGGCCGCGCACCCAGCCGCCGTCGGGCAGCCGGATCGCGCCGGCCAGTCGGGTGTCCGTCATCTGATCATTGTCGTCCGGTCCGTCCAGGGCCCGGCGGGGCTTCGCTCGCGGCGTACCAGCCGGCCGTCTCGGTGACGCGTTCGGCCGTACGACGTCTCAGCTCACGGCTTTCCTGACCAGTTCCCTGATGGCCGCCTCGCCCGCTTCGGTCAGCTCGGTGAGGGCGAAGGAGGTCGGCCAGATGCCGTCGGCGTCGTCGAGGTTGGCCTCCGTGCTGAACCCGAACGTGGAGTAGCGCTCCTTGTCGGCCTGCCCGCTGCGGAAGAAGCACACCACCTTGCCTGCTTTGGCGTAGGCGGGCTGGCCGTACCAGAGCTTCGGCGCCAGCTCGGGAGCGGCGGAGGTGACGACGGCGTGCACGCGCTCGGCGATCTCCCGGTCGGGCGGCGCCATGTCGGCGATCTTGGCGAGGACGGCCCGTTCGCCGGCCGCCGCCTTGCCGGAGCCCCGGCCGCGGCGGGCCTCGGTCTTGAGCTCGGCGGCGCGTTCCCTGACGGCGGCGCGCTCCGCCTCGGAGAGTCCCTGGTTGTCGCTCATCTACGTCTCGCCCTTCTGTCCGGTTGTCTTGCCGGTCACGCTAGGTGCGGGGCGGGGGCGGGCGCTTCTCGGTTCCTGATCGTTCAGGCCGAGGCGGCGGGCGATGGTCTCGATGGCGGCCAGGTCGCCGGGGGTGAGCCGGTCGATGAAGTGGCGGCGTACCGAGACGAGGTGGGCCGGTGCGGCGGCGCGCAGGGTCGCCAGGCCCTCGTCGGTGAGGACGAGCAGGCAGCCCCGGCCGTCGGAGGCGTCGGGGGCGCGCCGCAGCAGGCCGCGGGTCTCCATGCGGGTGGCGTGGCGGGACAGGCGGCTGCGTGACCAGCCCATCTTCCTGGCCTGTTCGCCGAGGCTGCTGGTGTGGCCGGGGCGTTCGGACAGGGTGCTGAGGACTTCGTAGTCGGCTTCGGAGAGCCCGATGGCGGCCAGGTCGTGGGCGGTGCCGGTCTGCACGGCGGTCATGATGCGCCGGAAGGCGCGCCAGGCGCGTTCCTCGTCGGCGTCCAGCCAAGGCACCGGCCCGTTCGTTGACATGTAATCAATCTACCACCTACGCTTCGTTTCCATGTCAACGAATGTGGCGCGTGTCCTCGTACTCGGATGCAGCACCCGCCCCGGCGCGCTGGGCCCGCACATCCGGCGGTGGCTGACCGAAACCCTTCAGCAACGCGCCGCCGAGCTGGGCGCCGAGCTGGTGCCGGTCGAGCTCGCCGAGCTGAACCTGCCGTTCCTGGACGAGGAGGAGCACCCCTCCTCGGGCGTCTACCGGCACGAGCACACCCGCCGGTGGAGCGCCCTGGCCGGCGGCGCGGACGGCTTCATCGTGGTGACCCCCGAGTACAACTACGGCATGCCGGCGAGCCTCAAGAACGCGCTGGACTACCTCGGCCGCGAATGGGCGTGGAAGCCGATGGGGTTCGTCAGCTACGGCAACACCTCGGCCGGCACCCGCTCGGTCCAGCACGCCAAGCAGGTCGTGACGACGCTGCGGCTGGTGCCGGCCGGGGCCACGGTCGCGATCCGCATCGCCGAGGCGCTGCGGGACGGCCGCCTGCGCCCCGACCCGGCCCGCGACGAGGCGGCGGCGGGCCTGCTGGAGGAGGTCGTCCGCCTGTCGCGGGCGCTGGCCCCGATGCGCGAGCGCGCCGGCGCCGTGCCCGGGCCGCTGCCGGGCTCCTACCTGCGGCGGCTTTCCCCCGATGACGCGCCCGAGGTCACGGTGCTGCAGCGGTCCTGCTGGGTGGACGAGGCCCTGGCCAACGACACGACGGCCCTGGCGCCCCTGCACGAGACCGTCGACGACGTACGCGCCTGGCTGGCGGACTGGGACACCACCGGCCTGTGGCGGGACGGCCGCCTGCTGGGCATGATCAGAACCCGCCCCGACGGCGGCGGCCTGCAGCTGGGCAGGCTCGCCGTCGTGCCCGACCTGCGCGGCCGGGGACTGGGCCGCCGGCTGCTGCGCGCCGCACAGGCCGCCGCGCCGGACGGCGCCCGCATCACGCTGTGCACCGGCGCCAAGAGCCTGCGCAACATCGCCCTGTACGAGAGCGAGGGTTTCGAGACGGCGGGCCGGATCGGCGGGGACGCGGTCATTTTGGCCAAGACCCGCATCGCGGAAGCTTCCTGACCGCGATTCCTGAGATCGTCGCCGGGCAGCGCCGATCGAAGGAGCCGATACCAGCATGAAGACGCGGACCGTTCTGGGCGCCCGGGCGCTCAACCGGGCGACGCTCGCCCGGCAACTGCTCCTCGACCGGGCCGATCTGCCGGTCGGCGACGCGGTGGCGCACGTGGGCGGGCTGCAGGCGCAGGAGCCGCAGGAGCCGTTCACCGGGCTCTGGTCGCGGCTGCGCGGCTTCGACCCGGCGAGCCTGTCGGAGGCGCTGACCGGGCGGCGGGTGGTGCGGGTCCATCTGATGCGGCGCACCGTTCATCTGGTCACCGCGGGCGACGCGCTGGCCTGGCGGGCCCGTCACGGAGCCATGCTGCGCCAGCGCACGCTGGGGGCCTACCGCAGCGAGTTCGCCGGGGTGGATCTGGACGAGCTGGCCGCGGCGGGCCGTGCGCTGCTGGCCGACGGCGCGCCGCGCACGCTCGCGGAGGTGGCGGCGGCGCTGTCCGGCCGGTGGCCCGGCCCGTCGCGGCGGGCGCTGGGGGAGATGGTGGTCTCGGCGCTGGTCCCGGTGGTGCAGGCGCCGCCGCGCGGGGTGTGGCGGGTGACGGCGGGGGTGCGGAACGTGCTGCTGTCGTCCTGGCTGGGCCGCGAGCCCGATCCGCCCGCCCCCGACGGCTCCGATCCGGCGGGCCGGGCGCTGGTGCGGCGCTATCTGGCCGCGTTCGGCCCGGCCGCCACGGCCGACCTGCGCGCGTGGTGCGGCCTGGCCGGGCTGCCGGGCGCGGTGGCGGCGGTACGGGAGGAGCTGGTCTCCTTCCGCGACCAGCGGGGACGGGAGCTGCTGGATCTGCCCGGCGCGCCGCGGCCCGACCCGGACACGCCGGCGCCGGTGCGGTTCCTGCCCGCGTTCGACAACGCGATCCTCGGCTACCACGACCGGAGCCGGATCGTCGACGACGCCGACCGGGGCCTGTCGGTCGCGGGCCACCGGGCGGTCCTGGTGGACGGCCGGGTGGCCGCGACCTGGGAGGCCGAGGCGGGCACGGTGACGGTCAGCCCGCTGCGCACCCTCTCGCGCGGCGAGCGCGACGCGGTCGCCGCGGAGGGGGAGGAGCTGGCGGCGTTCCTGTCGGAGGGCGCGAGCCGCCGGGTGCGGATCGGTTAGGGCGCCATCGCGTCGAGGACCGGGATGAGGTTCTCCTCCTCGTAGTCCAGGTGGGCCTCGACCTCGGCGGTGAGCCGGTCCACCTCCGCCGACAGCGCGGCCCGGTCGAGGTGGTCGCCGGTGAGGAGCTGCTGGAGTTCTGCCAGGAGGCGGGCCATCTCCTCGTGCTCGCGCCGCAGGCGGGCCATGACGCCGGCGATCTCCGGGTACTGCCGGTCCAGGTGGGGGAACAGGTGGGCGTCCTCCATGCCGTGGTGGTGGCTCAGCCCCCGGCAGAACGCCAGGCAGTTGATGCGCAACTGCGCGCCCAGGCCGCCGCCGGACGCGGCGACCTCCGCGCGGATGACGGCCAGTTCCCTGCGGAAGGCGTCGTGGACGAGCTTGAGCCCCTCGCCCGGCCTCGCGGTGCCGGGGGCGGGCGGGCCGGCGGCTTCCAGGGCCACCACGGGCAGGGTGCGGCCGGACGCCGTCTCGTACCGGGCCCATCCGGGGTCGGCCTCGGCGGCGCGGGCGAACACGCGGTCGCGTTCGGCGCCCTCCAGCACGCGCGCGTCGGCTTCGTAGGTGAAGGCGCCGGTCTCGACGGTGACGCGGGGGTTCTTGCGGAGGTTGTGGTACCAGTCGGGGTGGCGGGGTGAGCCGCCCGCCGAGGCGATCACGTACAGCCGGTCGGGGTCCTCGTCGAGGAGGTAGCCGACCGGGGTGGTGCGGGGGGTGCCGGTGCGGGCGCCGGTGGTGGTCAGCAGGAGCAGGCGGGCGTCCTCGAAGGGGGGTCCGACCTGGCCCCGGCCGGCGCGGAACCGGTCGATGACGTGCTGGTTGAAGTCCATGGTCATGCGGTGCTCTCTCCTATGGGAAGGCAGGGAAAGCCCGCACGCCGACCGCGCGTGAGCGCACAGCTGGCGTAGCTGCGAGAAAAGTAAGATGGGGATGCGGGGACGGCGCGCAGGCGCGGTTCAGGTCAGGCGCGTCCGTGTGAAGTCGTCACGGTATCGTCCCCTTGCATCGCGGCCTCCATGCCGCCGCCGTCCACCAGGCGGCGTCACGCGACCTGCCGAGCATTCAACGCCGCGCCGTTACGGCTGTCAAGTTCGGCCCGTGACACACTGAAAGGCGTTCATGTCTCTTTCCGCCGTCGTCTCCCGGCTCCGCGCCGCGGGCTGCGTGTTCGCCGAGGACGAGGCGCGCCTGCTGGCCGGCGCCGCCGCCACCCCCGAGGCGCTCGCCCGGCTGGTGGAGCGCCGCGCCGCCGGTGAGCCGCTGGAGCACGTGCTGGGCTGGGCCCGTTTCGGCGGCCTGCGCGTGCGGGTGGATCCGGGGGTGTTCGTGCCGCGTCCCCGTACCGAGTTCCTGGCCGAGCAGGCGATCGCGGCGGCGCCCGCCGGGGTGCCGGTGGTGGTGGATCTGTGCTGCGGGTCGGGGGCGCTCGGCGCCGTGGTGGCGGCGGCGCTGGGCGAGGTCGAGCTGCACGCCGCCGACATCGATCCCGCCGCCGTGGCCTGTGCGCGCCGCAATCTGCCGGGCGCGCGGGTGCATGAGGGCGATCTGTACGATCCGCTCCCCGATGATCTGCGTGGCCGGGTGGACCTGCTGCTGGCCAACGTCCCGTACGTACCCACCGATGAGATCCCGCTGCTGCCCGCCGAGGCGCGCCTGCACGAGGCCCGGGTGGCTCTGGACGGCGGCGGGGACGGGCTGGAGGTGCTGCGCCGGGTGGCGGCGGGCGCCGGGCAGTGGCTGGCCCCGGGCGGGCGGCTGCTGTTCGAGACCGGTGAGCGTCAGGCGGCGCACGCCGTCGCGGCGATAGCCCGGCACGGCCTGCGGGCGCGGGTGGTCCGCTCGGCCGGCTGGGACGCGACCGTGATCATCGCCGTCCGGGCGGGGTGACCAGGCGTTTCCCCGGCTTTTGAGGGTAGGGGGCGGCCATGACATCGCTGAAGGAGAAGGTGCGCGAGTATCTGCGCAGCCCGAAGGGCAAGGAGACGGTCGACTCGGCCAAGCGGATGGCCGGCGACCCTCAGAACCAGCAGAAGGCCAAGGGGTTTTTCGAGAGGTTCCGCTCCCGGCGGCACTGACCGGCGGGGTCGGGCGGCGGCGCTTCGGGCGTCGCCGTCCTCATCTGTGCCGGAAGACCTTCGCGCTCTATTCGTTTTGACTTATATAAGGGTCTGCTGAAACACTGGGGGCGTGCACGCGTTCGACGTCCTCGGCGACCCCGTCCGGCGCCGGATCCTGGAGCTCCTCGCCGACGGCGAGCTGAGCTCCGGCGAGGTCACCGCCGTCATCCAGCGCGAGCACGGCATCTCCCAGCCCGCCGTCTCCCAGCACCTGAAAGTGCTGCGCGAGCACGGCTTCGCCACCGTCCGCGCCCAGGGCACCCGGCGGCTGTACGCCGTCGACCCAGCGCCGCTGCGCGAGGTCGACCAGTGGCTGGGCCGCTTCCGCGCTCTGTGGGAGCAGCGCCTCGACGCGCTGGCCACCGAGATCGCCCGCGGCAAGAAGGAGCGCCGTGCCCGCGAGACCGACCCGACAGAAAGCTGACCCCGATGGACATCATCGACGAGATCACGCGCGCCCACCGCGAGGTGGGTGAGAGCGGCGAGGCCAAGACCATCCGGATCGTCCGCCACTACGACACCGACGTGGACGACCTCTGGGACGCCTGCACCAACGCCGAGCGGATCCCCCGCTGGTTCCTGCCGATCAGCGGCGACCTGCGGCCCGGCGGCAACTACCAGTTCCAGGGCAACGCCGGCGGCGAGATCCTGGCGTGCGAGCCGCCGCGCCGGCTCCGGGTGTCGTGGGTGATGGGCGAGGCGCCTGCGTCGTACGTGGAGGTGCTTCTGGCGGCCGAAGGTGACCGTGCCCGGCTGGAGCTGCGGCACGAGGCGGTCGTGCCGCCCGAGTTCTGGGATCGGTACGGTCCCGGCTCGGTCGGCGTCGGCTGGGACCTCGGGCTGCTCGGCCTGGCCCTGCACCTGACCGGCGGGGAGAAGGTGGACGAGCAGCATTTCCACGAGACCCCGGAGGGCAGGGAGTTCATCATCCGCAGCAGCCGCGCCTGGGGCGAGGCGTTCCAGGCCGCCGGGGCCACCCCGGACCAGGTCTCCGCCACGACCGCCGCCACCACCGCGTTCTACGCGCCGCCCCCGCAGTAACGGCGAGCTCGCTCGTCTTCAGGCGCCGCACTGAGAGGGCGGCGAGTCCTCTGAGGGGTGGTCCCGCGCCGGGGCGACGGGGTGAGGTAGCTGCGCTCCCGCCCGCGCTGTAACGGGGGTGCTGGTGCCGCCCTGCCACCACCTGGGCTGTGGCGACGCTCCCGCCGAGATAGAGGCGGCCCGCGCAGTGGTAGGTGCTGGTGTCTCCCTCCCTCCGTTTGCCCGCACAGGGCGGGGTGCTGGCGCCGCCCTCCCGCCGTCTGGGCTGGGGAGGAGGTGGGGGGTCGGCACCTGCCCGCACGGCGGCTGCCCGCGCGGCTGCCCGTACGGTGGTCGTCCTCCGAGGGGATGGCCGGTCCTGCCGCCGCGTTTGGCGGGGTGGCCGGGATCAGTCCAGGAGGGATGCCGGGTCGGGTTCTGGGGGGCCGGCGGGCCACCAGGTGGTGCCGCGGCGCTCGAAGGGGTACCAGCGGCCGTCTTTTCCGTATCTGAGTTGCCGGTCGCCGATGGTCCACTGGTTGCGGGTGGTGTGCAGGCCGGCGGGCGGGGTGCCTTCCCAGGCTGCCTCAAGCTGGGCGCGGGCGCGGGCGAGGTCCTGGCGGGTGGGGGTCCAGGGTTTCTCCAGGACGTCCAGGGCGGCGGGGCCGTCGTGCCGCCAGGCCTCCACTTCGGCGTCCAAGCCGAGGTCGAGGCCGAATTCGGCGCTCATGCGTACGAGGTCTTGGTGTTCGGTGAGGCGGGGGAGGTCGCCGGTGGTGAGGAGTTCGCGCGCCCGGGAGGCGGCGGAGGCGGCCAGGATCTCCAGGGCGGAGACGTCGACGCCGGGGGCGGGGTCCAGGCCGAGCGGGGTGAAGGGGCCGGGCGGCGGGGGCGGCGGCAGCGGTGGGGTGCCGCAGGCGAAGGCTTCGCGGGCCGGGGTGCCGGGGGCGGTGGGGGGTTCTCTGCGGCGCAGGGCTTCGATCAGGGCGTGTTCGCCGCGGCCGCGCAGCAGCAACAGGATGAACGGGTCGGCGTCGAGCAGCCAGGAGGCCTGGTAGCACAGGGCGGCGGCGTGGCGGCAGGCCCAGTCGGGGCAGGTGCACCCGGGTTCGAGGTCGCCGGCGGCGGGCAGCAGGGGCACGCCGGCCGCCTCGGCGGCCTCCACGAGGTCGGCGGGCATGTCGCGGTCGAGCAGGGCGGCGATGTGCCCGGATTTGGCCGCCACCTGGTCGAGGAAGCGGTCCCATTCGGCGGCGGTGAGCTGTTCGACCTGGACCACGGTGTCGTATTCGTGCTCGGCGACGGCGGCCAGCCGGCCGGGGCTGACGGTGATCGGGCCGAGCTGCCCGGTCTTGGCGTAGGCGCGGCCCTGCTGCAGCAGGTCGCGGTCGAGGGAGGTGTCCTCCAGGGCGCGGATCCAGGCGCGGCCCCACCAGGTGGTGGCGAAGCGGGCGCCGGCGCGCTGGCGGGGGAAGGCGGGGAAGCCGCGGGCGTCGGTCATCTGAGCTCCACGAGGGCGGCGAGTTCGGCGTCGGTCAGCTCGGTGAGCGCGGCCTCGCCGGAGGTGAGCACGGCGTCGGCCAGGGAGCGTTTGGCGGCCAGCATGCGGGCGATGCGGTCCTCGACGGTGCCTTCGGTGATGAGCCGGTGCACCTGGACGGGCTTGGCCTGGCCGATGCGGTGGGCGCGGTCGGTGGCCTGGTCCTCGACGGCGGGGTTCCACCAGCGGTCGTAGTGGATGACGTGGTCGGCGCGGGTCAGGTTGAGGCCGGTGCCGGCGGCTTTGAGCGACAGCAGGAACACCGGCGCCCGCCCGTCCTGGAAGCGGCGGACCATCTCCTCGCGGCGGGCCACGGGGGTGCCGCCGTGCAGGAGCTGGGTGTCCACGCCGCGCTCGTCCAGGTGCCTGGCGATCAGGCGGGCCATGGTCACGTACTGGGTGAAGACCAGCACGGCGCCGTCCTCGGCGAGGATGGTGGAGACGAGCTCGTCCAGCAGCTCCAGCTTGCCGGAGCGGCCCGCCAGCCGGGGTGCGGTCTCGTGCAGGTACTGGGCGGGGTGGTTGCAGATCTGCTTGAGCCCGGTGAGCAGTTTGACGATCAGGCCGCGCCTGGCCATGCCCTGGGCGTCCTCGATGCGGCCCATCATCTCGCGCACGACCGCCTCGTACAGGGCGGCCTGTTCGGTGGTGAGGGCGACCGGCCGGTCGGTCTCGGTCTTGGGCGGCAGCTCGGGCGCGATGCCGGGGTCGGACTTGCGGCGGCGCAGCAGGAACGGCCGCACCAGCCGCGACAGCCGCTCGGCCGCTTCGGTGTCGCCGGCCTCGACGGGCCTGGCCCAGCGGGCGCGGAAGCGGGGCAGCGGGCCGAGCAGGCCGGGGGTGGCCCAGTCGAGGACGGCCCACAGGTCCGACAGGTTGTTCTCGACGGGGGTGCCGGTGAGGGCGACGCGGGCGGCGGCGGGGATGTCGCGCAGGGCGCGGGCGGTGGCCGAGGCGGGGTTCTTGACGTGCTGGGCCTCGTCGGCGACGACCAGGTCCCACGGGTGCGCGGCCAGCCGGGGGGCGTCCAGGCGCATGGTGGCGTACGTGGTGAGCACGAACCCTTCGCCGGCCAGGTCGCGGGCGGAGCCGTGGAAGCGGCGCACGGGCACGCCGGGCGCGAACTTGGCGATCTCGCGTTCCCAGTTGGCCAGCAGCGAGGCCGGGCAGACCACGAGCGTCGGCCCGGTGCCGCGGTGCAGGTGCAGGGCGATGAGGGTGACGGTCTTGCCCAGTCCCATGTCGTCGGCCAGGCAGGCGCCGAGCCCGAGCGAGGTCATCCGGGCCAGCCAGCGCAGTCCCTGCAGCTGGTAGTCGCGCAGGGTCGCGTTCAGGCCGGGCGGCGGGGCGATGTCTGCGGGCTCGGTGAGCCGGTCGCGCAGCTCGCGCAGCCACGCGCCGGGCTCGACGGGCACCTGCTCACCGTCGGCCTCGGCGGTGCCGGTGAGTGCGGCGGTGAGCGCCTCCAGGCCGGTGAGCGCACCCATCTCGGGTTTGCGGGCTTTACGGGCCAGGTCGGGGTCGATGAGCACCCACTGGTCGCGCAGCCGCACGACCGGGCGGTGCGCCTCGGCCAGGCGGTCCATCTCGGCGGCGGTCAGGGGTTCGCCGCCCAGGGCCAGGCGCCAGTCGAAGGAGACCAGGTGGCGACCGCCGAGGAACGACGGCAGGTCGGACGGGGCGGGGTCGCGCCGGCCGAGCGCGGCCCGGGCGGTCAGCCCGCGCACGAGGGAGCGCGGCCAGTGGACCTCGATCCCGGCGGCGGCCAGGCGGGCGGCGGCGCCGGCCAGCAGGTCGGCCAGGTCGTCGTCGGTCAGCGGCAGCTCGTCGGGGACTTCGCTGTCGAGCAGCGCGGCCAGGCGGGGCCAGGCGCGGGCGGCGCGGCGCAGCCCGATGGTGGTCTCGATCCTGGCCCGGCCGCCGAATCCGGGGTCGCGGCCCTCCCACAGGTCGGCGGCGTCGACCACCAGCGACGGCCCGGCCAGGCTGTGGACCTGCACGACGGCGCGGAACTCCGCGGCGGCCACGTCGTCGGCCTCGATCCGCAGCGACACCCGGACCCCGGCGTCCAGCCCGGCGGAGGTCTCCTCGGCCCAGCGCCGCAGCCGGGGCACTTTGACGGGCCGCATGGCGGCGAAGGCGGTGGTGCCGGTGGCCTTGACGGCGCCGGGGGAGCGCGGCATGGCGTCGGCGACGGCGTCCAGGAAGGCCCGCACCAGCGTCTCGGCGTCGGGCAGCAGGGGCTCGTCCGTTTCGGGCAGCGGGGTGGCGCGGGCCTCGGCGGGCATGGCGGCGGCGAGCTCGCGGATGCGTTCGACGTCGGCGGCGTCGAACGGGCCGGCCCGCCAGGCGTCGTGGCCGGAGGCGGTCACGGTGGGGCGGATGCGGCCCCGGGTGACGAGCTGGAGCGCGACCAGCGCGGCGGCGCCCCAGAAGCGGGCCGCCGGGTGGGCCGCGGCGTCGGTGCGGGCCCTGGCCAGGGCGGCGACGGCGCCGGCCACGGGCAGCCGGGTGGCGGCGGCCTCTCGCAGGCGGATGTGCCCGTCGTGCTGCTCGGCGACGGCGAGGGTGCCCTCGCCCGCCGGGTCAAGGAAGGCCACGGTCCCCGCCCGGGGCGGGTCGCTGGGCTCGAAGACGGCCGCGTACTGTCCCAAGGTCACGGCCGTACAGTGTACGGTACAGGGGGGTGTGGTTTGCCACACCCGAAGAGAGATGCCCGCCTCATGCACGGGACCTCCTGATCTTCCGTACTCTTGGCCGCATGGTCGATTGGGTTGTGCAGTTGATGGAGCTCCTGGGCGCGCCCGGAGCCGGCGTGGCGGTGGCGCTGGAGAACCTGTTCCCGCCGATTCCGAGCGAGGTGATCCTGCCGCTGTCGGGCTTCACGGCCAGCCGGGGCGGGATGGGGCTGATCGACGCCCTGATCTGGACCACGATCGGGTCGGTCGTGGGCGCGCTGGCCCTGTACTGGGTGGGCGCGCTGCTCGGCCGCGACCGGGTGGTGGCGATCGCCGAGAAGATGCCGCTGGTCAAGGTCTCCGACATCGAGAAGACGGAGGCCTGGTTCCTCAAGCACGGCCGGGCGACGGTGTTCTTCGGGCGGTTCATCCCCATCTTCCGCAGCATGATCTCGATCCCCGCCGGGGTGGAGAGGATGCCGGTGCTGCAGTTCACGCTGCTGACGGCGGCGGGCAGCGCCATCTGGAACACGATCTTCGTGATGGCCGGCTACTACCTGGGCGAGCAGTACCACCTGGTCGAGGCGTACATGGGAGTGGCCTCCAAGGTGGTGCTCGGCCTGGTCCTGCTCGCGGTGGCGGTCTTCGTGGCGGTCCGGCTGATCGAGCTGCGCAAGGCGCGCAAGGGCCGCCATGCGCTTCGCCGCTGACGGCGCGCGCGTCGCCGGTGCGGTCATGCTCGGCGCCCTGACCGCACCGGCCGGATTGCTCTTCCTGCTGGGCTCGGCGCCGTTCGCGAAAAGCACGGCCGCGGCGGCGCGGTGGCTGGCCCGCCTGGAGGTGCGCCGCCTGCGGCTGGACCCCGCCCTGCTGCGGACCGGCTCGCGGGTGCGGCTGTTCCTGGCCGCGCGGGCGCCGCTCGGGCTGCTCGGCGCGCTGGTGCTGGCGATGACGGGGTTCGGCGCCTGGCACGCGGCCCGCCTGGTGTGGGCGTGGCTCAGGGGCGAGCCGTACGACGGGATGCCGGCTTCCCTGCCCCTGGCCGTCTACCTCTTCACGGCGGGCGGCGTCCTGCTGTTCCTGGCCCTGACGGGGCTGGCCGGGGTGCACGTGCTGGAGCGGCGGCTGGCCGTGCGGCTGCTCGGCCCGGACCGTACCGAGGCTTTGGAGCGCCGGATCGCCGAGCTGTCGGAGAGCCGGGCGGGCATCGTGGCGGCGGTCGACTCCGAGCGGCGCCGCATCGAGCGGGACCTGCACGACGGGCTGCAGCAGCGGCTGGTGGCGCTGTCGATGCTGATCGGCCGGGCCCGGCGCGGCCATCCGGAGCTGATGGGCCAGGCGCACACCGAGGCGCAGCAGGCGCTGGCCGAGCTGCGCGAGGTGGCCTGGCGGGTGTATCCGAGCGGGCTGGACGCGCTCGGGCTGGGCGAGGCGCTGGCCGGGGTTGCCGAAAGGTCGGCGGTGCCGGTGACGCTGGCCTGCGACCTGGACGAGCGGCCGCCCGCGGCGGTGGAGGCGGCGGCGTACTTCGTGGTGAGCGAGGCGGTGACCAACGCCAACAAGCACGCTGGGGCCGGCCGTATCGAGGTCGCGGTGCGGCGGGAGGGGCGGACGCTGGTCGTGCGGGTGCGCGACGACGGGTCGGGCGGCGCGAGCGCGTCCGGCGGCGGGCTGTCGGGGCTGCGCCGCCGGGTGGCGGCGCTGGACGGCGCTTTCGAGGTGGACAGCCCGCCGGGCGGGCCGACGGTGGTCAGGGCGGAGCTGCCGTGCGGGTGATCCTGGCGGAGGACTCGACGCTGCTGCGCGAGGGGCTGGTGCGGCTGCTGCTGGAGGAGGGGCACGAGGTCCCGGCGGCGGTGGGCGACGGCGAGGCGCTGGTGGCGGCCGTGGCCGCGCACGCGCCGGACGCGGTGGTGGTGGACGTGCGGATGCCGCCGTCCCACACCGACGAGGGGCTGCGCGCGGCCCTGGAGATCCGGCGGCGCTGGCCGGGCGTGAAGGTGCTGGTGCTGTCGCAGTACGTGGAGAAGCGGTACGCGACGGAGCTGATGAGCTCGGACGTGTCGGGTATCGGCTATCTGCTGAAGGACCGGGTGGCGCAGGTCGCGGACTTCCTGGACGCGCTGGAGCGGGTGGGCGCGGGCGGGGCGGCGTTCGATCCGGAGGTGGTGCGGCAGTTGCTGGCCCGCACCAGCCGGGCAGATCCGCTGGCCCGGCTGACGCCGCGGGAGCGCGAGGTGCTGGAGCTGATGGCGCAGGGGCTGACGAACGCCTCGATCGCCCGCGCGCTGCACGTGTCGCAGAGCGCGGTGGAGAAGCATGTGAACGCGCTGTTCGACAAGCTGGATCTGACGCATGTGACGGGGTACAGCCGGCGGATCCTGGCGGTGCTCCGCTTCCTCGGCTCCTGATTTTTCCGGACTTTTCATGTGCTGGGGCGACCTGCGGCCTTCTTGACAAATTTATTTGTCGGTGGGACGGTGGGGGCACCCCGAAACCCGAGGAGTCAACGATGCGCAAGATCGTCGCAGGGCTGTACATCACGCTGGACGGCGTCGTCGAGTCACCCGAGAAGTGGCATTTCCCGTACTACGACGCGGACATGGCCCGCTCGGTCGAGACGCTCATGGGCCGCTGCGACGCCATGCTGCTGGGCCGCCGCACCTACGAGGAGTTCGCCGCCCACTGGCCCCACCAGGACCCGGCCGACCCGCTGGCCGCCCTCATGAACGAACGCACCAAATACGTCGTCTCCGCCACCCTCACCGACCCCGCCTGGCAGAACACCACCGCCGTCACCCTCCAGGAGCTGGCCGCGCTGCGCGAAGGCCCCGGCGGCGACCTCGGCATCAGCGGCAGCCCCACCCTGGTGGCGTCGCTGCTGCGCGAGGGCCTGCTGGACGAGCTGCACCTGCTGGTCCACCCGCTCGTGGGCGGCACCGGCAAGCGCCTGTTCGAGCACGGCGACCACATCCCGCTCAAGCTGACCGCGTCCCAGACGTTCGCCACCGGCGTGCTGGACCTGACCTACGAGAGGGCCTGACCCATGACCGCCAAGACCACCGCGCAGAAGCTGCTCGTCAAACCGGGCACCACCGTGTGGATCTCCGCCGGCGAGCACCGCCCGCTCCTGTCGCCCCTGCCCGAGGGCGCGGCGTTCGCCGGGGACCTGGCGGAGGCGGCCGTGGGCGTGCTGTTCGCCGCCGACGCCGCCTCGGCCCGGCACCTGCTGGAGACCCACCGCGACCGCCTGACCGCGCCGCCGGTGCTCTGGATCGCCTACCCGAAGGGCAACAAGGCCGACATCAACCGCGACACGCTCTGGCCCATCGCGGGCGAGTACGGGCTGCGCCCCAACGGGCAGGTGGCCGTCGACGCCGTCTGGTCGGCGCTGCGCTTCCGCCCCCTGAAGGAGGGCGAGCCGCCCTTCACCGGCGGCGCCTCCCGCTGACGGCACCCCCGATCGGCGCGGCACACTCGTGTGGCAGGCTCGGGGCCCGGGCCCGAGCCGTCCATCACCCCGAGGGGAGCCGCGCATGCTGACCCATCCGTGGGACGCGAGCCTGGACGAGGCCGAGTGGCGGGACTGGATCGCCGACGGCCACGACTTCGGCCAGCTCGCCGTCAACGGACCGCCCGGCGAGCCGCCGGTCGTCGTCCCCACCCACTTCGTCTGCGACGGCGGCGACCTGCTGATCCATCTCGCCCGCCCGAACCCGGTCTGGCAGGCCGTCGAGCACGACCCGCAGGTGACCTTCACCGTCATCGGCGACTACGCCTACGTCCCCGGCACCTGGCGCGCCGCCCCCGGCCTTGCGCCCCGCGACGGCGTCCCGACCAGCTACTACGCGGCCGTCCAGTTCACCTGCCGCGCCCACCTCGTCGACGACCCCCAGGCCAAGGCCGACCTGCTGACCAGACAGCTCGCCCGCTTCCAGCCCGGCGACCACGCCGAGGTCGCCGCCGGCCGCCCGCCCTACGGGCGCCTGCTGTCGGGCATCCGCGGCCTGCGGCTGCAGGTGACCGGCGTCCGCGCCAAGTTCAAGTACGACGACCACAAGAGCGCCGAACACCGCGCCGCGGTCGCCGCCCGCCTCACCGCCCGCGGCCAGGGCCTCGACGCGCCGGCCGCGGCCCAGCAGCGCCGCCGCCTAAACCGTATCGGCACCTGGAAACCCTGAGCCCGCCCCATCCGTCGGCGCCCGCGCGGCCGGCCGCCTTCCGGACCCTGTCGGCCCGGCCCGCTGCCGGGCGGGCGCGGCCGGTGGCGCTTCCGCCGGCCACGGTCGCGCACGCGCGAACGATCAGCACCTCCAGCCGGCCGCGGTCCGTCATCGCCACCCGTCCGTGACCGGCGTCCGGTTCGTCCGCGCCCGCGTACGCGCCCCTCGCCGGCGCAGGTCAAGAGCTGTTTCCCCCGGCACCCTCCGGCTCGGTCGCGGGTGCCGGGTCATCGCCGTCCAGGTAGGCGTGCAGGCGGGCGGCACCGGCCAGCATCGCGGCGGTGCGGGCGGTCAGTTCCTGGCGGCGGCGGGCGATGGCCGCGCGCAGGGCGTCGCTGCTGCCGGTGCGGCGCAGCCCGTCGAGGACGGGCCTGATCTGGGGGAGCGGGTGACGGGCCTGCCGCAACATGAAGATCATGCGGGCGTCGCGTACGTCGGACGGCCCGTACAGCCGGTAGCCGGTGCCGGGCTCGCGGCGGGGCGCCAGCAGCCCCTCCGCCTCCCACACCCGCAGCGCCGAGGCCCGCACCCCGAGATGGCGGGCGACCTCGCCGATGCGCAAATCCCCGCGCGGGACGGCGGCCCGGCCCTCGCTCACCTGCTCCAGGGCGCGGCCGGTCGACTCCAGGGCCTCCCGCTGATCGTGCAGGCCGGCGTGACCCGCGTCGACGAGCGCCAGCGCCCGCGGCACGTCACCGGCGTGCACGGCCTGCATGATCGCCCGGGCGGCGTCCCAGCCGTGCCCCGCGGCCAGCGCCCGGTAGGTGAGCAGCGCCTCCCGGTGACGGACGCCGAAACGGCGGTAACCGGCCGGGGTACGCGGAGTGGGCGGCAGGATGCCGGAATCGGCGTAGTTGCGGATCTGCTGGGTCGACAGGCCCGCGATCCGCGCCAGGTCGATGGGCCGCAACCGGCACACCCCGCCTTCCACATCAGGGGCTACGTCGGACTTTAAGGTTATCGCCGCCTATCCTGGCCATTCGCCGCAGAACCTTCCACTGGATACTTCAATGACAGACTTGATGCCATGACCATCGCCGAGGATCTGCGCACCACCGACCACCGCGCCGCCGACAGTCACGACCACATCCAGGTACGCGGCGCCCGCGAGAACAACCTGGCCGGGATCTCGCTCGACATCCCGAAGCGGCGGCTGAGCGTGTTCACCGGCGTGTCCGGCTCCGGCAAGTCGTCGCTGGTCTTCGACACCATCGCCGCCGAGTCCAGGCGGCTGATCAACGAGACGTACACGGCGTTCATCCAGGGCTTCATGCCGCCGCTGAACCGCCCCGACGTCGACGCCCTGCACAACCTGAGCGCGGCCATCATCGTCGACCAGGAACGGATGGGCGCCAACGCCCGCTCCACCGTCGGCACCGCCACCGACACGTACACGATGCTGCGGCTGGTGTTCAGCCGCATCGCCACCCCGCACGTCGGCCCCGCCTACGCCTTCAGCTTCAACACCCCGCAAGGCATGTGCCCATCCTGCGAGGGACTGGGCCACATCACCGACATCGACGTGGACGAACTGGTCGACCGGGAGCTGTCGCTCAACGAGGGCGCGATCAAGGCGCCCGGCTTCGCCGTCGACTCCTGGTACTGGCAGGTGATGGCGAACTCCGGCTTCTACGACCCCGCCGTGAAACTGAAGGACTTCACGCCCCAGCAGTGGGAGGACCTGCTGCACAAGCCGACCACCAAGGTCAAGGTCGGCACCAGCAACCTCACCTACGAAGGGCTCGTCGTCCGGGTGCGCAAGCAGTACCTGGGCAAGGACCGCGAGTCGCTGAAAGGCCAGCAGCGCGCCTTCGCCGACCGGGCGATCAAGCTGGTGCGCTGCCCAGACTGCGACGGCGCCCGCATCAACGAGGCCGCCCGCTCGGCCCGCATCGACGGCCTCAACATCGCCGAATGCTCGGCCATGCAGATCGACGAGCTGGCCGCCTTCCTGCGCCGCATCGACGACCGCACGGTCGGCCCGGCGCTGGCCACCCTGCTGGCCACCCTCGACTCCCTGGTCGAGATCGGCCTGGGCTACCTCAGCCTGGACCGCGAGTCGGCCACCCTGTCCGGCGGCGAGGCCCAGCGCGTCAAAATGGTGCGCCACCTCAACTCCAGCCTGTCGGACGCCACCTACGTCTTCGACGAGCCCACCGCCGGGCTGCACCCGCACGACATCCAGCGCATGAACGAACTGCTCATCAAGCTGCGCGACAAGGGCAACACCGTGCTCGTGGTCGAGCACAAACCCGAGATGATCGCCATCGCCGACTTCGTCGCCGACCTGGGCCCGGGCGCCGGCTCACACGGCGGCAGGCTCTGCTACACCGGCGACCTGGCAGGCCTGCGCGCCTCCGGCACCCTCACCGGCCGCTACCTCGACCACCGCGTCTCGCTGCGGGAGAAGGTACGCGAGCCGTCCGGCTGGCTGCCCATCCGCGGCGCGAACCTGCACAACCTGCGCGACGTCGACGTCGACCTGCCGCTCGGCGTGCTCACCGTCGTCACCGGGGTGGCCGGATCGGGCAAGAGCAGCCTCATCCACGGCTACGTCGCCGGCCGCGACGGCGTCGTCGTGGCCGACCAGTCACCCATCCGCGGCTCACGCCGCAGCAACCCCGCCACCTACACCGGCCTGCTCGACCCGATCCGGGCGGCCTTCGCCAAGGCCAACGGGGTCAAGCCGGCCCTGTTCTCGGCCAACTCCGAAGGCGCCTGCCCGGCCTGCAAGGGCATCGGCCTCATCTACACCGACCTGGCCATGATGGCCGGCGTGTCCACCGTCTGCGAAGACTGCGAAGGCAAGCGCTTCACCCCCGAAGTCCTCGCCTACCGGCTGCGCGGCAAGAACATCAGCGAGGTGCTGGAGATGCCGGTCGCCGAGGCCGCCGAATTCTTCACCACCGGCCAGGCCAAGACCATCCTGGACCGGCTGCAGGCGGTCGGCCTCGGCTACCTGGGGCTGGGCCAGCCGCTCACCACGCTGTCGGGCGGCGAGCGGCAGCGCCTGAAGCTGGCGGTCCACATGGCCAGGAACGGCTCCACCTACGTGCTCGACGAGCCCACCACCGGCCTGCACCTGGCCGACGTCGACCATCTGCTGGGCCTGCTGGACCGGCTGGTCGACGACGGCAACACGGTGATCGTGATCGAGCACCACCAGGCGGTGATGGCACACGCCGACTGGATCGTCGACCTGGGCCCCGGCGCGGGTCACGACGGCGGCCGGGTCGTCTTCACCGGCAGGCCCGCCGACCTGGTGGCCTCGGGCGACTCGCTGACGGCCCGCCACCTGCGCGCCTACGTCGGCCGGTAGCCCGCCCTCCCGGCCGCGGTCTCGTCCTGATCATTACGATCGGGCCATGCGACTGCTGGGCACCGGCCGCACGGCCGACGTGTACGCGCTGGACGAGAACCGGGTGCTGCGCCGCTACCGCACCGGCCTGACGGCGGCCGGCGAGGCGGCGGTGATGACACACCTGGCCGCGGCGGGCTACCCGGTGCCGCCCGCCGAGCCGGGCCCCCTGCCCACCGACCTGGTCATGCCACGCCTGCAGGGCCCCACGATGCTGGCGGCCCTGCTGCACGGGCAGATGACGGCCCGGACGGCGGGGGAGACCCTGGCCGGGCTGCTGGAAAAGCTGCACGCGCTCCCCGCGCGCCTGGCCGCCCGCCCCGGCGACCGCATCCTCCACCTTGACCTGCACCCGGACAACGTGCTGCTGACCCCGGACGGCCCCATGGTGATCGACTGGACCAACAGCCAGGAAGGCCCGCCCGGCCTGGACTGGGCGATGTCGGCGCTGATCCTGGCCCAGGCGGCGACCGTGCTGCTCACCGGAGAGGACCTCCTGCCCGACGGGCTGCGCGCCGGACAGGACCTCCCGCTCGACGGTCCCGCCGACGTGCTGCGGACCGGAGAGAACCTTCCGCCCGAGGGTCCCGCCGACCAGGAGAACCTGGCCGGCGAGGTGCGGACCCTGCTGACCGCCCTGACCGGCGCGGCCGGGCGGGAACGGCTGGAAGCATGGCTGCCGCAGGCGGTGGAGCGGCGGGCCGCGGACCCGACGATGTCGGCGCTGGAGGTGTCCTGCCTGGAGGAGGCCGCCGCCCTGGTCCTGCAGACCGCGCCAGGCGACCGGCCGTGACGTCGCCCCGCGCACCCGGCCCGTGCCAAGGTGGTGATCCACACCTGATCCACGACAGAAAGGCCCATGCCGATGCCCCGCACCCGCCCGGAACGGAAGAAGGACACGCTGCTGCGGCTGGAGAACGACGTCGACGCCTGGGTGGCCACCGCGGGCGTCGACGGCGAAGGGCCGTGCATGGTGCCGCTGTCGTTCCTGTGGGACGGCGAGACACTGCTGATCTCCACGGCCGCGGCGTCCCCGACCGCGCGCAACCTGCTCGCCGACCCCCGGGTCCGGATCGGCGTGGGACTGACACGCGACGTGGTGCTCATCGACGGGACCGCGCAGACGGTCCGGCCCGGGGAACTGTCCCAGGAGACGGGTGACGCGTTCGCCGCCAAGACCGGTTTCGACCCGCGCACCCTCTCCTCGCCGTACCTGTACTTCCGGGTCCGCCCGGTCTGGGTGCGGGCGTGGCGTGAAGAGGACGAGCTGGCGGGCCGCGACCTCATGCGCGAGGGCCGCTGGCTGGACTGACCGCCGCTTCGCTCGTACGGAACATCCGGTTCTCGTGCGTACGAATAACGCACGGACGCAAGCGGCGGCCCGCACGAGAGGGACGCTGCATGCCCCAGCGGGCACAACACCGGACCACGAGCGGTGAAAAGGCGGTTTGCCCGGGTCACAGGAAGAGCAGAGGGCAGGTTCGGCCCTCCGGGCACAAGCAGGTTCGGGCGAGAACGGACACCGGAGTTCACCACCGGGGAACGCCGGAGTGCACCGCCGGGAACGGCGGAGGAGGGGAGGGACGGTGGACGGTTACGTGTACGCGGCCGCGCAGGCGCGGGTGGCGGCACCGCCGGAGCAGGTGTTCGCGCTGGTGACGGACTGGCCGCGGCACCGGGAGTGGATGGTGCTGACGTCGGCGCGGCAGGTCGGCGACCGGGTGGAGGCGTTCACGGGGGTGGGCCCGCTGAGGTTCCTCGACGTGATGACGATCAGCCGGTGGGAGCCGCCGCACGTGGTGGAGATGCGGCACGTGGGCCGGTTGGTGCGCGGCGACGGGGTGATCCGGGTACAGCCGTACGAGGGCGGCAGCCGCGTGATCTGGGCCGAGCGGCTGCACCCGCCGCTGGGACCGGTGGGGCGGCTGCTGTGGCCGCTGGCCCGTCCGGTGGTGAACGCGCTGGCCCGGCTGTCGCTACACAGGCTGGCCCGGCTGCTCGCTTGACCGGCCGCCGATGCTGCGCAGGTCGGCCCGCCTTCCTCACCGGCCGCTGGCCGGGTCGGCCCGCCTCCTTCGACTGGCCGCTGATGCTACGCGGCCTGGCCCGCCTCCTCACCGGCCGCAGCCGCTGCCCTACCCCGGCCGCTCAATGGGAGCCTGACCTGGCAGGGTCAACGGCGGGGGCCGCCGCGGCGCGGCCGGTGGCGGGACCCAGAGCGCGGCGGCGGCCACCACCGCGCAGAACAGCAGCAGCACACCGGCCAGGATCTCCAGCAGCACGATGATCGACATGAGGACTTCCCCCTCGGCCTGGCGCGGATCGCGGCCACGAGGACGAAGGTCTTCCCGCACCCTCCGCCGCAGTGGGGCGGCAGGGCCATCCGGCCGGGCCTCCCCCGGCGCGGAGACCGTGCTGACGGCCGGGATGTCGGACGGCGGGTACTCCCCTTACGCGCTCCTTCCACTATCAGCTCCGCCCGCCATGCAGGTCAACGCCCGCACCGGCAAAGCCGAGGGGAAGGAGAGCCGGACGACGGGCGCGGGAGCCGAGAACCGCCGCAGACGCCGAGCAATAGACAGTCCCGGACGCCAGCGAGAGACGACCGGGACCTGTCCTGCCGTGCCCCGTGCGGGGGACAAGCTCAGATGTGGCGGCGCACGAACCCGGTGATGAGCGCGGCGACCTCGGCGGGCCGCTCCGCGACCATGCCGTGCCCCGCGTCGATCTCACACACCTCGACCGAGGGCCGGTCGGCGGCCAAGGCGGCCAGGGTGCGCCGCAGCCCCGCCCGGTAGGCGTCCATGAGCGGGACCAGGGGCGGCGGGACGGGCGGGTTGCGAATGGCGTTGACGACGAGGAACTGCACGGCGACCCGGCGGAAGACGGGCAGCGCGTCGGCGAACCCGGGCAGGGCGCGCAGCGCGGCGGTCACCTCCGGCCCGGGCCGCAGCCGCCACCCGTCCCCGCCGCGGCGCAGGTTGCGCCGCAGCGACTCCACCCAGGCGCCGGGGTCGGCGTCCTGGGCGGCGGCGAAGGCGCGCTCCCCGTCGAGGAACTCCTCGCCCCAGCCGGTCCACGACGTGTTCCAGGTCGCCCAGCACGGCCTCCCACGTCCACGGCCCGTCACCGGAGCGGCCGTGACCGCGCAGATCGACCGCCACCGGCCGCACCCCCTCCAGGAAGGGGATCCCCTGCCGCCAGTTGAGCAGGTTGCCGCCGGCCCCGCGGAGCAGCAGCAGCGGCGGCCCGTCGCCGCCGTGGCCGTGCACGGCGATGGGGATGGCGCCGTCAAGAATCGTCTCCATGCGTCTCTCCGGGGTCGAGCCGTTCGCGGACCGAGCCGGTGGTGACGCCCCCGTCCGGGTGGCGGCGGAGCTCGCCGCGCCGCACCAGGTCGTGCACGCCCTGACGGGTGATGCCGAGCATCGCCCCGGCGACCGCGTACGGGACGCGTTCGGCGGAGGGATGGCCGAGACGCCGGGCGATCGCCCGGCCCAGGGGAGTGCGCCACCATTCGGGCGGCGGGTCGAAGGCGGCGTCGCCGGGATACAGGACCGAAATCAGCCGCGCGCCGGTGTGGACGGCGCGCGGCCGGTCGGGCCCGAGCAGGCCGGCCGCCCACGTGGCGGCCTCGCGGCGGGCCCGTTCGCGCAGCTCCGCCGCCGCCTGCGGCACGTGGTCGCCGAGCAGGATGTCCAGCGAGTCGACGTCCGGCGTCAAGGAGCGGGGGTGTGCCAGTCCCCGACCTCTCCCGGTACCGGAGCCTGCGGAGCGTACGGCTCGCGGGTGAACACGAACGTGTTCAGATCCAGATGATCGGCCGCCACCCGCAGCGTCTCACCCGCGTAATAGCCGTCCAGCCCCAGCCACGTCCCGTCGTCCTGCGGCACGAACCGCGAGGCCCGCCCGCCGCCCGACACCGGCGCCAGCGACAGCATCCGATCGGGCAGCAGCCGCAGCGTGTACGGGACCGGCCCCCAGTGCCACAGCCCCGTCAGCGCCAGCAGCTCGGGGTCGGCCCCGCCCGGCCGCCACTCCGCCGGCAGCCGCGGCTCCAGCTCCTCCACGATGTCCAGCAGGTCGAACAGCAGGGCCCGGCTCACCCCCGAGGTCGCGTTCGCCAGATACAGCACCGCCGTCGCGTCCGCCGGATCGGCCCACACCCCGGCCAGGAACCCCGGCATCGACCCGCCGTGCCCGGCCAGCCGCCGCCCCCGGTGCCGGGCCAGCTGCAGCCCCAGCCCGAACCCGCCCGTCCAGGCGTCGCCGTCGTCGACCGCGGCCGGCTCGCGCATCTCCGCCAGCGTGCCCGCCGCCAGCACCTCTTCGCAGCCGCCGGTCAGGAACGCCGCCCACCGCGCCAGGTCACCGGCCGTCGACCACAGCTGCCCCGCCGGCGCCATCGCCCCGTGATCGTGCTCGGGCTCTTCCAGCAGCACGTCCGCGTACGGATGGACCGCGTACCCGGTCGCGTGCGGCGGGCGCGGCCGCGCGGTCGTGTCACGCATGCCGAGCGGCTCCAGCACCTCGGCCCGCACCGCCTCCAGCCACCCCATCCCGCGCAGCCGCGCGATCAGCTCACCGAGCAGCGCGTACCCCAGGTTCGAGTAGTGGAACCGGCGGCCCGCCCGGTGCCGCACCTGCTCCGGCCCGAGCCCGCCCAGCAGCTCACCGGCACCGACCCCGGGCGTGCGCTCCCACCACGCGGTGGGCGGCTCCGCGCTCAGCCCGCCGGTGTGCGACAGCAGCTGCGCCACACTCGCCTCACCCCCCGCCACCCCGCCCAGGTGCGCGCCGACCGGGTCGGACAGCTCCAGCAGCCCCTCGTCCCGCATCCGCATCACCACCACCGCCACCAGGCTCTTGGTGATCGACCCCACCCGGTACTGCGTCCGCTCCGTCGGCCCGCCGCCCGGCCCCCGCGGCCCGACCGTGCCGCCCCGGCCGCCGCGCCAGGCCACCTGCCCGTCCCGCACCACCGCCGCCACGATCGACGGGATACGCGACTCGCTCTGCTCGACGGCCAGCCGCCGCGTCAGCGCGCGTGCCGTCACCTGCCCCACCTGCGTCATGGGCACCCACCCTAAAGCCAGGTCAGCGCGGGGGAGCGGCGTCGAAGGCGTCCAGAATCAGCTCGGTCGCGTCCAGCCCCCGCGCCGTCGCCCCCAGCCGCGGCACCTCGATCGGCCCCGGCCAGGTATGCCCGCCCCCCTTGACCGTGTACAGCCGCACCGCCGCCCCCCGCTCGCACCCCTCCCACGCGCGCAGCGTCACCGACCGTACGGGCGAGCTCACGTCCGGGCGCGGGCAGCGCAGCGCCGCCGCCCACTCCTCGGCCGTCTCCCGCACCGGCGGAAGCTTCACCAGATCGGCCAGCTTCCGCAGATCACCGGAGGCGTCCCGCAGCGGATGCCCGCCCTCATATGGAACCGCCCGGTCGGCGGTCCCGTGAAAAGCCACCAGCGTCACCGGCGGCGGCGCCTGGCACGGCCGCACCAGGCTCAGCCCCGCCACGGCGGCCACCCCGGCCAGCCGCCCCTCCATCGCGCACGCCAGCGCCGCCGCCATCCCGCCCCCGTACGACAGCCCCGCCGCGAACTGACGCCGCCGGTCCACACACAGCCGCTGCTCCAGCCGGTCCAGCAACGCCCCCAGAAACCCCGTGTCGTCCGGCCCGAACCCGTGCGGCAGCGTCCACGCCATCCGGTCCGCGGCCACCTGCGGCGTCACCACCACATACCCCCGCGCCGCACCCCGGCGCGGCAACCGGCTGTAGGCGGCCTGCTCCCGCGCGCCCGAGCCCAGCCCGTGCAGGTTCAGCAGCACCGGATGCGGCCCCGCCCCCTCGGGCAGCGACAGCAGGAACACCCGCTCCTGCCCGCCGAACTCCATCGTGTGCCGCCCCGCGCCCAGCGAAGGCCCGCCCGCGCACCCGTCCGGCGGCGCGGCGGAGGCAGACGCCACCGGCTCAGGCGGCGGCTCCGCCACCGGCGAGCACCCCGCCACCAGCAGCAGCAGCGCCGCCGCGACGACGCCCCGCACGCGCCCGCCCAAGGCCACCCCCCGACACGTTCAGTGGACGAACCGCAGCCCCACCACACCCGACACGATCAGCACCAGGCACAGCAGCCGCGCCACGCTGACCGTCTCACCCAGGAACACCATCCCGTACACGGCGGTGCCGACCGCGCCGATCCCCACCCACACCGCGTACCCGGTGCCGACCGGGATCTCCCGCAGCGCGTACCCCAGCCCCACCATGCTCACCGTCATCGCGGTCAGGAACAGCAGGCTCGGCCGCAGCCGCGTCAACCCCTGCGAGGACGCCAGCGCCGCCGCCCACACCGCCTCCAGCAGACCCGACACCACGAGAACCAACCACGCCACGATGACGCGCACCTCCGCGAGAGAGCTGACCTGGGGCCACGTCGTCTTGTCTTGCCGGGTACGACGCGCTCGTCCGGGGCGGCGCGGGGCGAAAGGCCCGCAACGGCAGCCGCCGCCCACGCTACCAGCCCACCCACCGCCCGCTCACTCTGCTCTACTCTGGCCCCACATCCGGTTCGAAGAGAGGGTTGTCCGGTGCGTGAGGGTGCGACCAGTGTCCCTGCTACCCACCTCGAAGCCGTCCTCGAACGCATCACCTACGCCGACGAGGACAGCGGCTACACCATCGCCCGCGTGACCACCGGCCGCTCGGCCGAACTCCTCACCGTCGTCGGCCCCCTGCTCGGCGCCCAGGTGGGAGAGTCGCTCCGGCTCACCGGCCGCTGGACCTCCCACCCCCGCTACGGCCGCCAGTTCGAGGTCTGGTCCTACACCACCGTCCTGCCCGCCACCGTCCAGGGCATCCGCCGCTACCTCGGCTCCGGCCTCATCAAAGGCATCGGCCCCAAAATGGCCGAACGCATCGTCGACCACTTCGGCACCGACACCCTCGACGTCATCGAACACCACCCCGAACGCCTCACCGAAGTCCCCGGCCTCGGCCCCAAACGCACCCGCATGATCGCCGACGCCTGGGAAGAACAGAAAATCATCAAAGAAGTGATGATCTTCCTGCAGGGCGTCGGCGTGTCCACCTCCATCGCGGTGCGCATCTTCAAGCAGTACGGCGAACGCAGCGTCGAAGTCGTCCGCACCCAGCCCTACCGCCTGGCCGACGACGTGTGGGGGATCGGCTTCAAGACCGCCGACACCATCGCCCAGGCCGTCGGCATCCCGCACGACAGCCCCGAACGCGTCAAAGCCGGCCTGCGCTACACCCTGTCCCAGGCCGCCGACGACGGCCACTGCTACCTGCCCGCCCCCAACCTCACCGCCGACGCCGTCAAAATCCTCGACGTGCCCGCCCCGCTCACCGCCGCCTGCCTCGACGAGCTGGCCGCCGACCACGACGACGGCGGCAACGGGGGAGTGGTACGCGAACAGGTCCCCGCCGGCGACACCCACGTCCCCGCCGTCTACCTGCCGCCCTTCCACCGCGCCGAGCAGTCCCTCGCCGGCTCCCTGCTCACCCTCCTGCACAACAGCCACGACCGGCTCAAAGCCTTCGCCGACGTCGACTGGGAAAAAGCCGAAACCTGGCTGCGGCAGCGCACCGGCGCCGACCTGGCCGGCGAGCAGCGCCAGGCCGTCCGCCTCGCCCTCACCCAGAAGGTCGCCGTGCTCACCGGCGGCCCCGGCTGCGGCAAGAGCTTCACCGTCCGCTCCATCGTCACCCTCGCCCGCGCCAAAGGCGCCAAAGTCATCCTCGCCGCCCCCACCGGCCGCGCCGCCAAACGCCTGGCCGAACTCACCGGCCACGACGCCACCACCGTCCACCGGCTGCTGCAGCTGCGCCCCGGCGGCGACGCCGCCTACGACCGCGACAACCCCCTCGACGCCGACCTCGTCGTCGTCGACGAGGCCTCCATGCTCGACGTGCTGCTCGCCAACCGGCTGGTCAAGGCCGTCGCCCCCGGCGCCCACCTGCTGTTCGTCGGCGACGTCGACCAGCTTCCCTCCGTCGGCGCCGGCGAGGTCCTCAAAGACCTCCTCGCCGCCCCCGCCATTCCCCGCGTACGGCTCACCCAGGTCTTCCGCCAGGCCGCCGAATCCGGCGTCGTCGTCAACGCCCACCGCGTCAACACCGGCCTGCACCCCCAGCTCACCGGCCTCGACGACTTCTTCCTGTTCCCCTGCGAAGACCCCGAGGAGATCGCCGCCCTCACCGTCGACGTGGCCGCCCGCCGCATCCCGCGCCGCTTCCGCCTCGACCCGCGCCGCGACATCCAGGTGCTCGCCCCCATGCACCGCGGCCCGGCCGGGGCCGCCGCCCTCAACGCCGCCCTCCAGCAGGCCCTCACCCCCGCCCGCGACGGCCTGCCCGAACGCCGCCACGGCGGCCGCGTCTTCCGCGTCGGCGACAAGGTCACCCAGCTGCGCAACAACTACGACAAGGGCGCCGCCGGCGTCTTCAACGGCACCGTCGGCGTCGTCACCGACATCCGCCCCGACGACCATGCCCTGACCGTCCTGACCGACGAGGACGAGCACGTCGACTACGCCTTCGACGAACTCGACGAGCTCGCCCACGCCTACGCCGTCTCCATCCACCGCTCCCAGGGCAGCGAATACCCCGCCGTCGTCATCCCGCTGGCCACCAGCGCCTGGATGATGCTGCAGCGCAACCTCCTCTACACCGCCATCACCCGCGCCAAGCAGCTCGTCGTCATCGTCGGCTCCCGCCGCGCCCTGGCCCAGGCGGTGCGCACCCGCGGCGCCGGCCGCCGCCACACCGGCCTCACCCACCGCCTCACCCACCGCCTCACCCGCTGACCTGCGGATCACTCCGAGAAGTGATCTAAACGTGACTGAACTCTCCTAAACCAATGCTCGTCATACAGGCAGGAGCATTAAGGTCTTTTAGTGTTTGAAAGTACGTGGGGAGAGGTTCCGTTGACCAACACGACACCTTGGAGGAAGACCGCCACCGGCGTCGCCCTGCTCGCCGCCGCGACCCTCACCGCCTCCTGCTCCGCAGCCGGTGACACCCTTCCCGGCGCCTCCCAGGCCACCACCAGCGCCACCCCCGAACCCCCCACCATCACCATCACCCCCGCCCAGGGCAGCACCAAGGTCAACCCCGGCAAACGCGTCGTCGTCACCGCCGACGGCGGCACCCTCGACGAGGTCACCGTCGAAACCGGCGGCCAGGAGCTCGACGGCACCTTCAACGACGCCCGCACCAAGTGGGTCTCCAGGACCCCGCTCAAGCCGGCCACCGACTACAACGTCACCGCCACCGCCGGCGCCGCCACCGCCGCCAGCGCCTTCACCACCCGCAAACCCCAGCGCGTCCTGGAAATCACCGACGTCACCCCCAACATCAAGGGAGAGAAGGTCGGCGTCGGCATGCCGATCATGGTGCGGTTCAACCAGCCCATCGCCAACAAGGCCGCCGTCGAACGCGCCCTGCACGTCGAAGCCGAAAAGCCCGTCGACGGCGCCTGGCGCTGGATCGACGACTCCTACGCCATCTACCGCCCCGCCAAATACTGGGCCCCCCACCAGACCGTCACCTTCACCGCCGCACTCGAAGGCGTCAGGGCCGGCAAGAACATGTGGGGCATGAAGAACTACGACTACAAGATCAACATCGGCGACAAAATGGTCAGCAAGATCAACATCGCCAAACACGTGATGTACGTCTACCGCAACGGCAAACGCGTCCAGACCATGGCCATCAGCGCCGGCAAGGCCACCACCCGCGAATACACCACCACCAGCGGCATCCACCTCACCATGGAGCGCGCCAACCCCGTCCGCATGATCTCCCCAGGACGCGAAAAGGGCGACCCCGAATACTACGACGTCATGATCGACCACGCCGTCCGCATCTCCAGCAGCGGCGAATACATCCACGCCAAGGACAACATCTGGGCCCAAGGCCGCCAGAACGTCAGCCACGGCTGCATCAACGCCCGCCCCGACCAGGCCAAGTGGTACTACGACAACTCCCAGCGCGGCGACATCGTCGACATCACCGGCACCGACCGCCAGCTCGAATGGAACAACGGCTGGGGCTTCTGGCAGATGTCCTTCAAGGAATGGAAGAAGGGCAGCGCCCTCGTCAAGAAGAGCTGACCACCCTCACACCAGAGACAACTGCCCGAACCTCGGCCGGCGCGGCACCGCCTCACCCGGCCCGCACCGCAACCCGAACACCCGGCACAACTCGCCGATCTGCCCCAGAATCCGCCCCTCATAAGCGGGGGAGGGCAGCCCATCCCGCCCGTACAACTCCGCATAACGCCCCACCAGATGCGGATGCGCCGCCTCCAGCCACCCCCCGAACCACTCCCGCGTGCCCGCCGGCAACCGCAACACCACCGGCTCCACCTCACGCACCCCCGCCCGCGCGATCCGCCGCACCGTAGCCTCCAGCTGATCCGACCCATCCGTCAGCAACGGCAGCACCGGCCCCATCAGCACCCGGCAATCCACCCCCGCCTCCACCAGCGACGCCACCAGCTCCAGCCGCGCCTGCGCCCCCGCCGCCCCCGGCTCCACCACCCGCCGGATCCGCTCGTCCACGAACGCGATCGACACCGCCACCCGCACCCCCGACCCCGCCAGCACCCCCGCATCCCGCAACACCAGCGCACTACGCGTATACACCGTCGCCGGCACCCCCGCCTCCGCCAGCGCCGCCACCACCCCCGGCATCAACCGGTACGTCTCCTCCGCCGGCTGATAAGGATCACCACCCACCCCCACCGCCAGCGGCTCACCACCCCACCGCGCCAGCTCCGCCCGCAACCGCGCCACCGTGTTCGGCCGCACCACCACCCGCGAGTCGAAATCACGCCCCGCATCCAGCCCCAACCGGCGATGCCCCGCCCGCGCCCCGCACCCCAGGCACGCGTGCACACACCCCCGATACGGCGAAACCCCCCACCGCTGCGCGATCCCCGCCCCCACCGGCACCCGCTCGATCACCGTGCGCGCCTGCATCTCGAAGAAATCCCCGCGCCGCACGGCACGCCGCTCGATCAGCGGCCGCTCATCGGCCGCCTCCACCAGAGGCTGCGCGTCCCAACCCACGGCCCAAGTGGAACACGCATTCGACACCCTTTTCAACCCGGCCACCCCCCACACTGGACAGGCACACCCGCCACGATCCACCCGGGGAGGACACCCATGGCCTGGCTCCTGCTCACCCTCGCCATCGCCTTCGAAGTCACCGCCACCTCCGCACTCAAACTCAGCAACGGCTTCACCCACCCCGGCTGGACCCTCACCGCCGCCGCCGGCTACCTCGCCTCCTTCGCCCTCCTCGCCCAAGCCCTCAAACTCCACCTCGACATGGGCACCGCCTACGCCGTCTGGGCCGGCGCCGGCACCGCCGCCATCGCCCTCATCGGCGCCCTCCTCATGGGCGAAACCCTCACCCCACTCAAGATCGGCGGCATCCTCCTCATCATCGCCGGCGTCGTCACCCTCAACCTCGCCCAGACCACCTGACACCCACCTAGACTCCCTCCCGTGCTCAAACCCGCCTACCCCATCACCACCCCCCGCCTCACCCTCCGCCCCTTCACCCCAGCCGACCTCGACGACCTGCACGCCTACGAATCCCGCCCCGACGTCACCCGCTACCTCTACTGGGACCCCCGCGACCGCGACGCCACCCGCACCTTCCTCGACAAGAAAATCACCCGCACCGAACTCCACGACGAAGGCGACGCCCTCGACCTCGCCATCACCCACCGCCACACCGGCGCCCTCGTCGGCAACTGCCTGCTCCTGTGGACCAGCAAAGCCCACCGCCAAGGCGAAATCGGCTACATCCTCAACCCCGCCCACCACGGCCACGGCTACGCCACCGAAGCCGCCCGCGAAATGCTCCGCCTCGGCTTCGACGGCCTCAACCTCCACCGCATCACCGGCCGCCTCGACGCCCGCAACACCGCCAGCGCCCGCGTCCTCGAAAAACTCGGCATGCGCCGCGAAGCCCACCTCATCGACAACGAACACGTCAAAGGCGAATGGGCCTCAGAACTCATCTACGCCATACTCGCCCGAGAATGGACCCCATGATCCACCACCTCGCCCTCGCCACCGACTGGACCCGCGCCCAGCAGACGGGGGAGTACCGCATCTCCACCCTCGGCCGCACCCTCGACCAAGAAGGCTTCATCCACTGCAGCCGCGACGACGACCAGCTCCGCACCGTCCACGCCGCCTACTACAGCCACGTCACCGAACCCCTGCTCATCCTCGACATCGACCCCACCGGACTCGACATCAGACACGAGAACGGCTACCCCCACCTGTACGGGCCGCTCCCCGTCAACGCCGTCACCCGCACCCGCCCGTACCCCTGAACACGCGAAACGGCGAGCCCGCCACAGCAGACCCGCCGCCCCCCACACCGGCACCCCCAGACGCCGGCAACAAACCCCCCATCAGCGCGAAACCGGCACCCCCGGCCCCACCCGAGCCACCTGCGGCCGCCCCACCGGCTCACCAGCCCCCGGCACCGGCTGAGCCACCTGCTGCGGCTGCGGCACCTGCTGCCCAGCCCGCTGACGCACCTGCTCCACATGCGCGGCACGCCGCTCGGCACAACCACCGGGACAGTACCCGTTCGACAGGATCAACCGCCCACGCAACGGCGTATACGCCTCACGCCCATCCGCGGGAAGAACCCCCTGACACACCGGACATAACACAGACTCGATCCCCACGTACTGCTCCTCTCGCGGCGCGATAGCAGAAGACCACACTAAACGCCAACCCGAGCCGAAGACGAGGAATCAACCACAAGTCAACCCCGGAGTCAGCCATGCCTCACCCTCGGCGCGGCAGGGGAGAGACCCCGCGGAGAACACCCTCACAGCCCGCCCCACCAGCACCGTCAGTCCCTGGACCCCTACCTGAAGTCACCATCCCGGCACACCCTTCAGGTAACGCATCTCACACCCGGCTCGCGCGGCACGACGACAGGCCCCAGCCCGAAACCCGGAAAAGTCAGACCCCAAACCCGCCAGGGGGACCCCGAGTCACCGCCCAAGGGGAGACGGCATCAGCTCTACTTGACATAATGTTCATTATCAAGCAACCGCGGAAGCGGCCCAGACCACCGCAAACGACTCGTTCGTAGGACGCCCACACCGCACATCGCGACCGGCATCAAACCCACACGTCCTGACTCCCGCGCGGCGCCCCCTTTACGTACGATCGGCCTATGGGCAACTCCACCGGGGGCCTGATCGCGCTGACGTTCGTCGTCACGGTCGCGGTCATCTTCCTGATCATCATGGCGGTCCGGCTCACCAGGCGGCCCCGCAACCGTCCCTCCCCCCGGCAGGACGTGGTCGACCAGGCCCGCGAGCTCAAGGCGCTGGGCAAGATCCAGGAGGCGGTCTTTCTCGTACGAGGCGAAACCGGCATGAGCCACCGGGCCGCCACCCGCCTGGTCAACCGCCTCTAATCAGGACAAACCATCCCATACCAGACAGAAGGCGGATTCTGCCTGGTATCAGAATGTCCGTATTTATAGGGTCATGTCCGTTCAATCCTGCGCAAACCGTGCGCCGGCGTCCACCACTCCACCACCAGCACCGTCGCCGCCTCGTCCAGATGCGTGTGCACCACCTCCGCCACGTCCGCGCGGAACCGGTCGCCCTCCTCTCCCCCGCCCCCGGCCATGATCGCCCGGCCGGAGATCTTCGCCTCCCCCGGCCACAGCGCCTCCGACCCCTCGACCGGGTCGACGGTGGCGCTGTGCAGGGCGAACCGCGCATCGCGCCGCAGGTCCTCCCCCTTGCGGGACCCGAACACCAGCCGGCCGTCCTCGAAGGCCGCTTCGATGCCGGAATGGTGGCACCGGCGGGGGGTCGCGGCGCGTCGCCCCCATCTGACGTGAATGCATCTCATATGTGAGATAGGTTGGTGTGCTGTGTCAGACGACTATCTTGTGCGGATCGGCCGGCTGATCCGGGATGCGCGGCAGCACCGCGGGTGGACGCAGCTTCAGCTGGCGGACGCCCTGGCGACGAGCCAGAGCGCCATCAACCGGATCGAGCGGGGTAACCAGAACATCAGCCTTGAGATGATCGCCCGGATCGGCGAGGCGCTCGACAGTGAGATCGTCTCCCTGGGGTATGCGGGCCCGATGCATCTGCGGGTGGTGGGCGGGCGCCGGCTGTCGGGGAGCATCGCGGTCAAGACGTCGAAGAACGCCTGTGTGGCGTTGCTGTGCGCGTCGCTGCTGAATTCGGGGCGGACGATCCTGCGGAAGGTCGCCAGGATCGAGGAGGTCTACCGGATCCTGGAGGTGCTCGCGTCGATCGGGGTGCGGGCGCGGTGGATCAACGAGGGCAACGACCTGGAGATCGTGCCGCCGGCCCGGCTGGAGCTGGAGTCGATGGACACCGAGGCGGCGCGGCGCACCCGTAGTGTGATCATGTTCCTGGGTCCGCTGATGCACCGCACGGACGTGTTCCGGATTCCGTACGCGGGCGGGTGTGATCTGGGGACGCGGACGGTGCAGCCGCACATGTCGGCGTTGCAGCATTTCGGGCTGCACATCACGGCGACGGGTGGTTTCTATCACGCGCAGGTGGATCGGGGCGTGTCGCCGAAGCGGGCGATCGTGCTGACCGAGCGGGGCGACACGGTGACGGAGAACGCGCTGCTGGCGGCGGCGCGTCATGACGGGGTGACGGTGATCCGGAACGCCTCGTCGAACTACATGGTGCAGGACCTGTGTTTCTTCCTGGAGCAGCTCGGCGTCCGGGTGGAGGGTGTGGGGACGACCACGCTGACGGTGCACGGGGTGCCGGAGATCGACCGGGATGTGGACTATTCGCCGTCGGAGGATCCGGTGGAGGCGATGAGTCTGCTGGCGGCGGCGGTGGTGACGTCGTCGGAGCTGACGATCTGCCGGGTGCCGGTGGAGTTCCTGGAGATCGAGCTGGCGGTGCTGGAGGAGATGGGGCTCGATCACGACCGGGGTGAGGAGTACCGGGCGGCGAACGGGCGGACGCGGCTGGTGGATCTGACGGTGCGGCCGTCGAAGCTGGTCTCCCCCATCGACAAGATCCATCCGATGCCGTTCCCGGGGCTGAACATCGACAATGTGCCGTTCTTCGCGGCCATCGCGGCGTCGGCGGAGGGGTCGACGCTGATTCACGACTGGGTGTACGACAACCGGGCGATCTATCTGACGGAGCTGACGCGGCTGGGGGCGTCGGTGAAGCTGCTGGATCCGCATCGGGTGCTGGTGGAGGGGCCGACGCGGTGGCGGTCGGCGGAGATGATGTGCCCGCCGGCGCTGCGGCCTGCGGTGGTGGTGCTGCTGGCGATGATGGCGGCGGAGGGCACGTCGGTGCTGCGGAACGTGTATGTGATCAACCGGGGGTATGAGGATCTGGCGGAGCGGCTGAACGCGCTGGGGGCGCGGATCGAGACGTTCCGCGACATCTGAAAACTGTCGGCGGCGCCCGCTACGGTGTCCTTCTGCTGGATCTTGCCGGGTCTTGACGGGAGGGGTGGCGGGTGCGGCCTGCGGAGCTGGACCGGGTGACGGTGGCGGAGGCGGCGGACCGTTATGTGGAGCTGGTGCGGGCGCGGGTGCTGACGGGGGCGTTGTCGGCGTCGACGGCGGAGGTGTACGCGCGGGACGTGGCGACGCTGGTGGAGCTGGCGGGCGGCGGCCGGGTGCTGGACGATCTGACGGGCGAGGACGTGGACGCGGTGCTGCTGGCGTTCGCCCGCAAGCCGGACGGCCGCCGCGCCGCGGGCGCCGGGGGCGGGGGGCAGTCGGCGTCGTCGCAGGCGCGGTTCCGCCGGTCGGTCTCGGCGTTGTTCAAGTATGCGGTGCTGGCGGGGTGGGTGCAGATCGATCCGATGTCGGTGGCGACGATCCGGGCGCGTGAGCGGGGCGGGTTGCGTCCGGAGCGGCGGGCGCTGACGCGGGAGCAGGCGCAGGGGCTGGTGGGTGCGGCGCGGCGGCTGGGTGAGGAGCCGCCGTCGGGCGGGCGGCGTGATCAGCGGACGGGGTTGCGTGATGCGCTGATCGTGTTGCTGCTGACGACGGTGGGGCCGCGGGTGTCGGAGCTGGTACGGGCGAATGTGGAGGATTTCTTCACCAATGACGGTGTCCGTTACTGGCGGATCTTCGGCAAGGGCGGGCGGACGCGGGATGTGCCGTTGCCGGAGGATGTGGCGCGGGTGCTGGCGGCTTATCTGGAGCGGGGGCGGCCGGAGTCGGCGGAGAAGGCGCTGCTGCTGTCGTGGCGGGGGCGGCGGCTGGCGCGGGGTGATGTGCAGGCGGTGATCGACCGGGTGCAGCGGCGGGTGGATCCGGAGGCGCGGCGTTCGGTGACGCCGCATGGGCTGCGGCATACGACGGCGACGCATCTGCTGGCGGACGCGGTCGACATGGACGCGGTGCGGCGGGTGCTGGGCCACAGTGATCTGTCGACGCTGGGGCGTTACCGCGATGAGCTGCCGGGTGAGCTGGAGGTGGCGATGCGGGCGCATCCGCTGCTGAAGGGGCCCGGCGCGGGGTGAGTCCCGTCTAGGACGGTATGGCGGGGCTGCTGCGCTCGGCGAGGTGGTCCAGGGAGATTTCGAGGACGTCGGCGAGGGCGGCGATGGTGAAGAAGGCGGGGGTGGCGATCCGGCCGGTCTCGATTTTGCGGAGGGTTTCGGCGGACATTCCGGCGGCGGTGGCGATCTCGGCGATGCTGCGTTCGCCTCGGGCCTGGCGGAGGAGACGGCCGAGGTGCTCGCCGCGGAGGCGTTCTTCGGGAGTGAGCGGGGGACGCACCATGTCTCCCACTCTATACCAATAGATATACCGGTATAGTTATCCCATGGTTGAGCTGAAGACCCCCGGCGAACTCCAGGCCATGCGCGAAGCCGGCCGCGTCGTCGCCCGCGCCCTGCAAGCCGTCGCCGGCCACGCCGCCCCCGGCGTCCCCGTCGCCGAACTCGACGAGCTGGCCGCCACCGTCATCCGCGAGGCAGGCGCCGAACCCGCCTTCCTCGGCTACCGGCCCTCCTTCGCCCCCACCCCCTACCCCGCCGTCATCTGCGTCTCGGTCAACGACGCCATCGTCCACGGCATCCCCGGCCGCGACCGGCTGCGCGACGGCGACCTGCTCAGCGTCGACTGCGGCGCCTACCTCGACGGCTGGGCGGGCGACTCCGCCTTCAGCATCACCGTCGGCACGCCCCGCCCCGCCGACCAGGCCCTCATCGACACCACCCGCCGCGCCCTCGAAGCGGGCATCGCCGCCGCCGCACCCGGCAACCGGCTCGGCGACATCGGCCACGCCATCCACACCGTCGCCGCCGGAGACGGCTGCGCCGACGCGGTGGCGGGCGACTTCGGCGGCCACGGCATCGGCCGCCGCATGCACGAGGACCCGCCCGTCCCCAACCGGGGCCGTCCCGGCCGCGGGCTGCCGCTGCGCCCCGGCATGACCCTCGCCATCGAGCCGATGCTGACCCCCGGCCGCGGCCAGTACCGGGTCGACGCCGACGGCTGGACGCTGCGCACCGCCGACGGCGCCCGCGCCGCCCACGCCGAGCACACCGTCGCCGTCACCGACGACGGCCCCCTCGTCCTCACCGCCCCCTGACCGGCCCCTGTCCGAACGGCCTTCGAGAAGCACGGAGTCGATCTTCGTACCGGTTCGGTGACGGCACTCGTTCGCGCTGGTCGTGGGGCCTACGTGTTCCTGGGCCCTGCCTTTCGAATCTCTCGCCGATGAGCAGATCACCCGCTGTGGCCTGGGCGACATCGCCGCCCACGACGAGCTGATTACCGGATCGTGGCGGCCGCTGGTGTACCGCAACCCGGACCAACCTGAACAAGGCCGCGTTCGTGCTGTGCGCGCTCACGCACCTGCCCACCGCTCTGCGTCGGCGAGAGGTGGGAACAGGCGCGGCCGCGCGTACTGACCTCGCTGGAACTCGAGCTGGAAACCGGCCGGGCACCTGGCGGAGCTGGCCAGCACGCTGGAGGGAGCCTATATCCGGGTGCTGGACGGGCTCGGCGGCAACACCTCAGTGCAGTTTGTCGGCGGCCGACTCCAGTTGGAAAGGCTCGGCCCGCTGGCGGAACCACATGCTGTCGGCCTATGGCCACCCGACCGGCCTGAGGGAGGCGTTCGTGCACTACGGCCGCATCTTCAACCCCTGCACCTGCTGCAGTTCCTGCACGATGAGGGCTACCGCAGGATGCTCGGCAAGGAGCTGAACGTGCAGGAGGCCCGGCACCGGCTCGCCCGCAAGATCGCCTTCGGCAACCGCGGGCAGTTGCGCCACGCATGGGCATGGAAGACCGGCTCGGCAGCCTGGGCCTGGCGCTGAACGCGGTCATCTTCCACGAAGTGCCTGCCCCGGTCGGCTTACCTCGCCGTCGCCGGTGGGCGGTCAGCAGCAGAACTTCAGGTAATTCTGCAGGTCGGCGAGGTGCGGGCGACACCGTCGCCCTCGCCTCGATAGAGCATTTCTTCGCCGCCGCGGCGGGAGGTGACGATGCCGCCGCGGCGGAGCAGGGCAAGCTTCTGGGAGGCGGCGGACTGGCTGATGCCAGTTCCTGCGGAACAAAGGTTCAGGGCAGCGAGGTTCTCGGGGACCGTAGCCGTGGCGCTTCGGCTACGTCCCGTTCTGAGGCCGGCCGTGCCCCTTCTCACCAGCCCTGGATGGACGGGTTCACACTTGCCTGCCAGGAGCTGGCTGGTGGCGCGGTGGAAGTGGTCGATTGGGCGGCGATCCGGCGCAGGTGCTCACGGTAGACCGCGGCGATCCGCTCCATCGCGCCGGCGCCCTCCCGCTCCAGGGCCGCATACAGCGCTTTGTGGGCGGCGATGTGCTCCAGCAGCGGCACCGTGGCCCGCGTCACCGCCGACCGCGCGGCGTGGCCGTCGGCCAGGTTCGCGGCGAGCCCGGCGGCCTGCTCGGTCAGCAGATGGGCGGCCACGTCGGCGATGCCGGAAAAATGCGAGGAGTTGCGGCTGATGGCCGCCCGGGCCGCCAGATCGGCGACCGTGATCTCCCCCTCCGGATCCCCGGCCAGTTCCCGCACCAGTTCCTGTGCTGCGCTCACGATCGCCTCGCGCGTGCGCAGCGTCCGCGGGTCGTGGGATGTCAGGACTGAGGCACGCGCTCGGCCCGGCTTGCCCCCAGCGGCCATGCCCCCTCCCGACGTTCCGTCCTACGCGGCGCCCTAAGCATTTCTGGGACACTGCACCAAAGTCGGATAGGTTCAAGATCCCCGGAGAGGAGCCCCATCTTGACCACTCCCGCGGCCACTCCCGCGCCGTCGCTGATGCTGCGGCCGCTCGCCGAACTCCACGTGGAGATCGCAGAGCCGATCGACGCCGGCAAGGTCCGCGCCGGACAGCGGCTGATCATTCCCATCACCGGCGGCACCGTGACCGGCAGGATCAGCGGCCAGGTCGTGCCCGGCGGAGCCGACTGGGCGATCGCCCGCGAAGACGGCACGGCGCTGGTCAGCGCCACCTACGCCCTGCGGACCGACGACGGCGTCATCCTGACCGTCTTCAACCAGGGCAGCTCACGCAGCCACGACGGCGCCATGCTCGGCATCACGGCCTGTCGTATCGAAGCCCCCCAGGGCGCCTACTCCTGGCTCAACGACGTGCCCATCGTCGGCTCGCTCGTGCCCTTCCGCGCAGACGGGACCATGGGCGTGGACCTTGTCTTCTATACGGTGGAGGCCGCTGCGCCACCCCCAGCCCAGAGCTGATCGAGCCCCCGGCGTGAGCACATCGCGCCAGTGTCCCGACCGGCTCGATCTGATGCGCATCGCGTACCACGGTCACCTGCGGCGCGGGCAGGCCGTCGGCGAGCAGCCGCTCCAGCACCGCGAGCGTGCGGCGGCGGCGCGCCGGCTCCGCCTCGTCCCGCATCACGGCCAGGGCCTGCCACTCCCCCGCCACCACCGGCAGCGGCACCTCCAGCGACCGCAGCAGCCCGATCGGCAGCGCCGGCGGAGCCTGCGAGGCCCGGTAGGAGCGGTAGCCGGTCGCCGGGTCCACCCACGCGGGCACGAGCAGCCCGATCTCGTCGTAGTGGCGCAGTTGTTCGACGCTCAGCCGGCCCAGCCGAGCGAAGCGTCCGATCGGCAGCAGATCATCGTCCACGCCCTTCAGCATGCCGGGTTGCACCTCACGCGGCGTCAGGCCGCAAGCTGGAGGCATGAGCCTCTCCGTCGGGCAGGTGGCGCGGCTGGCCGGCGTCACCGTGCGCACCCTGCATCATTACGACGAGATCGGCCTGCTCATCCCCGGTGAGCGCACCCGCGCCGGATACCGCCGCTACACCGACGAGGACCTGGCCCGGCTGCAGCAGATTCTGCTCTACCGGGAGCTCGGCTTCCCCCTGGAGGAGATCGCCGCCATCCTCGACGATCCGGCGGCCGACGAGCTTTCTCAGCTGCGCCGCCAGCATGAGCTGCTCACCCGTGAGGCGGGGCGGCTGCGGGAGGTCATCGCCGCGGTGGAGCGCGCCATCGAGGCCCGCACCCGCGGCATCGCCCTCACCCCGGCCGAGCGGCTGGAGGTGTTCGGTTCCTTCACCCCAGAGGAGCACGAGGCCGAGGTGGAGCGCCGGTGGGGCGGCGGCGACGCCTACGAGCAGAGCCGCCGCCGGGTCGCCGCGCTGACCAAGGCCGACTGGCTGGAGCTGAAGGCCGAGGGCGAGGCCATCCACCGGGATCTGGCCGCCGCCTGCGAGGCGGGCCTGCCCGCGGACGGTGAGGCGGCGATGGATCTGGCCGAGCGGCATCGCGGTCACATCAGCCGCTGGTTCTATACGTGCACGTACGAGATCCACCGGGGGCTCGGCGAGCTGTACGTGTCGGATCCGCGGTTCACGGCCGTCTACGAGGCGCTGGCTCCGGGGCTGGCGGCGTATCTGCGGGCGGCGATCGAGGCGAACGCCCGCCGGGCGGGAGACGGCCGCGGTGAACGCCCGCTGACCAGGTGATGGTCGAGGAGTGCCCGCCGGGCCGGAGATGATCGAGGCGAACGCCTGGCGACCGGGTGATGTCCGAGGAACGCCCGCCGGGCCGGAGATGTTAAGAATCGTTGACATCGTGTCTGGTCTGCTTCACCTTCCCCATGTACAAGTTTTTTGACATGGGAGCGGGAGATGACCTCCGAAGAGAAACGCTCATGGATCTACGCCGTGGTCGGCGCCGGCGTCGCCGCCGTCTACTTCGCCACCGTCCTGTCCCAGGTGCCCGGCGCCGACGTTACCCGGATCGCCTACGTACGGCCGATGCTCATCGCCATCGCCGCCGGGATCGTCCTGGGCATCCTGGCCGGCATCGCCGCCGCCGTCTTCTCCCCGAAGGACGCCGGCCGGACCGACGAACGCGACCGGCGCATCAACCGGCGCGGCGAGCACGCCGGGTTCTACGTCATGAGCGTCGCCGCGATCGTCCCGCTGGCCCTGGCCATGGCCGAGGCCGCCCACTTCTGGATCGCCAACACCCTCTACCTGGCGTTCGTCCTGGCCACCGTCGCCTCGTCCATCGTCAAGATCGTCCTGTACCGGCGGGGCTTCTGACCATGGGCAAGCCCACCAAGGTCACCAACTCCATCCGGGCCCTGCGCTTCGCCCACGGCGAGATGACCCAGGCGCAGCTCGCCGACCGCATCGGGGTGACCCGGCAGACCGTCATCGCCATCGAACAGGGCCGCTACTCGCCGTCGCTGGAGGTCGCCTTCCAGATCGCCCGGGTGTTCGGCGTCCCCCTCGAAGAGGTCTTCCAGTACCCCGACACACACGACTGACGAAGGACGACTCCCCCGCACGTGGCGGCCGAGAGGTTCGCCGCGCTACGTACCGGTTCCAGCCGGCGCCGCGCACTGCATTCCCAGCCGGTGCCGCCGACCCCCGGGAATCGCCCGCCTGAAAGAACCACTCCCTGCGGCCCCGACGCCACCCAGCCGAAAGGACCGCTCCCCGCAGCCCCCGGGATCCACCCATCCGAAAGGACCACCCCCATGACCACCCGAACACCACCAGAACCCCCATCGGCGGCGGCCGGGATCGAGGAGACCGTGCCGAGCACCATGACCGCGATCGCCCGCGACACCTACTGTCCTCCGGACCGGCTCCGGCTCCGCGAGCTGCCCGTCCCGGCCATCGGCCCCGGCGAGGTGCTCGTCCGTGTCGAGGCCGCCGGCGTCGACCAGGGCGTGTGGCACGTCGTCACCGGCCTGCCCTACCTGGTGCGCGCCGCCGGATTCGGGCTGCACCGCCCGAAGAACCCCGTCCCGGGCCTGGACGCCGCCGGCCGCGTCGTCGCCGTCGGGGCAGAGGTCACCCGGTTCCGCCCCGGCGACGAGGTCTACGGCACCTGCGACGGCTCCTACGCCGAGTACGCCCGCGCCCACCAGGACAGACTCGCCCCCAAACCGGCCCGCCTCAGCTTCGCCCAGGCCGCGACCGTACCCGTGTCCGGCTGCGCCGCCCTGCGGGGACTGCGCGACGCGGGCCGGCTCACCGCCGGGCAGCGGGTCCTCGTCACCGGAGCCGGAGGCGGGGTCGGCAGCTTCGCCGTCCAGCTCGCCAAGGCCTACGGCGCCCACGTCACCGGCGTCTGCCGCACCGCCAAGACCGAACGGGTGCGCTCCCTCGGCGCCGACCACGTCATCGACCACACCCGCGAGGACTTCACCACCGGAACCGGCCGCTGGGACCTCATCCTCGACACCGCCGGCAACCGCCCCCTGACCCGGCTGCGCCGCGCCCTCACCCCCAAGGGCACGCTGGTCCTCGTGGGCGGCCCCGGAGGCGGAGGCGCGTTCCAGGGCATGGGCCGCCCGATCCGGGCGATGCTGCTGTCGCCCTTCGCCGGGCAGCGCCTGACGAGCCTCATGTCCATCGAGCCCGCCGCCGACCTGGAAACCCTGGCCGATCTCATCGGCTCCGGCGCCCTCACTCCCGCCCTCGACCGCACCTACCCCCTCGCCGAGGCCTCCGCCGCCATCGCCCATCTCAGGACCGGCCGCCCGGCGGGCAAGCTCGCCCTCACCGTCTGAGGAAGATGAGCGCTTCCCCCGGGGATTCCGGCCTGCCCGGCTGATTCCGTACGGGATCAGCCGGCCCTGGCCGGCAAGCGCTGCCCCAACCCCACCAGGACCGAGAAGCCGTGCTCGTGCGGCCGGACCTCTAGCGGGTGGTGGCCAGCCATCTGCTCACAGCGACCATCGCCGTCCCTCCGCTGTCGGCGTCGATGCGGGCGGCGAGGTCGGCGATGGTGCCCCGGCGCAGGGCGTCCGCCCAGGCGTCCTCGGCCGCGGCCATGGCCCGGGCGATCGCGCAGGGCCGCTGGCATCGTTCGGCCGGGAGGGCGAGCGGGCCCGGATCTCGGTGCACCGGTAGGCGGGCTCGCCGCCGTCGATGGCGCGCACCACCTCCAGCGCCGAGATCTGGCCGGCGGGCCTGGTCAGCTCGTATCCGCCCGCCTGTCCGGCCGTGGAGTGCACGATCCCGGCGCGTGCGACTCTCCGCGGGCACCCGCCGCCCGGCTGTATCACCGCCTGGGCTGGGCGACGCCGGCGGCCTGCCGTCCCCCGCGCCGCGCCGGGAACCCGTCACCCGGCCCGGCCGTATGTCCTGCCCACATGCATCACGACCTCGATTGATGCCTTCGCAGCTATATAACAGATGAGGTATGTTCGCAGGTATGCGCTTCGACGTGCTCGCCGAACCCGCCCGGCGGCGGATCCTCGATCTGCTGCTGGAGCGGCCCCGCCCGGTCGCCGAACTCACCGCCGAACTCGGCCTGTCCCAGCCCGGCACCTCCAAACATCTCAAGGTGCTGCGCGAAGCCGGGCTCGTCACGGTCCGCAAGGACGCCCAGCGCCGCTGGTACGAGCTGCGCCCGCAGCCCCTGGCCGAGATCGACGCCTGGCTCGCCCCGTACCGCGCCCTGTGGAGCGGCAGCCTCGACCGGCTGGAGCGCCACCTCGACACCATGCCCGACCACCCGCAGGAGAACCCGTGAACGACCACCTGCTCATCCGCCCCGACGGCCGCACCGAACTGCGCATGAGCCGCCGCCTCAACCATCCGCCCCAGAAGGTGTGGCGCGCCCTCACCGAACCCGGCCACCTCACACAGTGGTTCCCCACCGAACTCACCATCGACGGCGACCGCGTCCGCTACGGATCCGGCCCCGACGGCCGCGTGCTGGAACTCGACCCGCCCCGCGTGTTCGCCCACACCTGGGACGACGACGAGCTGCGCTGGGAGATCCGCCCCGACGGCGACGGCAGCCTGCTCACCCTCACCCACGTCTTCGGCGACCGGTTCGGCGCGGCCAGCTTCGCCTCCGGCTGGCACACCTGCGTCGCCGCCCTCACCGCCCTGCTCGACGGACGGCCGCTGCCCGAACCCGGCGACATGGCCCGCCTGCACGAGAAGTACGTGACCGTCCTCGGCCCGACCTCCGGCGAACTCACCGGCGGCGCCGTCCGGCTGGAACGCCAGCTCACCCGGCCCGCCGACCAGATCTGGCAGGCACTCGACGGCCACCGCGCGCACACCGGCGCGCCGCCGCCCGCCCCGTTCACCGCCCCCGGCGTGCCCGCCGGGCCGGTCTCACGCGCCGAACCGGGCAAGATCCTCGAGTACGCGACCGAAGGCGGCACCGTGCGCTGGGAACTCGGCCCGGGCACCGGTCACGGCGCGCGCCTCACCCTGACCTGCCCCGGCGACACAGGAACCCTGCAAACCTGGCGGGCCCGCGTCGAGGAGTTCGCCGCCGCCCTGCCCGATCAGTAGAAGTGCATCACGATCGCCAGGCCCACGAAGTGCATGAGCACCACCACGACCAGCAGCGCGACGAAGATGAACTTGGCCGGCCCGTGCTCGAAGTGCTTCCCCTCCTTCAACGGGGGCAGCTTGGCCTGGCGCTCGGCGATGCGCTCCTCCAGAGACTTGCGGTGAAACACGGACGACCCCAAGATTTGCGTGGCGGCTCTTCGTACACTAATAATTTGTGTACAAATTAATCTACCAGGGGTCACCAGGAGGTCGGCGCACGTGAAGCCTGGGACAGAGGCCACAGACCCCCTCGCCCTCGACCACCAGGTGTGCTTCGCCCTCAGCATCGCCTCCCGCGCCGTCATCGGCCTCTACCGGCCGCTGCTCAAACCACTCGGCCTCACCCACCCGCAGTACCTCGCCATGCTCGCCCTCTGGCAGCACGAACCCCTGTCCGTCAAAGAACTCGGCGAACTGCTCCAGCTCGACCCCGCCACCCTGTCCCCGCTCCTCAAACGCCTGCAAGCACTCGGCTACGTCGAACGCAACCGCAGCAGCACCGACGAGCGCACCCTCGCCATCACCCTCACCCCCGAAGGCCGCCGCCTGCGCGCCGAGGCCGAGAAGATCCCCCCGGCCATCACCGCCCGCCTCGGCCTCGACCCCGGCGACCTGCACGACCTCCACCAGGCGCTCACCCGCCTCATCGCCGCCACCCGCGACACCTGACCCCGGTCAGGCACCCAGCCCCAGAGCCGCCGCCGTCGCCGCCCGGGCCCGCGCCGGCGACGTCAGCAGATCCGTCGAATCCGACAACTGATCCACACACCCCGCCACCGGCAACCCCCGCACCGCCGGATCCGACACCCGCCCCAGCAGCGCCGCCGCGAACCGCTCCCCGCCGATCACCTCGAACGGCCGATCGTGGAAGCCCCGCACCTCCTCCCCCAGCCGATCCGCCAGGCCGATCCGGTTCTGCAGCCCGGCCACCCGCCGATACGCCGCCGACAACCCCTCCTGCCGCCCGCGCCACGACCGCGCCGCCAGCGCCGCACCCAGCGCCTCCCCCAGCTCCGCCGACCCCGGCACCCGCATCAGCGCACTGCCCAGCCATTTCGCGTACGGCGGATACCGCCGCCGCAGCAGCAGCGCCAGCCGCATCACCTCCCGCACCAGCCGCGCCCCCTCCACCGCCGACCCCAGCTCGTCGCCCACCTCACCGCACCGGCCGACGAACGCCTCCTCCTCAGCGATCCGCCGCCACTGACACGCCAGCACATACCGCCACACATCCTGCGGATACCAGCGCAGCAGCCCCCGCACCTCCGCCAGCCCGCCCTCCCCGGCCGGCAACCCGTCGTGGAACACCTCCCCCTGCGTCACCTCCGCCAGCCGCTGCCACGGCACCGACAGCCAATCCAGCAGCGACACCCCCGCCCGCGGATCGAACCCCAGCCGCTCCCGCAGCCACACCCCTAACTCGACGACCACCACCCCCGGCCGCCGCTCCCCGTGATAATCGAAAACGGTCGGAAAGCCGCGGAACCGCTCCGGCAGCCCGCCCGCCACCCGCGCCTCCGCCTCGCTCACCATCCCGGCGGGCACGAACACCAGCACCCGCGGCCCCCAGTCATGATCGGCCGACCGCTCCGTGTCGAACGCCAGCACCTCCGACCCGGGGCCGATCAGCGCCGCGCTATGCGGAACACCCGCCACCAGCGGCGCGACCACCTCGCCGTAGAAGGCACGGGACAACTCGATACCAGGCACGAAATCGCACATCACGCCGTCCACTGTGCCTGACCGGCCCGCCCCGCCTCATCCGATTAATCCCGGGTACGAGTCAGCCCGGCGCCTCCGACGTAGGCGATGGGTTTTGGGTGAGGCCGGACGGTTTTCATCCCACCCACTGGCTTTACAACGTAGATTTATGTGCGGATGTACGTGCTCAGCACCGGTCGCAGGCGATACCCCAGCCGCTCGTACAGGGCGATGGCCGCGGCGTTGTCATCGTCGACCATCAGCGCCGCCCGCCCGTACGACGCGACCAGCTCTTCCGTCACCCACCGGCACACCCGCTCGGCCAGCCCACGCCCCCGGAACGCCGCCGCCGTGGCCACCCCCGCCAGCAGCCCCACCGACGGCGCGGGCCAGGCGTCGGCCGCGACCGACGCCAGCACGCCGCCCACCCGCACCCCCGCCCACCGGCGCACGCCAGGGTCGTCGGGCGTCGCGTAGGAGCCGGGCGCGTCCGCCGCGAGCAGCGCGGCGACCTCGCCGAGCTCGGTCTCCGGCAGCCACCCCACCTCGGAAACCCCGGGCACGTCAGGGGAGGGCAGGGAGCCCGGCCCGACCGGCGCGTCCGTGGAGGCCGGGGAGGACGGTGAGCCCGGCCCAACCTGCGAGCTCGGGGAAGCCGGGGAGGGCGGGGAAGCCGGTTGCGCGGCCAGGCTCATCCAGGAGAAGGCGCCCGACACCTCCAGCCCGTCCACCTTCGCCGCCACCCGCGTCAGCAGCTCCCGCTCGCCCCACGGCCGGTAGCCGGGCCCCAGCTCGGCCAGCGCGTGCCGCACCAGCACCGCCGCGTCGCCGGCGTCGCCCCACACGGCCAGCCGGTCGTGCAGGGACACCGCGGGGGCGGCGGCGACCACCGCCTCCCCCGACGCCCAGGCCCGGGCCGGGGAGGCGGGGCCGCCGAGGTCCTGGGCGGTCCAGACGACCAGGTCGTCGTCGCCGCACGCGGCCCGCAGCCCGGCGAGCGAGCCGAGCTCGTGGATCACAGAATGGCGCCGGGCCGGTACGCGGCCGCCTCCGGGTGCGCGGCCACCACGCGGCCGACCTGCTCGACGACCGCCCGGACCTGGCCGGCGGCGGCGCCGGTGAACGACACCCGGTCGGCCAGCAGCGCCTCCAGCTCGGCGCGGCCGAGCGGGAAGCGGTCGTCGGCGGCGAGCCGGTCGAGCAGTGAGTTGGCGCCGCCGCTTTCGCGCATCGCCAGCGCCGCCGCGACGGCGTGCTCCTTGATGAGTTCGTGGGCCTGCTCGCGTCCCATGCCGGCGCGGACGGCGGCCATGAGCATCTTGGTGGTGGCCAGGAACGGCAGGTAGCGGTCGAGCTCGGCGGAGATGACCGCCGGGAAGGCGCCGAACTCGTCCAGGACGGTGAGCATGGTCTCCACCAGGCCGTCGAAGGCGAAGAACGCGTCGGGCAGCGCGACCCGGCGCACCACCGAGCAGGACACGTCGCCCTCGTTCCACTGGTCGCCGGCCAGCTCGCCCACCATGGAGGCGTAGCCGCGCAGCACCACGGCCAGGCCGTTGACCCGTTCGCAGGAGCGGGTGTTCATCTTGTGGGGCATGGCCGAGGAGCCGACCTGGCCCTCCTTGAAGCCTTCGGTGACGAGTTCGTGGCCGGCCATCAGGCGGATGGTGGTGGCCAGGGAGGAGGGGGCGGCGGCGAGCTGGACGAGGGCGGTGACGACCTCGAAGTCGAGTGAGCGGGGGTAGACCTGGCCGACGCTGGTGAGGCGGTGTTCGAAGCCGAGGTGGGCCGAGACGCGCTGTTCCAGGTCGGCGAGTTTGGCGTGGTCGCCGCCGAGCAGGTCGAGCATGTCCTGGGCGGTGCCGACGGGGCCCTTGATGCCGCGCAGCGGGTAGCGGGCGATCAGTTCTTCCAGCCGGCGGTAGGCGACGAGGAGTTCGTCGGCGGCGCCGGCGAAGCGTTTGCCGAGGGTGGTGGCCTGGGCGGCGACGTTGTGGGAGCGCCCGGCCAGCACGGTCGACTCGTGGGCGGTGGCGAGGGAGGCCAGGCGGGCCAGCAGCGCGACCACGCGGTCGCGGACCAGCAGGAGGCTGTCGCGGATCTGGAGCTGCTCGACGTTCTCGGTCAGGTCGCGGGAGGTCATGCCCTTGTGGACCTGTTCGTGGCCGGCCAGCGCGTTGAACTCCTCGATGCGGGCCTTGACGTCGTGGCGGCTCACCCGTTCGCGGGCGGCGATGGAGTCCAGGTCGACCTGGTCGACGACCTTCTCGTAGTCGGCGAGGGCGCCTTCGGGGACGGTCACGCCGAGTTCGGCCTGCGCGCGCAGGACCGCCAGCCACAGCCGCCGCTCGGCGATCACCTTGTGCTCGGGGGACCACAGGCGGGCCAGCTCCGGGGAGGCGTATCGGGCGGCCAGGACGTCGGGGATGCGCGGCTTGGAAGTCACGTTGGTCAAGTGTATGGGCAGGTGCCGGGGTGTGACCCACCCGGCCGATAACACTGATTCCCAAAAGGAGTTAACATCGATAGCGAAGCAGTGTTAACATGAATCCGTTATCGACGGAAAGAGGTTCCTTCCATGAACACCCGCACCCTCGGCGCCCACGGCCCGCGCGTGTCCGCCCTCGGCCTCGGCCTCATGGGCATGTCCGACCTGTACGGGCCCGCCGACGAGAAAGAGTCGCTGGCCACCATCCACGCCGCACTCGAAGCCGGCGTCACCCTCCTCGACACCGGCGACTTCTACGGCATGGGCCACAACGAGCTGCTGCTGCGCGACGCCCTGCGCGGCGCCGACCGCGACCGCGTCGTGATCAGCGTCAAGTTCGGCGCGCTGCGCGGCCCCGACGGCACCTGGCTCGGCCACGACGCCCGCCCCGCCGCCGTCAAGAACTTCCTCACCTACAGCCTGCGGCGGCTCGGCACCGACCACATCGACATCTACCGTCCCGCCCGCCTCGACCCCGGCGTGCCCATCGAGGACACCGTCGGCGCCATCGCCGAACTCGTCCAGGCCGGATACGTCCGCCACATCGGCCTGTCCGAGGTCGGCGCCGCGACGCTGCGCCGCGCCGCGGCCGTCCACCCGATCAGCGACCTGCAGATCGAGCACTCCCTGCTGTCGCGCGACATCGAGGCCGAGGTCCTGCCGGTCGCCCGCAGCCTGGGCATCGGCGTCACCGCCTACGGCGTGCTGTCGCGCGGACTGCTCAGCGGCCACTGGAACCCCGGCCGCGACCTCGCCGCCGACGACTTCCGCACCCACAGCCCCCGCTTCCAGGGCGAGAACCTGCGCCACAACCTGGCGCTGGCCGACGCCCTGCGCGGCGTCGCCGAGCACAAGGGCATCACCACCGCGCAGGCCGCCATCGCCTGGGTCGCCGCCCAGGGCGAGGACATCGTGCCGCTCGTCGGCGCCCGCACCCGGGCCCGGCTGGCCGAGTCCCTCGCCGCCGGCGAGGTCGAGTTCACCGAGCAGGAGCTGACCACCATCGAGCAGGCCATCCCCGCCGGAGCCGCGGCCGGCCTGCGCTACGCCCCCCGGCAGCTGCCCCGCCTCGACGGGGACCACTGATAACACCGGCACTGTTACCGTTGCGGTATGGCGAAGACCCACCGGGACCGGATCATCGAAGCCGCCGCCGAGCTGCTGGCCAAGGGCGGCCGCGAAGCGGTCTCCACCCGCGCCGTCAGCGCGGCGGCCGGCGTGCAGGCCCCGGCGATCTACCGCATCTTCGGCGACAAGCAGGGCCTGCTGGACGCCGTGGCCGCCTACGGCCTGCAGAGCTACCTGCGTGACAAGGAAGCCAACCCCGCCACCGACGACCCGGTGGCCGACCTGCGGCGCGGCTGGGACCTGCACGTCGGCTTCGGCCTGGCGCACCCCGCGTTCTACAGCCTCGTCTTCGGCGAGCCGCGGCCCGGCGCCGAGTCGCCCGCCGCCCGCCAGGCGTCGGAGATACTCGCGCGGATGATCCACCGCATCGCCGAGGCGGGGCGGCTGGCCATGCCGGAGGAGCGGGCCGCCCTGCTCGTCCACGCGGCGGGCCGGGGGCTGACGCTCACTCTCATATCGCTGCCCGAGGACCAGCGCGACCCGTCCCTGTCGGTGACGGCCCGCGAGTCGGTCATCTCCACCATCACCACCGACCCGCCGCCGGCCGCCCCGGACCCGTCCGGGCCGGTCGCCGCGGCGGTCGCGCTGCGCGCCGCGCTCCCCCGCACCGGCGCGCTCAGCGAGCCCGAGCGCGCCCTGCTGGCCGACTGGCTCGACCGCATCGCCGCCGAGGGCTGAGAAAGCGGCCGCCCGCACGGGTATGCGACCCGTGCGGGCGGAAGGGGAGACCGCTCTGTCAGGGCGCCGCGGTCTCCAGCACCTTCGGCTCCGGCGCCGGCTCGGCCGGCTTGCGCCGCAGCCGCTCCTTGGCCCGCTCGACCATCACATACAGCGTCGGCACCAGCACCAGCGTCAGCAGCGTCGAGCTGATCAGACCGCCGATCACCACGATCGCCAGCGGCTGCGAGATGAACCCGCCGTGGCCCGTCACCCCGAGCGCCATCGGCACCAGCGCGCAGATCGTCGCCACCGCCGTCATCAGGATCGGCCGCAGCCGCTGCCGGCCGCCCTCGATGACCGCCTCCACGATCCCCATCCCCCGCGCGCGGTACTGGTTGATGAGGTCGATCAGCACGATCGCGTTCGTCACCACGATCCCGATCAGCATCAGCATGCCGATCAGCGCGGGCACGCCCATCGCCGTGTCGGTGGCCAGCAGCAGCCCCACCGCGCCGGTCGCCGCGAACGGGATCGACACCAGCAGGATCAGCGGCTGCACGAAACTCCGGAACGTCGCCACCATGATCATGAAGACGATCGCGATCGCCGCCAGCATCGCCATCCCGAGGTCGGCGAAGGCCTCCTCCTGGTCGGCCGAGGCGCCCCCGATCTCGTAGGCGGCACCGGCCGGCAGGCTCAGCCCGTCCAGCTCACGCGTCAGCTCCTGGGTGAGACGGCCCAGGTCGGCGGCGGTCGCCTTGCCCGAGACGGTCGCCGAACGCTCACCGTCGATCCGGGTGATCTGGGTGGGGCCGTCCACCCGCTCCACCGTGGCCAGCGACGACAGCTTCACCAGACCCGACGCCGTCGGCAGCCGCAGGTCACGCACCGCCTTCACGTCGTCGGGCGCATCCCCGGCGCGCAGCACCAGGTCGCTCTGGCGGCCGTCCAGCGTGAGCTGGCCCAGCGGCGCGCCGCGGAACGCCTGCGCCACCGTCTGCCCGATCTGCGCCTCGCTCAGCCCGCGCGCGGCCGCCTTCTGCCGGTCCACCCGCACCTCGATGCGCGGCGCGCTGTCCTCCAGGTTGGACGTTACGTCCCGCAGGCCGTCCACCCGGCCCATCACGCCCGCCACCTGCTCGGCGGCCGAGCGCAGCGCGGCGGTGTCCGGCGCCCGCACGATCACCTCGACGGAGTCGGAGGAGAACCCGGCCGCCGACGCGCCGCCCACGGTCACCTCGCCGATGTCCGGCACGGCGGCCAGCCGGTCGCGCAGCTCCTGCTCCACCGCCGGCGTGTCACTGCCGTCGGCGATGGTGATCTGGTAGGAGGCGCGGTCCGCGCCGCCGCCCGTGCCGCCCATCATGGCGTTGCCGCCGCCGACGTTCACCTGGTACGACTCGACCGCCTCGACCTGCTCCAGCACCTCCTCGACCTTGGCGGCGGCCTCGTCGGTCGTCTTCAGGTCGGTGCCCACCGGCATCCGCTGGCTCATCGAGATCGTGTCCTGGCCGGTGGAGTCCAGGAAGTTCGTCTGCAGGCTGCCCGCCAGGCCCATCGTGACCGCGAACACCGCCGCCCCGATCACCAGCGTCACCACCTTGAACCGGGTGGCGAACCGCAGCACCGGCAGGTAGGCGCGCTGCAGCGGCGAGCGCCGCTCGGCCGCCTCCGCCTTCTCCCGGAAGGCCGCCAGTTCCTCGGGCTTCAGCTGGGGCGCCTTCAGGAACCAGTAGGCCAGCACCGGCACGACCGTCAGCGACACCACGAGGGAGGCCATCAGCGCCACCGTCACCGTGATCGCGAACGGCGCGAACAGCTCGCCCACCATGCCGCCGACGACCGCGATCGGCGCGAACACCGCCACCGTGGTCAGCGTCGAGGCCGTCACCGCGCCGGCCACCTCCCGCACGCCGGTGAGGATCGCCGTCCGCTTGGCCTCGCCGTAGCCGAGGTGGCGCTTGATGTTCTCCAGCACCACGATCGAGTCGTCGACCACCCGGCCGATCGCGATGGTCAGCGCCCCCAGCGTGAGCATGTTGAGCGAGTAGTCGCCCAGCCAGAGCGCCAGCAGCGCGATCACCACCGACAGCGGGATCGACACCGCCGTCACCAGCGTCGAGCGCAGCGACAGCAGGAACACCAGGATGACCAGCACCGCGAAGATGAGGCCGAGGATGCCCTCGGTGGTCAGGTTCTCGATCGACTCGGACACGTACGGGCCCTGGTCGAAGACGACCTCGATCGCGGTGTCGGAGCTGTCGCCGATCGCCCGGGTCAGCTCCGGCAGCTTCTCGCGCACCGCGTCGGAGATCGCCACCGCGTTGCCGTCCGGCACCATCGTGACCGTCACGCCCAGGCTGGTCTGGCCGCCGGTGCGGGTGATCGTGGTGGCCTCGGCCAGGCCCCGCTCGACCGTGGCCACGTCACCGAGCCGGACCGGCTTCGGCGCGCGCTGCCGCTGCATAGCCTGTTGCTGAGCCGCCTGCTGCGGGTTCGGCTGCTGCGGGCTCTGGGCCTGCGGCTGCGGCGCTGCGGGGGTGAGATACAGGTTCTCCAGGTCCTTGACCGACTCCAGCCGCGCGCCCACCTGGACGGTCAGCGACGTGCCGTCCTCCACCAGCGCGCCCGCCGGGATCGGCGTGCCGCTGGCCCGCAGCACCTCGGGGATCTGCGCCGCCGACACCCCGGCCAGCGCCATCTTCCCCAAGTCCGGGGTGATCGTCACCACCTCGTCGCGGGTGCCCGTCACCTGCGCCTCGCGCACCCCGTCGACGGCCTGCAGCTCCGGGATCACGATGCGGCGCAGCTTGTCGGCCATCGCCCGCGAGTCGCCGCCGTCGCCCACGGCCAGCACCAGCACCGGGATGTCGTCGGTGCTGCCCGCCACCACCCGCGGCTCCACCCCGGACGGCAGCTGGGCGCCGATCCGGTTGACCGCCTGCTGCATGCGGCCGACCGCCGTCTCCACGTCGGTGCCGTACGCGAAGGCGACCTGGATCTGCGCCAGGCCCTCCTTGGACGTGGAGGCCATCGACTCCATGCCCGCCAGCCCCTTGAAGGAGTCCTCCAGCGGCGCGGTGACCTGCTCCTCGACGATCTCCGGCGACGCCCCCGGGTAGGCCGCCACCACGAAGGCGCCGGGAAAGCTCAGGGACGGCAGCAGCTGCTGTTTCAGCTGGGGGATCGTGAACAGGCCGAAGGCGCTGAGCACCACCGTGATCAAGATCACGAGACTGCGGTTGGCCAGGCTCAACCGGGCGAGTGCGGTCATAGAGTCGTTTCCCTTCAAGAATTCGGCCCAAGACTAACACTTCGCCTTTGACGAATATTTAACTCCGGGCGTAGTTCCTGATAACCTTCTCAGGAAGCGAGAGGTGCACGTGAACGACGAACGCGACGACCTGATCCGTCAGATCATCGAGATCCAGCGCGACCTCGGCAGGGCTCTCGCCCGCCGCCAGTCGCCGCTCTTCTCCTCCAGCCTCACGATGCGCCAGCTGAAAGTCATCATGCTCGTCGCCGCCGAAGGCTCGGCCACCGGCCAGGACCTCGCCCAGCACCTCGGCGTCACCCTCGGCACCGTCACCGGCCTCGTCGACCGCCTCGTCGCCCACGGCCTGGTCAGCCGCCAGGAGGACCCGCAGGACAGGCGCGTGCGCCGCGTCAGCCTCACCCCGGCCGGCCGCACCCTCATCGAGGAGATCAACAACGCCGGGCTGCAAGAATACCGGCAGATCATGAAGCACCTCGACCTCGAGACGCTGCGCTGCCTCCACCACGTCACCGTCCGCCTGCACGAGGTCGCCGCGGAACTCCACCCCGCTTCGTAGCAGGGGTTTTTGTCGTACGCGCGAGCGGCCGGATCTTGTCGCCCCGGGCTGTACGGGCTAGCAGCAGGATTTTCGCAGGCCGGGAGAGCAGCCCGACCTCGGCCCTCGGCTTTACAACGTAGATTCGTAAGTGGCGGCGAACTCCTCCAGATACGCCGCGAACTCCGCGACCAGGTGACCCAGCAGCCGCTCGCCCGCCTCCCGCGTGGCGGGCGCCACCGGGTCGGTCACCCCGCCCATGCGGGCGATCCAGCCGTGCTCGGCCACGAACCCGCGCGAAAGCTCCCGCACCGGCCCGGCCGGCTCCGACGGCGGCTCGGCCGAGTGGGCGGCCCCCAGCGCCAGGGTCAGGGCCGCCTCGAACGCGCCCGCGTGCCCGGGCACGTGCCCGATCCCCGCCCCGGCCGCCAGCTCGGCCAGCCGCTCGCCGCCCAGCGTCCAGTAGGAGGCGGCGCCCACCGCCACCGGATGCTCCAGCACGGCGTCGCGCGCCGCCTGCCGGATCAGGTCGTCGTTGCCGCCGTGCCCGTTGAACAGCACGATCCGGCGGAAACCGGTGACGGCGGCGCTGGCCAGCAGGTCGCCGAGGACGGCCAGGAACGTGGTGCCGCGCAGCGAGAGCGTGCCGGCCAGCGGCAGATGATGGTGTGAGGACCCGTATGGCAGCACCGGCGCCACCAGCGCCGGCACCCGGGCCAGCGCCGCGGCGCGTACCGCGATCTGCTCGGCCGCCAGCGCGTCCGTGCCCGCGGGCAGGCGGGCCCCGTGCTGCTCGGTCGCGCCGACCGGCACGACGAGCACGGCCGAGGGGGCCGCGCGGGCGATCTCCGGGCTGGACAGCTCGGCGAGCGCGAGCGACCGCATGTTCATAAATAGAACCTATATAGCGGGAGCCACCCCGGCGCAACCCCTTCCGGCCTCGTTACGAGCGTATTTTGGTTAAGCTGCAAGCTGTGAGGACTCGCCTAGGTATCGTCGTTCCCTCCCAGAGCGCCGACGTGTTCGGCGCGGCGCTGGCCCACCTCGAGGGCGTCGAGGCCCGCTGGATCCGCTACGAGGACGAGGCCGGCATCCGCGCCGCCGCCGGGCAGGCGCTGCAGGAGGTCGACGCCGCCTTCTTCGCCGGCCCCATGCCGCTCGACAAGTGCCGCGACCTGCTGCCGGAGGGCCTGCCCGTCGGCGTGGCCAGGCTCGGCCCCATCGACCTGTCGCTGGCCCTGCTGCGCGCCCGCGAGCAGGGCCTGCCCCTGGCGCCGGCCAGCGTCGACACCTTCGAGGAGCAGGTGGCCGAGGAGTTCGCCCGCGAGCTGGGGCTGCCGGCGCGCGCCATGCGGGTGCTGGCCTACGACCCGGGCCAGGACGTCGAGGAGATCGTCGCCTTCCACCTGGAGGCCAGGCGGCGCCACGGCACGCACTACGCCGTCACCGGCCGCAGCCGCGTCTACTCGCGGCTGATGGCCGAGCTGGACGTGCCGGTGCTGCGCTCGGTGCCGGTGGCGCACTCCATCAGGTCGGCGATGAACGAGGTGGTGCTGCGCGCGGCCTCGGCCCGTCACTCCAACCTGCGCTTCGCCGCCGCCGTCTACCGGCTGCTGGAGGAGTCCGGGCTGTACGAGGCGGGCGTGGAGCGGGTCAACACGCTGCGCATGTTCTTCGACGCCCCGGAGTTCGCCGAGGCCTGGGTGGAGGCGCGCGGCGACCAGTCGGTGCTGGTCTTCGCGCACATGGGGCTGCTGGAGGAGATCACCCGCTCCTGGACGGCGGTGCCGCTGGTGGAGGAGGTGCGCAGCCGCCTGGGCGTGCGCATGGCCGTCGGGTTCGGGGTCGGGGAGTCGGCCCGCGAGTCGGTGCGCCACGCCGAGATGGCGGTGCGCCGGGCGATGGCCGAAGGCGGCGACACCGGGTTCCTCATGAGCGAGGACGGCCTGGTCATCGGCCCGATGGGCGAGGCCGAGACGCCGCTGCGCTACGCCTTCAAGACCGACGAGGAGAGCCTGCGCGAGCTGTCGAGGCGGGCCGGGCTCGGCGTGGCCACGCTGTCGCGGCTGGCCGGGCTGGAGCGCAGGCTGCTGGGCGCGGCCGCCAGCGCCGAGGAGATCGGGCAGGCGCTCAAGGTCAGCGCGCCGAGCGGGCGGCGCATCATCCGCCTGCTGCGCGAGAGCGGGCTGGCCTCCCCCGTCGGCGTCGCCCAGGAGAGCAAGCGCGGCCGGCCCAAGACGCTCTACCGGCTCGACATCACCAGCAAGCTCGACGCCCCCTGAACCCCCTCTTGACGGCGGCGGCGGACCGCATGCACACTCGTGCCCAGTTAACGAACTATTTTCGAACATCGCCGGAATAGGGCGGCGCGTGCGGAAGGGTTCGTGGGCGAAAGGAGTCTTGCATGATGCCGATCCGGCCCTCACGCCGGCGTTTCCTCACCGCCACCGCCGTCGGAGCCGCGTCCCTCCTGATCAGCGCCTGCGGCGTCTTCGGCGGGACCTCCGACGACACCGGGCCGTCCGGCGGCCCGGCCACGCTGGAGTTCTGGACGATCAACCTCAAGGAGGGCTACACCCCCTACATCGAGGGCGCGATCAGCCGCTACGAGCAGGACAACCCCGGCGTCACGATCAAATGGGTCGACATCCCCGACTTCGAGCAGACCCAGAGCAAGCTCCTGGCCGCCATCAGCGGCGGCGCCACCCCCGACGTGGTCAACATGACCCCGTTCATCCTGCCCAAGTTCGCCGCCGCCGACGCCGTCTACCCGCTCGACGAGCTCACCGGCGACCTCCAGGCCCTCTCCGCCGAGTACGTGCCCGGACTGTGGGACGCCGGGGTCATCGACGGCAAGGCCTACGCCATCCCCTTCTACGGCAGCGTCTCCGCCCTCATCTACAACACCGACCTGTTCGAGAAGGCCGGGCTCGACCCCGGCAAACCGCCCGCCGACTGGGACGAGGTCTTCGCCGCCGCCAAGACCATCCACGCCAAGACCGGCGTATCGGGCTTCGTCCAGACGCTCGACGACTTCAACGACGCCGGCAACCCCTCCGACATCCTCGCCGGACAGGCGGGCGTGCCCCTGCTGTCGGAAGACGGCACCAAGGCCACCTTCGCCACCCCCGAGGCCGCCGCCCACCTCGGCCAGTACGTCACGGGCGTCGCCGAAGGCTGGATCGACCGTACCTCCATCAACGGCGGCGTCATGGACGGCGCCAAGATCCTCGCCCAGGAGAAGACCGCGATGGTCTTCCTCGGCCCGTGGATCCTGCGCTGGCTCAAGGACAACACCGACCCCGCCACCTACGAGAAGTTCAAGGTCGCCGAGCACCCCAAGGGCGCGGGCGGCGCCGCCAACGGCTTCCTGCAGCACTTCGCCGTCCCCCGCGCCTCCAAGCACCCCGAGCAGGCGCTGGACTTCGCCCGCTACTTCAGCACCACCACCCTGGAACTGGCCAAGCAGGCGCCCGTGCTGCCCGGACTCACCTCCATCGCGCAGGACCCGTACTTCCAGGAGAGCGAGGAGACCAAGGTCGTCGTCGGCCAGGACGTCAAGTTCTACTGGCCCAAGCATCCGGCGGTGGCCGAGATGTTCGCCGCGCTGCGCACCGAGTTCCAGTCGGCGCTGCTCGGCGACAAACCCGCCGAGCAGGCGCTGCGCGACGCCGCCGGGCGCTGGGACGAGCTGCTCGCGGCGGGCCAGTGAGCGGTCAGGCCGTCCGGGCGCGGCGGGCCTGGCCCCCGCGCCCGCTGACCGGGATCCTCGGTCCGGGCGAGACCGGCTGGGCGTGGCTGTTCGCCCTCCCGGCCGTGGCGCTCATCGGCGGGTTCGTCCTCTACCCGGTGCTCAACACGATCCTGTTCAGCTTCACCGACTTCAACGGGCTCGCCCCGGCCCGCTTCACCGGGCTGGACCAGTACGCCGCGCTCGCCGGCGACTCCGTCTTCCACCGCACGCTGCTCAACTCGGCCCTCATCACCGCGGCGGCCACCGTCCTGCTGGTCTGCCTGCCGCTGCCGGTCGCCTACTGGATCCACCGCGGCATCCCCTTCCGCCGCTTCTTCCGCGCCGTGCTGTACCTGCCGGTGGTCGTGCCGATCATCGTCTCGTCGGTGGCGTGGAAGTGGATGCTCGACGAGGCCGGGCTGCTCAACTACCTGCTGACCACGACAGGGATCACCGACCGGCCGGTCGCCTGGCTGTCCGACCCCGGCCTGGCCATCTGGACCGTCACCGGCGTCATCGTCTGGCGCGCCTTCGGCATCTACCTGCTGATCTACCTGGCCGGGCTGTCGACCATGCCCGACGACCAGCTGGAGGCCGCCGCCATCGACGGCGCCGGGCACGCCCGCACGCTCGCCTCCATCGTGATCCCCCACCTGCGCGGCTCGATCGTGCTCAGCTCCGTCATCGCGTTCGTCGCCGCCATGCGCATGTTCGACGAGATCTACGTGCTCACCGGCGGCGGGCCCGCCAACGCCAGCAAGAACACCGCCTACTACATCTGGGAGTCGGCCTTCTCCTACTTCAAGTTCGGCTACTCCAGCGCGATGGCGGTCGTGCTGCTGGTCATCGTGCTCGGGCTGGTCATGGCGGGCCTGCGCCTGGCCGGGAGGTCACGATGAAGGTGTTCACCCCCGGCGGGCGCGCCGCCGTCCTGGCCGTGCTGTCGGCCGGCGCCGTGCTCGCGCTCGCGCCGATCGTCTGGCTGGTGTCGACCTCGTTCAAGGAACGCGGCGACGTGTTCGCCGTGCCGCCGCAGCTCATCCCCGCCGCGCCGACCGCCGCCAACTACGCCTACGTGTGGAACCAGGCCGACGTGCAGCGCTACTTCGTCAACAGCCTCATCGCCTCCGGCGGGACGGTGCTGCTCAACGTGTCGGTGGCGGCCCTGCTCGGGTTCGCCCTGGCCCGCTTCGCCTTCCGCGGGCGCAGGCTGCTGTTCCTGCTCGGCATCAGCACGATGGTGGTGCCCTTCCCCGCCATCATGCTGCCGCTGTTCGTCGCCACCAAGGAGCTGGGGCTCACCGACCACCTGCTCGGCATCATCCTGCCGACCGCCGCCGTCAACATGTGGCTGTCGGTCTACATCCTGCGCGAGGCCTTCGCCGGCCTGCCCCGCGAGCTGGAGGAGGCCGCCCGCATCGACGGCTGCGCGCCCGCGCGGATGTTCTGGCAGGTGATGCTGCCGCTGGTCAAGGCGCCGCTGGCCACCTCGGCCATCCTGGTGTTCACCCTAACCTGGAGCGACTTCCTCTGGCCGCTGATCATCATGCGCGACCACACCGGGTTCACCATCTCGGTCGGGCTGCAGTACTTCATGTCGACGCTGACGTCCAACTGGCACCACATCGCCGCCGTCGCCGTCATCGCCTCGCTGCCCGTCGTGGTCGTCTTCCTGCTGCTGCAGCGCTACTTCTTCACCGACGTCCTGTCCGGCGCCACGAAGGGATGAGGACCATGAAAGTGACCCGGCTGGAAGCCGTCCCCGTCTCCGTGCCGCTGCGCGAGCCCTTCACCTCCGCGCTCGGCACCCAGACCACCTCCGACTACGGCATCGTGCTGGCCGAGGCCGACGACGGCAGCATCGGCCTGGGCGAGATCTCGCTCATCTGGCACGGCGACGGCGCCGCGCTGTGCGAGACCGTCGACACGCTGCTGGCCCCCGCCGTGATCGGCGCCGACCCGTTCGAGCTCACCCGCTTCCAGGCCGAGGCCGCCCGGATCCTCGCCTTCGGCCGGCACTCGCTGGCCGCCGTCGCCGCCGTCGAGACCGCGCTGCTCGACCTGGCCGGGCAGGCCGCCGGGCAGCCCGTCTACAACCTGCTGGGCGGCCGGGCCCGCGACCGGGTGCCGCTGTCGATGTCGCTGCCCGTCGCCCCCGTGCCCGAGGTGCTCGCGCGGGCCGCCGAGCTCACCGCGCGAGGCTTCCGCACCCTCAAGGTCAAGGGCGCCGGCGACCACGACCTGCTGATCGAGGTCCTGGCCGCGCTGCGGCGCGAGCACGGGCCCGCGCTCGGCCTGCGCGTCGACCTCAACATGGCCTGCCCGCTGGCCAAGGACGCCGTCCGGCTGGTGCGCCGGCTCGAACCCTACGACGTGCTCTCCGTCGAGCAGCCGCTGCCCGCCGGCGACCTCGCCGGCATGGCCGAGCTGCGCGCCGCCACCAGCGTGCCGATCATGGCCGACGAGAGCGTCTGGTCGGCCGAGGACGCCTGGCGGGTGCTGCGCGCCCGCGCCGCCGACCTGGTCAACGTGTACGTGCCGGAAGCCGGAGGCATCACCGCCGCCCGCCGGATTGCCGACCTGTGCGCCGCGGCCGGGACCGGCGTGGTCGTCGGCAGCATGCCCGAGCTGGGCATCGGCACCGCCGCCGCGGCGCACCTGGCCTTCAGCGTGCCCCGCCTGGACCAGCCGAGCGACGTGGCCGGGCACCTCTACCACGCCGGCGACGTCGTCACCGCCGACCTGGTCGTCGAGGACGGTCACCTGCTGCCGCCCACGGCCCCCGGCCTGGGCGTGCGGCTCGACCCCGACCGGCTCGACCGCTACCGCATCCGCTGATCCCCCTTTTCGAGCATGTTCCCGAGCAAGTGAGGTCGTGTGCGCTATCTCGACTGCAACACCTTCATCGGCCGCCCGGCGGGGCGCATGCCGTACATCACCAAGGAGGTGACCCCCGAGGGGCTCCTCGCCGAGCTGGACCGGATCGGGATCCACGAGGCGGCCGTCTACCACGTGCTCGCCCGCGAGCACGACCCCGCCACCGGCAACGCGCTGCTGGCCCGCGAACTGGCCGCCCTGCCCGCACCGGCCCGCGCCCGCCTGCACCCGGTCGGCGTGGTGCTGCCGCCGCACACCGGCGAACTGCCCGAACCCGGAACGCTCGTACGGGAGCTGCTGGCGGGCGGCGTGCGGATGGCCCGGATCTTCCCCTCGGCCGCCATGAACGGTCACCGCTTCTCGCTCGCCCCCTGGTGCTCCGGCGAACTGCTGGACGCCCTGGAACGCGCCCGCATGCCGCTCGCCGTCGACTTCACCCTCTTCCGGCGCGGCGAGCCGCCCTGGCGGGAGGTGTACGACCTGGCCGAGCACCACCCCGGCCTGCCGATCATCCTCATGGACGTGCAGGGCCGCAACAACCGCACCCTCTACCCGCTGCTCAACCGCTTTCCCAACCTGCACGTGCAGTCGGCCGGGTTCAACGTCCACCACGGCCTGGAGGACCTGTGCGAGCGCTTCGGCGCGCACCGCGTCGTCTTCGGCTCCGGCTACCCGGTGCAGACGCTCGGCGGCGCCCGCCTCCAGCTCGACCGCGCAAGCCTGCCGCAGCGTGACCGGGAGATGATCGCCTCCGGCACGCTCTCCGGGCTGCTGGCCCGCGCCGGCGAAGGAACGGTGGCCCGTGCGCACTGACCCGCCCGGCAAGCTGCCGCCGACCGACGCCCCGCTCATCGTGGACGCGCACTGCCACCTCGGCCCGTTCCGCAACTTCCACATCCCCGACCACGGCGCCGACGGCCTGGTCCGCGTCATGGACCGGCTCGGCGTGGACGTCGCCGTGATCGCCGCGCACGCCGGCATCTCCGCCGACTACCGCTACGGCAACGACCAGGTCATGGAGGCCATCGCCCGCCACCCCGGCCGGGTGCTCGGCTACTGCTGCGTCAACCCCAACTACCCCGCCCAGATCGTCCCGGAACTGGAGCGCTGCTTCGCCGGCCCCGGCTTCCGCGGCGTCAAACTCCACCCGGAGCTGCACGGCGACTACCCGCTCGACGGCCCCGCCTACGCCCCGGTGTGGGAGTTCGCCGCCGAGCACCGGGTGCCGGTGCTGTCGCACAGCTACTTCGCCGGAGACGCGCTCGGCGTGTTCACCGCCATCGCCGACCGCTACCCGCAGGTGCCGCTGCTGCTCGGCCACGCCGGCCTCGACTACGGCCTGGACCGGGTCGTCGCCGCCATCGCCGGCCGCCCCAGCATCCACCTCGACCTCACCGGCCCGCTCTCCTGGGAAGGCGTCGTGGAATATCTGACCGGCGCGGTGGGCGCCGACCGGCTGGTGTTCGGCAGCGACATCCCCTTCATGAACGCCGCCCTGCAACTCGGCGGCCTCGTCTACGCCCGCATAACCGAGACCGACAAGCGACGCATCCTCGGCGGCAACGCCGCGTCCCTGTTCGGCCTGGAGATCGGAGCACCCGCATGACCCCCCGACGCACCGCGCTGGTCACCGGCGCCGCCCGCGGCATCGGCCGGGCGGTCGCCGCCCGCCTGGCCGCCGACGGATACGCCGTCACCGCCTGCGACCTCGAAGGCGACCGGCTGCACGCCGCGCTGCCCGGGCTGCGCGAGCACGGCGAGGTACGGCCGCTGGTCGCCGACGTCACCGACCTGGACGCCATGACCGGCTGGCTCGGCGCGCAGGAGCGCCCGCTCGACGTGCTCGTCAACAACGCCGCGCTCGCGCCCCGCATCCCCACCGACGACCTGGACGACGACGCGCTCGGCCGGGTGCTGCGGGTCAACTTCCAGGCCGCCGCCCTGCTCGCCCGCGAGGCCGGGCGCGGCATGCGGGCCGCCGGGCGCGGCTCGATCGTCAACGTCGCCTCGGTCAACGCGCTGCGCGGCCAGCCCGACATGCTGCACTACAACGCCTCCAAGGCGGCGCTGGTGTCGATGACCCAGACCCTCGCGCTGGAGTACGCCCCCTACGGCGTCCGCGTCAACGCCGTCTGCCCCGGATCCACCTGGACCGACCTGTGGGAGGAGGGCGGCTGGGGCGAGACGGACCGGGCCGCCTTCGCCGAGCGGATCCCGCTGCGCCGCTTCGCCACCCCGCAGGAGATCGCCGCCACGGTCGCCTTCCTGGCCGGGGACGACGCCTCCTACGTGACCGGGCACGCGCTGGTCGCCGACGGCGGGCTCACGGTGCGGATGTAGCCATGGCGCCGACGTCGTCGCTGTTCTGCGGCCCCCTGGACCTGGCCGGCGAGGGGGTGGACACGGTGCTGGCCAACGCGGTGACACGGGCCGGGGTGGACCGGATCGCCCCCGCCGTCGCCTACCACGACGCGCGCGACGTGCTGCCGCACAACCCGCGGCGGCGCGTGGCCACCGGCGGCGCCGGCGTCTGCTTCGTACCCGACCCCGGCCTGTACCAGGGGCTGGCGCTGCGGCCGCGGCGCAGCGAGTTCGCCGCCGGGCGCGACCTGCTCGCCGAGGTGTGCGAGCGCGCGCCCGGGCACGGCGCGGCCGTGGACGCCTGGGCCGTCTACCTGCACGACGACCACCCCGGCGTCCGGCCCGGCACCGTGCGCAACCTGTTCGGCGACCCCTACCCGCACGTGCTGTGCCCCGCCGACCCCGAGGTGCGGGCGTACGCTGTCGCGCTGACCCGCGACATCTGCCGCTATCCCGTCGGCACCCTGCTCGCCGAGGCGCCGCACTGGCTGCCCTACGAGCACGGCGCCGGGCACGAACGCTGCTCGGCGCCGCTGGACGACACCGCCCGGCTGCTGCTCGGGCTCTGCTTCTGCGCCCACTGCCGCCAGGCCGCCGACACCCGCGGAGTCCCTGCGGCCGACCTGGTCAAGGCGGCCCGCGCACACGTCGAGGCCTGCCTGGCCGGACGCCCGCCCGACCCCGCCACCCTGCCCGCCGCGCTGCTGCCGGCCTACCTGGAAGCGCGCTGCGACGTGGTGAGCGCGCTGCTGGCCGACCTGACCGCCGAGGCCGCCGCCGCGGGCGTCGCCTTCCGGCTGCTCGACCTGTCGGCCGGGCTCCTCGGCTGGGCCGACGGCCGCCCCGCCGGGCCGCCCGGCGTCACCCGGACGGCCGAACTCGGCGTCCGCCCCGCCGACCTGCCCTGCCCCGTCACCGTCACCGCCTACGCCCGCGACCCCGAACGCGTCCGCCTCGAAACCGCCGCCTACCGGGCCCGCACCGGCGGACCCGTCGGAGTCGCCCTGCGCCCCATGACCCCCGACTGCCACAGCGCGGAGAACCTCGCCCAGAAACTCCGCGCCGCCGCCGCCGACCGCGTCGACTTCTACCACTACGGTCTCAGCCCGCTGCCCGCGCTGGACCTGATCCGCCGAGCCCGCGCCATCGCCGCCACGTGACCAGCACCTCCAGGAGGACCCGGATGCATCCACGCGCACCACGCCGCACCGCGCGGGCGATCGGGGCGGCGACGCTGGCCGCCCTGCTGCTCGTCCCCGCCCACACCGCACAGGCCGACACCCCGCCGCCGCCCCTGGCCGGGCAGCAGCAGTGGCCCGACCTCAGCCAGGACTACATCGACGGCGTCCGCCAGGCCCTGACCGCCAAGACCGACCTGTGGGGCGAACACCTCATCTCCCGCCCCGAAGGCCCCACCTTCGACAACATCAAGGACTACCTCGTACCCGTGGCCACCGGCGGCGTCGCCACCGGCGAACCCGACGGCGGCGCCCTCGGCGTCAGCGACACCGGCTACCACTACCTGCCCCTCACCCTCCCGCCCGGCGACACCGCCGACACCCAATCACCCGCCGAACCCACCGCCAACCACTACGCCCTGCACACCGCCGACGGCAGCGGCATCACCGCCGACTGGCACACCCCCTGCGAGGCCGCCCCCTACACCGGCGACTACTCCGAGGCGTTCAAGGCCCGCTGCGGCAACTACCGCCAGACCCGGTTCTACGTCGGCGGCGAACGCTTCGGCTCCGACCTCGGCCGGCTCACCCCCGCCACCCTCCAGGACGGCTACCTGCCGATCATGCGCGTCGGCTACCGCGACGCCGCCGGCGTCACGTACACCCAGGAGTCGTTCGCCGCCCGCGCGCCCGAGACCCCCTCCCTCCTCAGCTACGTCAAGATCACCGCGACCGGCACCGCGACCGCCCGCTCCGCCACCGTCCGCGTCAACCTCAACGACCCGAAGAACCCCTCCCTGCGGCTCGACGGCCGCAAGGTCGCCGACGGCGACAAGGTGCACCTGCTCACCGACGGCGACCCCACCCTCACCGGCGACGACCTGACCTACCAGCTCGACCTGTCGCGCGGCCCGCGCACCATCACCCTCGCCATCCTGAACAACCCCGACCGGGTACGCGGCAACGGCGCCTCCGTCCTCGCCCCCGGCAAGTACGCCAAGGCCCGCGAGGCCGTCGCCTCCTACTGGGAACGGAAACTCGCCGGCGGCGCCCGCGTCTCCATCCCCGAGGAGTACGCCACCCACGCCCTGCGCAACCTGCTCATCCAGAACCTGGTCATGGGCTGGCGCTACAGCATCGGCAACTTCTACGAGCAGCAGTACGTCCCCGAGATGGTCGACACCGTCTCCGCCCTCGGCGAGTTCGGCTTCACCGGCGACTACCGCGCCAACCTCCAGACCTTGCTCACCATGACCAAGGAAGGCGGCCCCGCCTACCCCGTCATGTACCGCAACTGGGAACAGGGCTCCAAACTCCTGGCCACCGCCCGCTACCACCGCCTGACCGGCGACGACGCCTTCGTCGAACGCAACCTCGGCAGCCTGCGCGGCTACCTCGACGACTACGTGAGCCAGGCCGCCGCCGACCCGCACGGCATCCTGGAGAAGCAGCGCTGCTGCGAGGACAACTGGGACGCCGGCTACTGGACCCACGCCCAGCTCGTGTCCTGGTGGGGCTGGCGCGACATCCTCCACGTCTTCCGCACGCTCGGCCGCGACGACCTCGTCGCCGCCTACGAACCCCCGTACGAGAACTTCACCGCCGCCCTGCGCGCGGCGATCGACCAGTCCAAGACGGAACTGCCCGACGGCAGCCTGTTCGTGCCCCGCGAACTGCTGTCCGGCGACCAGCCCTACGACACCATCACCGAGACCCGCGACTCCAGCTACTGGAACCTGCTGGCCTACTACGGCTTCGCCTCCGGATTCTTCACCGAGGAGGAGAACGCCAAGCTCCTCAAGTACGTGCACACGCACGGCGGCACCTTCCTCGGCATGATCAGGTTCAACTACACCGGGCAGGCCATCGGCGTCTGCAACCCCGACGGGCTGGCCGGCTACGAAGGCACCGGCGTCGACCAGGTGTACGGCTACCAGTACAACCGCTTCCTCGCCGTCAACGACCAGGCAGACCGTCAGGTGCTCGCCTTCTACGGGCAGCTGGCGCACGGCTTCTCCCACGGCACCTTCATGATCGGCGAAGGCGCCAACATCGACCCCTGCCCCGGCAAGTTCCACCGCGGCACCTGGCTGTCGCCGCTCAGCGCCAACAACGCCGCCTACCTGAAGGGCCTGCGCGAGATGCTGGTCCACGAGGCGGGCGACGAGCACGGCACCCCCGCCGCGCTGCACCTGGCCTTCGCCACCCCGCGCGGCTGGCTCGCCGACGGCGAACGGGTCAGCGTCGCCGGGCTGCCCACCGTGTTCGGCAAGGTCGGCTACACGCTCACCTCCCACCTGGCCCGCGGCGAGGTCACCGGCGAGGTGAACCTGCCCGCCGGGATCGGCGACACCCCCGTGAAACTGCGGCTGCGCGTGCCGGCCGGGCACACCCTCACCGCCGCCACCGTGCGCGGCGAGCGACTGCCCGTCAGCGGCGACACCGTCGACCTGACGGGCCTCAGCGGCCGGATCACCGTCAAGGCGGCGTTCTCCGGCTGACCAGGCTGCCGGTCGCGGCGTCACCGGCGATGGCGCGCGCCGCGACCGGCGGACCGCGGGCGGGCCCCGGACTGGGCCCGGCGGCCCGCCCGCCCCACTCCCCCGCCGAAACCCACTCCCGCCGGAAAGGGACGCTGACGCGCCTCGAACCCACCGGCCCGGGGTGTCCCTCCAGTCGGCGTCCGGTTCTCACTGAGAGGGGGCCGTCCCGGCTGTTCGTCGGTGTGGGTTTCTGGTTGTGGTCAGGAGGGGTGTACGAGCCAGGCGCGCCTTTACGTTGTAGATCAGGAGGATAGGCGGGACAGCAGGGGCGGGAGGTCGCCCTCGCAGGCCACCGTGAGCCGGCGCGTCGCCCGGGTGATCGCCACGTACAGGTCACGCGTCCCTTGCGGCGACTGGGCCAGGATCCCGGCGGGGTCCAGCACGATCACCGCGTCGAACTCCAGCCCCTTGGCCTGCGTCACCGTCAGCACCGCCACCGGCGCCTCCAGGCCCTGGTCGGGAAAGAGCGCAGCCGCCCGCGCGTGCAGGGCGTCCGGGACGAGCACGCCCACCCGGCCGTCCCCGATCGCCGCCAGCTCCTCGCGGGCCAGCTCCGGCAGCTGCGCCAGGCCCGCCCGCACCGCCCGCGGCGGCGCCTCACCCTCACGCACCGACCGCGGCGGCACCAGCGACGGGTCGATCGCCGCCAGCACGTCGGCGGCCACCGCCATGATCTCGGCCGGGGTCCGGTAGTTGACCTCCAGCCGCTCCTCACGCCAGCGGCCCTCCAGGTACGGGTCCAGCACCTCGCCCCACGAGCGGGCCCCGGCCGCCGACCCGGTCTGGGCGATGTCGCCGACCACCGTGAGCGACTTGGCCGGCACCCGGCGCATCACCGTCCGCCAGGCCATCGCCGACAGCTCCTGCGCCTCGTCCATGATGACGTGCCCGTACGCCCAGGTGCGGTCCCGCGCCGCCCGTTCGGCCGTGGTCAGCCCTGTGCCGTCGTCGGCGTGCCGGTCGGCCAGCACGTCGGCCCGCTCGAAGACGCCCTCCTCCAGCACGCCGGTGGTCACCAGCACCTCCTGCGCGTACAGCTCCCGTTCCCGCAGGTCCTCCTCGGCCCGGCGGTGCGCCGCCCGCGCCGCCGAGTCGTCCTCGCCGAGCAGTTCGGCCGCCTCGTCGAGCAGCGGCACGTCGCTTACGGTCCAGGCGGCGTCGGCGGGCCGCACCAGCGCCCGCCAGTCCAGGCCGGAGGGGGCGAGCGACTCCAGCGTCTCCGGCGAGGACAGCAGCTCGGAGATCAGCCGCTGTGGCGTCAGCTCCGGCCAGAGCCCGTCCAGTGCCGCGCGGACCTCCGGCTGCGCCCAGAGCCGTTCGGAGGCCACCGCCAGGTCGAGTTCGTCCAGGTCGTCCTCCAGGTGGAGCGGCCCGGCCAGCTCCCGGTCCTCCGGGTCGAGGTCCATCTCGGCCAGGCGCAGCCCCTCCTCCAGCGCCCGCGCCTCGGCCCTGGCCAGCTCCTTGAGCATCTCCGTCACGTACAGCTTGCGGGCCATGTTGTGCGGGAGCCGCACCGCGCGCGCCCGGTCCCGGTGCCGCCGGCAGGTCTCGTGCGGCACCCGCAGCCGCAGCCCGTCCAGCTCCACCACCAGCTCGCCGTCCGGCACCCGCTGGCGGTCGCGCACCGCCGCCGCGACGAGCTCGGCCATGCGCAGGTCACCCTTGACGACGGCGGTCGCGGGCGGGTCGGTCTCGGTGGCGCGGACGCCGGGGAACAGCTCGCCCGGGGTCACCATGACGACCTGGGTCTCCCCCAGCGACGGCAGCACCCGGCTGATGTAGCGCAGGAACATCGCGTTCGGGCCGACCACGAGCACGCCGCGGCGTTCCAGCGTGTCGCGGTGGGCGTAGAGCAGGTAGGCGGCCCGGTGCAGCGCCGCCACCGTCTTGCCGGTGCCCGGACCCCCCTGCACCACGAGCGCGCCCTGCAGCCCGGCGCGGATCACCCGGTCCTGTTCGGCCTGGATGGTGGCCACCACGTCGGTCATCCGGCCGGTGCGCCCGCGCCGCAGCGCCGCCAGCAGCGCGGCCTCCCCCACCAGCGTGCCGCGCTCGCCCTCGCTCATCCCCTCCAGGTCGAACACCTCGTCGTCCAGCCCCGTCACCGTGCGGCCGCGCAGGTGCAGGTGGCGGCGGCGCACCAGCGGGCCGGGGTCGGTGGCGGTGGCCTGGTAGAAGGCCCGGGCGGCCGGCGCCCGCCAGTCGATGAGCACCGAGGTGCCCTCCTCGTCGCGCAGGCCGATCCGTCCGATGTAGACGGTCCGGCCGTCGCGGTCGTCGATGCGGCCGAAGCAGAGCCCGCGCTCCACCCCGTTGAGCTGGGCCAGGCGGCGGGCCTGCTCGGCGGCCAGCGCCTCGCGTTCCACCATCGCCTGGCTGGTGCCGCCGCCGCGGCGGTGCACCGTGCGCAGCGCGGACTCCGCCCGTTCGCGGGCGGCGTCGAGCCGGGCGTAGAGCCTCGATACAACCCGTTGTTCGGTGTCAAGGGCTTCGACCAGGACATCTTGACGATTAGACATGGACTGATATAATCCAATCGGTAGACGTGTGAGGGTTGCTCTATTTGAGGACGGTTGAGCATACCCCGCGCCCGCGTGCGCGGCAATTCCCGCGTACTCCATTCAGCCGGCCTGTCACGCACCCGGCCTCATGGGGCAGAACCCGGCCCACACGGCAACGTCCGCGGCGGAACCCCCGGGTGCTAGCTTGCCGATCATGTCCGACTACCTTCACCGCCTGTTCTCCCTCGCCGGCCGCCGCGCGCTGGTCACCGGCGGCAGCTCCGGCATCGGCTACGCCATCGCCGAGGCGCTCGGCCGCGCCGGAGCCGAGGTCGTCATCGTCGCCCGCGGCCAGGACGCGCTCGACCGCGCCGCCGCACGGCTGCGCGGGCACGGCGTCACCGCCGCCACCATCTCCGCCGACCTCGGCGACCGGGAAGCCGTGCGGCGCGTGTGCGAACAGGCCGGACGCATCGACGTGCTGGTCAACGACGCGGCCAACAACATCCGCAAGCCCATGGCCGAGCTCACCGAGGACGACTACGAGCAGACCATCGCCGTCAACCTCACCGCCCCCTACCTGCTCGGCCAGCACTTCGGGCCGCTCATGGCCGAGCGCGGCTGGGGACGCATCATCAACATCGGCTCCCAGCAGAGCGTCCGCGCCTTCGGCGACAGCGGCGTCTACGGCGCCGCCAAGGCCGCCCTCGCCGGCCTTACCCGCTCCCAGGCCGAAGCCTGGTCCAGCCGGGGCGTGTCGGTCAACACGATCATCCCCGGTTTCGTCCTCACCCCGCTGACCGAACCCGCCCAGGCCATCCCCGGCCGCGTCGAGCAGCTCGCCGCCCGCCACATGACCCGCCGCAACGGCGTCCCGGAGGACTTCGAGGGCGCCGCCGTCTTCCTGGCCAGCGACGCCGCCGCCTTCGTCACCGGCCACATGCTCTTCGTCGACGGCGGCTTCTCCTCGCACTGACCCCTGGCTCGGCCAGGGTCGTCATCACCGGCGAAACCCTCGCCGGGTTGAACCTGCGGGGCAAGCGTGGCGCGCGGGCCGCCGACCTGCCCGCGCCAGGAGCGGATCCTGAGAAGCTTCGTCCTCGCCTGAGCCTACAAGCGGTTCAAGGCAGGACACGCAAAAGGACACCGGAGGGTCCGGCGGCACCGCACCCTCCGGCGGCGACCCCGGCAACCCGACGGCACCCCCAGGCGACGACGACGCCCTCGGCTCCGGCGCGGCCGAGTCGGCGGAGATGGTGGCGGCGGTGACGCCGTACCCCGGCAAGCCCGGCGACACCCAAGGCAACGGCGTCCCAGCGGCACCGCGTCCGGCGGCCCGGCGAGCGCCCAGCACGCCTCGCGCACCCTGCACCCCCAGGGGGCGGCTGCGGCGCGCTGCGGGTGGCGGACGCGGGCAAGCGCGCGAGCCGCCGAACCGCCCGCGTCAGGAGCGAATCTTGGACGGACAATGGCAGAGGTCGTTCGTCGGTGTCTCTGAGCGCCATCACGGTCACGGCAAGTGTGAGCGGGGCAATCGGCGCCGCCGCCTTTACGATGTAGATTTTTTGTACGGGTGCCGCAGCGTTTGGAGTGGACTCATACAGGTAGACGTGGCCCGTGGGGGGATTCCGGGTCCGGGAACGGTGGGATGACGCCGCGGGCCGCAGGGTGCGCAGCCTGGAGGCCGGGCGGGGCGGCAATACCGTCGTGCTGCTGCCCGGCCTGGGCGCGGTCGGCTACCTCAAGGACACCCACGCCGGCTGCGCGTCGTGGGCGCGGACGTTCCTGCTCGACCTGCCGGGCTTCGGGCACCGGCCGCCGCGGCCGTGCCGGGCGGCGGTCGAGGACGTCGCGGAGGTGACCGCCGCCTGGCTGGACACGGTGCCCGGCGGGCCGGTGATCCTCGCCGGGCACTCCAGCGGCGCCCAGAGCGCGCTGCTCGCCGCGGCCGCCCGTCCCGCGCGGGTGCGGGCGCTGGTGCTGCTCGGTCCGACGTTCCCGCCGCGTCATCGCACGCTGCGGCGGGTGCTGCTGCCGTTCCTCCGTACGGTGCTGCATGAACCGCCCGGTGTGCTGCCCGCGACGGTCCCGTACTACCTGCGGGGCGGGCCGAGAGCGGTGCTGAGGTGCCTGCGCACGGCCCAGGCGGACGCGCCCGAATACCTGCTGGGCAAGATCGACTGCCCGGTGCTGATCGTGCGGGGGGCGCGGGACCACCTGTGCCCGAGGGCGTGGGCCGACAGCCTGGCCGTCATCGCCCCGTGGGGGCGCTCGGTGACGGTGCCGGGCGCGCACGCCTTCCCGTTCCAGCAGGGCGGCTTGACGGCCGCGCTGATCGCCGAGGCAGCCGCGCTGGCCCGTTCCTACGCGCCCATCCGGCCCTCTTCCTGGCGGCCGGAGCGGCCGGCCATGGTGCTGCCGTCCCCGCCGGGCGGGCCCGTCTCGCCGGGCGTGTAGTAGCGGCGCAGCCACGCGGCCAGCCCGTCCAGGCCCGGCAGCAGCACCCGTTCGGTGACGCCCGCCTGGTCCAGCCGGTCTCTGATCTCCGCCTTTACCGGGGCCGGGAGCAGCCAGCCCCGCCACAGGTCGGGGTGTGCGGCCAGCCACTCCTGGACCTGGTAGGCGGGGGACGAGGCCGCCGACAGCACCGACGACTGGTTGACCACCCGCTCGTCCAGCGACGGCGGCTCGAAGAACGCCAGGAACGGCCGCTCCCCCGCCAGCCGGTCGAACCCGTCCAGGTCGCGGGCCACCCGGGCCAGCATCTCGGTGGTGAACACCAGCGCGCCCTCCCTGTCCAGCTCCTCGCGGAGCGGCCCGGGCAGCAGCCGGTGCGCCCGCGCGCAGTCGACGCCCAGCAGCGTCCCGTCGTCCTCCGGCCAGGACGCGGTCGCGAAGTGCAGCGCCACCAGCGGCGAGAACGTCCAGTCCAGCAGCCGGGTGGGCAGACCGTGGTGCTGGCCGAGCGCCAGCCAGTCCCACACGGTCTGCCCCGGGCCGGCGCGGTGGGCGTACTTGCGGAAGTTGCGGACCAGGTGCGGTTCCAACGCGGCGTAGTCGCCGCGCAGCCGCGACAGGCTGGTCACGTGCGCGTAGCCGCTGCGGGCCAGTCCCCGGAAGACCAGCGACGAGTGCGCGTGACCGCCGGAGCGCGGCCGGCTGGCCTCGCAGATCGCGTCGTCCAGCTCGCGCCACGACGACACCTCGTGCAACCTCATCCCCGCCCCGCTGCCCGCAGGCACCCGGTTAACACCGGTGACCTGCGGCAACAGCCGGTGATGGGCCGCACTCCCCGAACGGCGCCGCTGGATTCGCCCACGCCCGCCACCGCGCCCCAGCCGCTGGATGCGCCCACGCCCGCCATCGCGCCCCAGCCGCTGATTCGCCGCCGCCACCGCGCCCTAGCCGCTGGATGCGTCCGCGCCCGCCACCGCGCCGCCGGACCGGGACTCCCCACAGGAGCGCCCAGGGGTCGGCGTCGCACTCCCGTTTCGGGGCTGCACCTCGGGGGGCGTGCTCAGGCCGCGGCGCGGCCGTGCCACTCGGTCATCAGCACCGTGGCGTCGTCCTGGAGCTGCCCCTCGTGGTGTTCCAGGACGTCCTTGATGAGCCGGCGCAGCGTCTCGGGCACCGGCAGCCGGGCGTACGACTGACGCATGATGAAGTGGACGAACCGGTCCAGCCCGAACTCCTCACCGTGGTGGCGGCCCGCCTCGACGATGCCGTCGGTGTAGAGCAGCAGCCGGTCGCCGGGTTCGAGCTGCACCTGGCAGACCTTGACGGGCAGTTCCAGGCCGAGCCCGAGCGGGGGTGTGACCGGGCACTCCAGGGAGGTGACCCACCGGGCGCCCCTGATCAGCACCGGCGCGTGGTGGCCGCGGTTCACCCACGTCAGCATGCCGGTGGTCAGGTCGAAGTCGGCTATGACGGCGGTGACGAAGCGGGAGGTCTCGCCGAACTCGCGCAGCAGCAGGTTCTCGATGCCCTCGGTCGTCTCGGCCAGGCCGACGCCCTGGCGGCGCAGGTTGCGGCTCGCCGCCATGACCAGGTTGGCGGTCAGCCCGGCGGACACGTCGTGCCCCATGGCGTCGAAGATGGCCAGGTGGACGGTGTGGTCGCCGAGCGCGTAGTCGAAGGCGTCCCCGCCGATCTCGTAGGCGGGCTCCAGCACGCCGGCGATGGTCACCTCACCGTCGGCGAAGGTGAGCGGCGGCATGAGGTGCCAGAGCATCTCGGCGGCCACGTTCATCCGGCGCGAGCGCACCAGGCGGCGGAAGGTGTCGCTGAAGGAGCGCTTGCCGCCGACCAGCAGGCCCAGCAGCGAGGCCAGGTCGGCGATGTCCTCCTCGCGTGCGCACGCGGACCCGCCGTCCGGCGGGTCGACGAGGATGCGGAGCACGCCCAGGCGCTCGGCGCCGTTCAGCAGCGGCACCCACCAGCACTGCCTGCCGTGTTCGGCGGGTTTACGCAGGACGCGGACCTCCTGGAAGGCGCGGCCGGCGAGGGTGGTGTCGATGCCGAGTTCGTCGGGCGGCTTGTCCTCGGTCTCCTCCGGCACGCCCGGCTGGCCGACGGGGCCGTCCGGCTCGGCGAGCAGCCGCAGGGTGCTCTGCTGGAGGTCGGCCAGGTAGATGAGGCACTGGTGGGCTCCGACATCCGGGGCGTGGCGGGCGATCAGCGACGGAAGATCCTCCAGCGAGGCCTGCTGCCCGGCCCGCAGCAGACCGCTCAGAGCTCTGTGGACGTCTTGAGGGCTGCTCATCGATTCGGCCCCCCATTCACCATCATGGTTGCGGCCATTATCAGCGCTCGCCGTGCCCTGCCGGTCAAAGGCCGGGCCAAACGTCGGCAATGCGGTCGATGAGGTCGTGGACGGCGATGACCTGCTCGTTCAGGCCCGCAGCACCCCCTGCCCGCAGGACGCGCCGGCGAACACCGGCGCGTCCTGGGGTGGTGCGGCTAGCGCGTCACAGGACGGCGCCGGTGCCCTCGCGGGTGCGCCGCGCGCGGGGCTGCGGCGGCTCCGGCGGCGGCTGCTTGTCGAACCGGGCCAGCGTGAGGGCCAGCGGCCCGGCCACGAACGCCGACGACGCCGTGCCGACGATGATGCCGGTCACCAGGGCGATGGCGAAGTCGCGCAGCGTGTCGCCGCCGAACAGCGCCAGCGCGATCAGGATGAACAGCGCACCCAGACCGGTGTTGATGGTCCGCGGGATGGTCTGCAGGATGGCGCTGTTGACCGATTTGATCAGCGGATCCTTGCGATGCAGGGCCCAGATCTCGCGGACCCGGTCGAAGACCACCACCTTGTCGTTGACGGAGTAACCCACGACGGTGAGCATCGCCGCCAGGAACACGCCGTCGATCTGCTTGCCCATCCAGGCGAACAGCCCGACCACCACCGACACGTCGACCACCAGCGCCGAGACCGCGGCCGTGCCGAACGTCCAGCGGAACCGGATCGCCAGGTAGGCCAGCTGCCCGGCCAAGGCCACGGCGAGCGCGATCACCGCGTTGCGGCGCAGCTCGTCGCCGAGGCTGGGGCCGATGAACTCGTCGCGCTTCTTGGTGACCTCGCCGCCGACCTCGCCCAGCGCCTCCTGGATCCGGTTGACGTCGGCGATCTCCAGCGCGCCCGCCCGTACGGAGATGTCCTCGCCGGAGGCCTGCACCACGGCGGACGGGAAGCCCGCCGACGCGACCGCCTGCCGGGCCGCGTCGGCCGCGACCGGGCGGGAGGTGGTGAAGTCGACGAGCCGGCCGCCGGTGAACTCGACGCCGAAATTGAGCCCCTGGACGAACAGCCCCGCCAGCGAGACCACGGTCACCGCCCCGGCCAGGGCCAGCCAGAGGTTCTTGGGCTTCATGATCTGCGGGTTGCGGGTGGTCAGCCAGGTCCGGACGCGGCCGACCGAGCCGATGCCGGACACCTTCGGGCTCACCCGGTCGATGAAGAAGTGGGTCAGCACCCGGGTGATGACCATCGCCGAGACCAGCGAGGCCAGAACTCCTATGGCCAGCGTGACGCCGAAGCCCTTGACCGGCCCGGACGCCAGCCAGAACAGCAGCCCGGCGGCGATCAGGGTGGTGATGTTGGAGTCGGCGATGGCGCTCCAGGCGTTCTTGAATCCCCGGTCGAGGGCCTGGCGCAGGCCTCGCCTGGGCGCTCCCTCGTACTCCTCACGGGCGCGTTCGAAGACGAGCACGTTGGCGTCGACCGCCATGCCGATGGCCAGCACGAAGCCGGCCAGGCCGGGCAAGGTGAGCGTGGCTCCCAAGGCCACCAGCGCCCCGTACGAGATCAGGCCGTAGGACGCCAGCGCGACGGCGGCGAGCAGGCCGACCAGGCGGTAGATGACGATGATGAACAGCGCGGTCATGATCAGACCGGCCACGGCGGCCTTGGCACTGGCCTCGATGGCGTCGGCGCCCAGGGAAGGACCGACCGAGCGCTGCTCGACCATCTCCAGCGGGACGGGCAGCGAACCGCCCTTGATCAGCACGGCGAGGTCGCGTGCCTCGTCGAGGGTGAAGTCGCCGGTGATGTCGGTGCCGCCGCCGGGGATGCCGGCCCGGCAGGCGATGGACGGGTCGAGCTGCGGCGAGGAGATGATCTCGTTGTCGAGCACGATCGCGAGCCGCCTGCGCGGGTCGCCGGCCTGGTAGCAGGCGACCTCGCCGGTGAGCTTCTGCCAGGCGCCGGCGTCGCGGAACTGGACGCTGACCCACCAGCCCGGCCCGCGCTGCGGGTCGCTGTTCTCGCTGGCGTCGGTGACGCCGTCGCCGCTGATGGCGGCCGGGCCGAGCTTGAGCAGCTGGCCGCTCTCGTCCTTCAGCGCGTCCTTGGCGTCCTTGTCGCCTTCCTCGACGACACCCTGCACGGCGTGGAAGGAGAGCTGGGCGGTCTTGCCGATGACCTCGGCGGCCTGTTCGGGGTCGAGCACTCCGGGCAGCTCGACGATGATCCGCCGCTCACCGGAGCGGACCAGGGTGGGGTCGACGACCCCGAGCGCGTCCGCCCGCCGGCGGAGCACGTCGAGGGCGCGGTCGGTCGACTCGGCGTCGGCCTTGACGTTGGGCGTGTCTCGTGTCTCGAACACGAGCTGACTACCGCCGCGCAGGTCGAGCCCGAGGCGCGGCGTCATGGTGAGCGCAAGTAGCAAAGAACTGGCGATGACGGTGAATGCCGCCAGTGCGCGCCAGAGCGGCGCACGTGACATGGGAAGCCTCCACGGGCTTGGGAAGAAGGGTCGGGAAAGTTTCAGAACGCCGCAGAGGACGGGGGTGCGCGCGCCGGAGTGATCTGCGCGCAGGAGGCCGCGGAGCCGGCGCCGCCGTGCGGCGGCACGGCGGCCGTCCGCGCGAGCGACAGGCAGGGCGCGCCGTGCGGGGGCAGGGCGGCGCCGCCGGCCGCCTCCTGCGAGAGCGCCCGGTCCTGCGCGGTGGCCGGCGGGAGCGGAGACTCGCGCACGCCCGGCTGGTGACCGCCCAGCCTGCCCTGCTCGGTCGCCGCCTGCGCGGTGACCGCGTGCGCGGCGTGGGCCGGCCCGGCGACGGGCAGGAACCACGACAGCATGAGGAGCAGCGCCGCGGGCAGCTTGGTGCGCACTGCTCCTCCTCGTCGTCGCCGCGATGTGAACCCACCCACCGTAGCCTGCCCGCGACCCCTCCCGAGCCGTCCTTTCACCGTGCTTTCCGACCCTGTTCCCAGACTTGGGCCGACACCCTGATCACACGGTTTTGGCCGGTGCTTCACCCGGCAAAGTGAGCTATGGTCGGCCTCATGGCGACCAGGAGCATCACCCGCGGCTCCACCCCGTTTCTCGTGGTGGTGGGCCTGGTGCTGCTTTCCCTGGTCGTGGTCGCCTCGACGCCCCGCTGGGCCGGTGCGGGGCCGGTGCAGCAGCGCTCCCAGACCGCCGGCATGACGGCGCCCGGGGCCGAGGTCGCCACGGTGTCGACGATGCCGCTGCAGCAGGTCCGGACCGAGCACCTGCCCCAAGTGTGGCCGGTGCGGCAGCGTCCGGAGGCGACGCCGGTGCTGGCCGCCCCGGCGTGGCCCGAGGCGGGCTCGGCCGCCATCCGCGGTCCTCAGCAGCCGGGACACCGCGCGGCGGGTTCGCGGAGCCCGCCCTCCGCCTAGAGATCCCTCATCCCCGTGCCGTCGCGGCGCGGGGTCTCCTCGGCGCAGTCGCCGGATCTCTAAAAGGCTAGGAGCGATGCCTCATGGCTTCATTGCAGACACTCATGCAGGACTACGACCAGCACCTGGCGCGGCTTGAGGAGCTGCGCGGCCTGCTGGAGGAGCGGCTCGCCGCCGCCCGCGCCGACCTCGCGGCCGCCGTCGCGGCCGGGTCCGCGACGCTGGCCGGTCTCGCGCGCCGGGAGAGCGCCGCCATCGAGTCGGCGCTGGACCGGATGGACCGCGGCCGGTACGGCACCTGCCTGCGCTGCGGCGCCCTGATCCCGTACGGGGAGCTGCGCCGCACGCCCCACGAACAGCTCTGCCCCGCATGCCGCGGCACCCGGGCGAAGAAGCCCGCCCGTGCCGCCACCGAGATCCCGGCACCGCGCACGGCCCCCTCCGAGGACTCCGTGCCGAGCCTGCACCAGGCGGTCGCGCCGCCGGGACGCGAGGAAGGAAGCGAGGCGGGGACCGGGACGTGACGGGGAACGGCGTTCCCTGGCCGGACGGCAAGGCGGCGGTCGACCTCGGCACCGCGCGGGTCCGGCTCGCCGGCCCCGGCCGGTCGGTCGTCGAGGAGGCGGCCGCCCCGCCCGGTGGTCCCCGCCCGGTCCGGCACGGCCTGGTCGCCGACGACGCCGCCTGCGCCCGGCTGCTGGAGCGGCTGCTGCGCGCGGCGTCGCCCGGCGGCTCCGCCATGCCCGGTCACGTGCTGATAGGCGTTCCGGTGACCGCCTCCCGCGCCGAGCGGGCCAGGGTCGCCGGGATCGTGCGGCGGGCCGCCGGCTGCGCGGCGACCGTCGTGGAAGAGCCGCTGGCCGCGGCGCTCGGCAGCGGCCTGGACATCACCGACTCGCGCCCGCGCCTGCTGATGGACGTGGGCGCGGGCATCGTGGAGACGGTCGTCATCAGGGACGCCGCCGTCACCGAGGCCGTCGCCGTGCAGCTGCCCGGCGACGGCCCGGACGTGCTTCCCGGGCACGTCCAGGACCGCCTCGCCGAGACGGCGGCCGAACTGCTGTCCCGCCTGCCCGCCCGGCTGCGGCCGGAGACGCGGGAGCGCGGGCTGACGCTCACCGGCGGCGGTGCCGCCGCCGGGCTGGCCGGGCACCTGTGTTCCAGGCTCGGCATGCCGGTGAGCCGCGCCACCGAACCCGCGCACGCGACCGTGCGCGGGCTGGCCCGGCTCTGCCTGCCGCCGATGGCGGCGCTGGTCGCCCTCCCGACGGCCTGACCTCGCCGTCCTCCTCACGGCGGCGAATCCCTTTTCTCTCTCACGTAAAGGACGCGTACATGACCCAGCACGACGAGCACGTCATCCTCAGCGAGATCCAGGTCCAGACGATCACCGAGGAGCTGCAGAGCCAGCTCATGTGGCGCACTTCGAGGCTGGACGAACTCCGGGCGCTGGTGGAGGGCGGCGGCGGGACCGAGGACGGTTCCAAGCAGAACGTGCTGGCCGACCTGGCCGACACCGAGCGGATGATCGCCGAGATCCGCGACGGCCTGGAGCGGCTGGCGGACGGCAGCTACGGCCGGTGCGACGACTGCGGCACCGTCATCCCGTTCGAGCGGCTGAAGATCCGGCCGCTGACCCGGCACTGCGTGCCCTGCCGCCAGCGGCACGAGGCCCGCTGAGCGTTCGCCGCGCGTCCTTGCCGGGGCGCGCGGCCGTGAAGGTCTACGATAAGGAAACGGGCGGCAACGAATCCGCGATGATCGGCCACGCTCCGTCCCGCCGGGATCGCGTGGCCGGCAGGGCCTGGAGTCTGTGCACGCACGGGGAGGAACGTGTCCGGAGCGCGAGGCGAGACTGGGCGGCGACCGGTTGAGGGGTTCCGGTGAGATCGCAGATCGTGCTGCGCTACCTGCCGTTCGCCGTCTTGCTCGCGGTGGCGGTGACCGACCTGCTCGCCGGTCCCGATCTGGGTTTCCTCCCGCTGCTGACGCTCGGCCCGACGTTCGCCTCGGTGTACGGGAGCGTACGCAGGACCGCGTTCGTGGGCGCGGCCGCGCTGGCCCTGTGCGTGCCGCTGGCGTACGTGCAGGACGTGCTGCTGACCCGGCAGAACAACATCACCATCGCCACGGTCGCGGGCGTCACCGCGGCCAGCATGATCGTCAGCAATCTGCGGCTGCGGCGCGAGCGGGAGCTGGCCAACGTGCGGCTGGTGGCCGAGGCCGCCCAGCGGGTGCTGCTGCGGCCGGTGCCGCGCCGGGCCGCCGACCTGCGGATCGCGCTGTCGTACACCTCGGCGGCGGCGGAGGCGCAGATAGGCGGTGACCTGTACGAGGTGGTGACGACGCCGCACGGGGTGCGGCTGCTCATCGGCGACGTGCAGGGCAAAGGGCTGACGGCGGTGGAGACGGCCGCGTGGGTGCTGGGCGCGTTCCGCGAGGCCGCCTACGACATGACCGAGCTGACCGAGGTGGGCGAGCGGCTGGAGGCCAGCCTCAGCCGCCACCTGAGCGGGGAGACGTTCGTGACGGCGATCCTGGCCGAGGTGCACGAGGACGAGATCTCGCTGCTCAACTTCGGTCACCCGGCGCCGCTGCTGCTCCGCAACGGGGGGAAGATCTTCACGGTGGAGCCGCCGGAGGAGAGCCTGCCGCTGGGGCTGGGGTCTCTGGCGGCCGACCGGCCCAAGCCACACCGGGTGTCGTTCGGCGAGGGCGACCAGATCCTGCTGTTCACCGACGGGGTGATCGAGGCGCGTGACGCCGGCGGCGCCTTCTACCCGCTGACCGACCGCACCTGGCTGCTGGACGCCGGCGATCCGCAGGAGGCCCTGGACGCGCTGCGGGCCGACCTGATCGAGCATGTGGGCGGGCCGCTGCCGGACGACGCCGCCATGCTGCTGCTGCGCCGCTACCCGTCCTGAGCCGGGAGCCTCGGCGAACGTCAGCCCGGTGCCCTCGGCGGGTCTCCGGCGTAAGACCTTGACCGGGTCGGCCGGGGCGACGAGGCCGGGTGAAACTCTCAACGGATAGGGCCGCCGGGGGCTGCGTGGTTCGGATATCCCGCCGTCTCGGGTTCGCCGCTGGACCTGTCCGGGTTCGGGGCGTACTGTTTTGGGCAGTCGTCCAGGGCGGTCGTCCAAGAGGAGGACGTATGGCGGCGGTTCCGACACGGCGGCGGCTGCTCGACGCGGCCGTCCCGCTGATCGTGGAGGCGGGCTGGGGTGGGGTCTCGACGCGGCTGGTGGCCGAGCGGGCGGGGGTGGCCCCGGGGGTGGTGCACTACCACTTCTCGTCGGTGACCGACCTGCTGACGGAGGCGGCCACGGAGGTGACGGGGCGGCTGCTGGAGGAGTTCGCGCGCGGGCTGGCGCGGCAGGCAGATCTCGCGGACGGGGTGCGCTGGATGGTGGCCGAGCTGGGCCGCTACCCCGGCACGGACCCGGCGTCGCTGCTGGGCGTGGAGCTCTATCTGGCCGCGACCCGGCTGCCGGAGCTGCGGGAGAGGCTGCGGGGGCAGGTGCTCGGGTTCCGGGCCGCCGTGGCGGGGTGGCTGCGCGAGCGGGGGTACGCGGGCGACGCGGACGCGGCGGCGGCCGTGCTGGCGGCGGCGCTGGACGGCGTCGTGCTGCACCGCGCGATCGACCCCGGCCTCGATCCGGACCTGCTGGCCGGGCCGCTGACGGCGCTGCTGGGGTCACGATGAGAGCCCTGGTGTGCGGCGCCGGGATCGCCGGGCTGACGCTGGCCTGGCATCTGGAGCGGGCCGGGTGGGACGTGGAACTGGTGGAGCGGGCCGCGGCGTTCCGCGACAGCGGCTACATGATCGACTTCTATGGGCCGGGCGCCGAGGTGGCCGCGCGGATGGGGCTGGGCCAGAGGCTGCGCGAGCTGCGGCACGAGGTGAACGAGATCGGCTACGTGGACCGGGACGGGCGGACCACCAGCCGGCTGGCGCTGCCGCCCGGCATGTACGAGATCACGAGCCTGCTCCGCGGCGACCTGGCGCGGGCGGTCGCCGGCCAGGTGCGCTCGCCCGTACGGTACGGCGTCACCGTGGACGGGGTGGAGCAGGACTCCGGCGGGGTGCGGGTCCTGCTCTCCGACGGGACGCGGCGCGACGCCGACCTGCTGGTGGGGGCCGACGGCGTGCACTCGCGGGTGCGGGAGCTGGTCTTCGGGCCTGGCGAGCGGTTCCTGCGTCACCTGGGCCATCACGTGGCCGCGTACCTGCTCGATGACGAGGAGCTGCACCGGCGGGTGGGGGTGCGCTACCGCATGCTGACCGTGCCCGGGAGGATGGCGGGCGCGTACGCGGTGCACGGCGGGCGGCTGGCGATGATGTTCCTGTACCGGGAGGCGGATCCGGCCGCGCCCGCCGACCCGGCCGCGGTGCTGCGGGAGCGGTACGCGGGGCTGGGCTGGATCCTGCCCGAGGTGCTGCGGCGCTGCCCGGACCCGCCGGAGCTCTATCACGACCAGGTCAGCCAGGTGGAGATGGACGAGTGGAGCCGCGGCCGGGTGGTGCTGCTCGGCGATGCCTGCCAGGCGGTGTCGCTGTTCGCCGGGCACGGGGCGTCGATGGCGATGGCCGGGGCGCGGGTGCTCGCGGAGGAGCTGGGGGCGTCCGGCGGCGTGCCCGCGGCGGCGGAGCGTTACGCGGCGCGGATGCGCGGGCCCGTGGAGCGGGTGCAGCGGTTCGGCCGCCGGTTCGTCAAGTGGATGGCGCCGCCCAGCCGGGCCAGGATCGTGGCGCGTGACGCGGTGCTGCGGCTGGCCGCCCTGCCGGGGGCGGGGCGGCTGCTGGTGGGGCGGCTCGGGCCCGGCGCGGACGACCTGTTCCGTGCGTCGCCTCGTCGGCCTGAGGCATGATCGTGTCTTCTGGGCCGGGTCGTGAAACGATCAACGGAGCGTTGTCCCCCGAGCCAGAAAGACGCGCATGGAGCCTGTCATCCACCACTTCAGGGCCGCCGGGGTCTCCGTGGTGATCGAATGTCCCGCCGACGCCCTGCCCGCCGTCCTGCACTGGGGTCCCGACCTGGGGCCGCTCGACGACCGGGCGCTCGCCGCGCTGGCCGCCTCGCTGCGTCCCCGCCTCGACATGACCGCCGACGTCCCGGTCCGCACCGGGCTGGTGCCGGAGGCCCGTACGGGCTGGACCGGGATGCCGGGGCTGACCGGTCACCGCGCCGGGCGCGACTGGTCTCCGGCCTTCACCTCCGTCACGTACCGGCTCGCGGAGGACGGCGGGACGCGGACGCTGATCGCGGAGGCCGCCGACCCGCGGGCCCGGCTCACGCTCTCGCTCACCGTCGAGCTGCACCCGTCGGGGCTGCTGCGTGCCCGCGCCGGGCTGCGCAACGACCATGACGAACCGTACGCGCTGGAGGCGCTGCACCTGGCGCTGCCGGTGCCCGCGGTCGCGACCGAGCTGCTGGACCTGGCCGGGCGGTGGGCCAAGGAACGGGTGCCGCAGCGGCGGCCGATCACCGTCGGCACCCACCTGCGGGAGGGCCGCGCCGGGCGGACCGGCGCGGACGCCGCGACCGTGCTGTGCGCCACCACGCCCGGCGCCGGCTTCCGGCGCGGCGAGGCGTGGGGGGTGCACGTCGCCTTCAGCGGCAACCACCGCGCCTACGCCGAGCGGCTGCACACCGGCCGCACCCACCTCGGCGGGGGCGAGCTGCTGCTGCCGGGCGAGGTGACGCTCGCGGCGGGCGAGTCGTACCGGGGGCCCTGGGTGTACGCCGCCTATGGGCGGGGGCTGGACGAGGCCGCGCACCGGTTCCACCGGTTCCTGCGGGCGCGGCCGTCGCATCCGCCGGCGCCGCGGCCCGTGGTGCTCAACACGTGGGAGGCCGTCTACTTCGACCACGACCTGGAGCGGCTGCTGGAGCTGGCCGACCGGGCGGCGCGGATCGGCGTGGAACGGTTCGTGCTGGACGACGGCTGGTTCCGGGGGCGGCGCGACGACCGGGCGGGGCTCGGCGACTGGTACGTGGACGAGCGGGTGTGGCCGCGCGGGCTCGGGCCGCTGGTGGAGCGGGTGCGGGCGCACGGCATGCGGTTCGGGCTCTGGTTCGAGCCGGAGATGGTCAACCCGGACTCCGACCTGGCCCGCGCCCACCCCGACTGGATCATGGGCGCGGGTGACCGGCTGCCGCCGACCTCCCGTAACCAGCAGGTGCTCAACATCGCGCATCCGGACGCGTACGCGTACGTCAAGGAGCGGCTGCTGGCGTTGATCGGCGAGTACGACATCGACTACGTCAAGTGGGACCACAACCGCGACCTGGTCGACGCGGGCTGGGCGGCGGGCGGCAGGGCCGCCGTGCACGAGCAGACGCTCGCCCTCTACCGGCTGCTGGGCGAGATCCGCGCGGCCCTGCCCGGGCTGGAGATCGAGTCCTGCTCGTCCGGGGGCGCCCGGGTCGATCTGGGGATTCTGGAGCACACCGACCGGGTGTGGGCCAGCGACTGCATCGACCCGGTGGAGCGGCAGCAGATCATGCGCTGGACCGGCCAGCTGCTGCCGCCGGAGCTGATCGGCAGCCATATCGGGGCGGCGCGCTCGCACACCACCGGCCGCGTGCACGGCCTGCGGTTCCGCGCGGTGACCGCGTTCTTCGGGCATTTCGGGCTGGAGTGGGACATCGCCGCGCTGACCGAGGAGGAGCTGGCGGAGGTGGCCTCCTGGGTCGCGCTGCACAAGCAGCACCGGGAGCTGCTGCACACCGGCACGACGGTGCGGGTGGACGAGGTTCCCGAGGGGTTCCAGGCGCACGGGGTGGTGGCCGAAGACGGATCCGAGGCGATCTTCGCCATCGCCCTGCTGGAGCGCCCGCCCACCTGGCCGCCGGGGCTGCTGCGGCTGCCGGGGCTCGACCCGGACACCGCCTACCGGGTGAGCCCGCTGGTGCCGGTGCCCTCGATGGCCCGGCACGGCGACCCGGAGTGGGTCGCCGGGGAGCATGTGCTCACCGGGCGGGCGCTGGCGGTGTCCGGCATCGGGGTTCCGGCGCTGTCGCCGGACGACGCGGTGCTGGTGCGCCTGACGGCGGTGTGACGGGCGTCGTCGCGCCACGGCCGGCGGGCCCAGGTGCCGGTCCGGCCGGCGGGCCCAGGTGCCGGTCCGGCCGGCGGGCCCAGGTGCCGGTCCAGCCGGCGGGCTGATGTGCGGGTCCGCCGGCCTTCTAGCCCGGCTCTCCCAGTCTCCGGCGTGCCTCCGCCAGTTCCTCGCGGAGCTGCCCGAGCTCGCGCTCCAGCTCCAGGATGCGGCGGATGGCCACCAGGGTCATGCCCTGGTCGGCCATCCGGGTGACGTGGCGGACGATCAGGATGTCGTGGCGCGAGTAACGCCGCTGGCCGCCCGGGGAGCGGCGCGGGCTGATGACGTCGTGCTGGTCGAGGCGGCGCAGGAACGCCTGCTGGACCTGGAGCATCTCGGCCACCTGCCCGAGCGTGTAGAGCGGCGCGTGCTCGTCGTCGATCGGCAGCTCGGACATCGTCGTTTCCTCACGAAGACGGGGGGCGGACGTCCGCCCCCCGGTGCCGCGCCTGGTCGCGTCAGGCCTTGAGCGCCTTGAGACCACTGCGCAGAATCTCGATCTTGCGCGGCTTCGCGCGCTCCAGGACAGGAATCCGTACGGTCAGCACACCGTCCGTGTAGGCCGCCTCGATCTTGTCGCTGTCGAGGTGCTCCGACAGGTAGACGCGGCGGGTGAAGGTGCCCATCGGGCGCTCGGCCACGAAGCGCCGCTCGCTGTCGAAGTCCTGCTCCTCACGGCGGGCGCTGACGCTGAGGACGCCCCGGTCGACGGTGACGTCGATGGAGTCGGGGTTGACGCCGGGCAGGTCGAACCGGAGCACCACGTCCTCGTCGCGGCGCACGCCGTCCATCGGCATGACGGCGCCACCGTTGAAGGCCTGACGGGCGAGCCGGTCGAACTGCCGCTCGAACTCCTGGATGAACGGGTCGATGGTCGTCAGGAGCATGTCTGAACCTCCTCGCTGGCTCTCGGCTAACCTCTAACTGCACTTACAGGTTAGCTCCAAGTTGACAAGAAGGCAAATGGCGCTATCCTGCCCCGTTCCCTCGGCCGGGCAGGGCGCGGAAGACCGTCCCCTCGCCTGTCAGCGTGAACCCGGGAGTGCCCGCGGGGACGAACGCCGACTCGCCCGCGCCGAGACCGATCTCGCCCGCGGCGGCCCTACCTTCCGTGCAGAGGAGGATCTGCGGCACTCCGCCCTTCACGGTGTGCGCGGCGCCCTGTGCGAGGTCGTGGCGGACGAGGGCGAACTGGGTGACCGGTGGGTGGTAGCCGTGGGCGCCGCCGTCGGTCGACGGGTGGATGCTGTGCGGGGGCGACGGGGTGAAGTCGACGATCCGCATCAGCTCGGGCACGTCGCGGTGCTTGCCGGTCAGGCCGCAGCGCAGCACGTTGTCGGAGTTGGCCATGATCTCCACGGCGACGCCGCCGAGGTAGGCGTGCGGGACGCCCGCGCCCAGGAAGATCGCCTCGCCTGGCTGGAGGCGTACGTGGTTGAGCAGCAGGGCGGCGGTGACGCCGGGATCGCCGGGGTAGATCCGGGCAAGCTCCGCGTACACCTGAATCTCCGTGCTGCCCGCGCCGTGGGTGGTGTCTTCCCGCCCGTCAGGGGTGGAGGTGGTCGCGGGGATGCGGGTCAGGGCTTGTTCGAGGGCTTCGCGGGGGGTCTTGGAGTCGTCGCTGAGCATCTCTTGGAACACTTGGCGCAGCGCTTCGGTGGCGGGGCGGGTCCGCAAGGTCTGCACCCAGGGGGTTGTCTCGGGGACGTTCAGCCTCTCCAGGAGGTCCGCCGCCTCGGCCGGGGGGCGGAAGCCGCACAGGCCGTGGAACGGGGTGAGGGCGCAGACCATCTCCGGCTTCGGGAACGGGTCGCGGTAGGTGCGCGCCGGGTCGTCGATGGGCATTCCGGCGGCCTCTTCGCGGGCGAAGCCTGCTTGCGCCTGCTCGGCCGTGGGGTGGACCTGCAGTGACAGGGGGCCGTCCACGGCCAGCACCTTGAGCAGGTAAGGAAGGCCGGGGCCGGACGGCCCGACCATGCCCTCCGGGTCGCGGGCGATCAGCTCGGTGAGCGGGACGCCGCCCGCGGTGGACGGGGCGGCCGGGTGGGCGCCCATCCACATCTCGGCCTGCGGCTCGCCGGTGGCGGGGGTGCCGAACAGCTCGGGGAAGGCGGTCGGCGACCCCCACGCGTAGGGCTGGATGACCGGGGCGAGCCGCATCGGTGCCGTCACGTCGTCTACTCCTCGGGGGCAGGGCCAGCGGACGGCACCAGTCTAGGGATGATCGTTCAGCGGCGGCCGCGTCGGCGGTCCACGTGCAGCCGGCCGATCTCGTGGGCCGGCGATGCGGACCGGCCTGGCCGACGGGCCGCGGAGTTCGGCGGCGCCGCTCGCGTCGTAGCGCAGGACCGTGGCCACCGCGGTCGCCTGGGCGGGCGCGGTGGCCAGTAGTGCGGCCAGGGCCGAGGACGAGGCAGGGCGGCTCCTCAGCCGGTCGCGACGGGCGCGGTCGAGCCCCGCACCACGAGCTCGGTGGCGAGCTCGATGTGGTGGGAGTCGATGCGCTCGCCTGCCGCCAGCCGCAGCGCCCGCCGCAGCGCCACGCCGCCCATCTCGCGCAGCGGCTGGCGGACGGTGGTCAGCGGCGGCGAGGCCATGCGCGCTATCTGGGTGTCGTCGAAGCCGACCACGCTGAGGTCGTCCGGGACCCGCAGCCCGCGGCCCCGCGCGGCCTCCATCACGCCGAACGCGGTCTCGTCGCAGCCGGCGAAGATCGCGGTCGGCGGCTCCGGCAGGGCGAGGAACGCGGACCCGGCCGCGACCCCGTCGCCGTAGCGGAACCGGCGGTGCTGGATGTACTCCTGCCGGACCGGCGCGCCCTCGGCCTCCATGGCGGCGCGGTAGCCGTGCAGCCGCGCCTGGTTGCACGCCGCCGTGGCGGGACCGCCCAGGTAGGCGATGCGCCGGTGGCCGAGGGAGAGCAGGTGCTGGGTGGCGGCCAGCCCGCCCGCGAAGTTGGTCGACCCGACGCTGGTCACGCGGGTGCGCGGCAGGTTGAGCGGGTCGATCACGACCAGCGGGAGGTTGGCCTCGGCCAGCGCGGCGAGCTGCGCGGAGGTCAGCTCGCTGGTGACCGCGATCAGGGCGCGGCGGCCGGACGCCGCCAGCTCCCTGGCCCACTTGCTGGTGCGCTCGCGGCCTCTGCGGATGCTGATGACGACCGACACGCCGAGCTCTCCCCCGGCCCGGACCGCGCCCTGGATGATCTCGCTGGAGTACGCGTTCAGGTCGGCGTCGAACTGCAGCTCGATCGTGCAGGCCTCGGCGCCGCGCCGGGGCGGCGCGGCGACGTAGTCGTGCTGCCGCAGCGCCGACAGCACCAGGGAACGGGTCGCCGGTGCCACGTCGCTGCGGCCGTTGAGCACTTTGGAGACGGTGGCGACCGACACGCCGGCGGAGGCCGCGATCGTGGCCAGCGTCGGGCGCTTGGGTCGCACGGCTAGTCCCGTCCCCCCACCGGTCGCACGTCCACTGGTGTGTGGAGCCGCCGGTCGTGGCCCGCCTCCCGCAGCGGCCCGGTGAGCCGCACGGTGCCCGAGCACGGCAGGTCGCGGGCGGAGGTGCCGGCGAACACCTCGATGTCGCCGGGCTCGACGATCCGCTTCAGGTCGCGGCCGGTGAACGCGGTGCGGTCGGCGTGCACGTGGAAGACCACGTCGGCGGCCTCGCCCGGCTCCAGCCGGACCCTGGCGAACCCGGTGAGCTGCCGGACCGGCCGGGTGACCTGGGCGAGCACGTCGTGCAGGTAGAGCTGGACGACCTCGTCGCCGGCGCGCGAGCCGGTGTTGCGGACCCGGACCGAGACGGTGAACTCGCCGTCGGTGGGCACCTCGGTGTCGCTGATCCGGAACTCGCCGAGCTCGAAGGAGGTGTACGAGGTCCCGTACCCGAAGGGGAAGAGCGGGGTCGGGTCCACGTTGCTGATGCCGTCGCTGTCGGCGCCGAGCGGCGGCTGCAGGTAGGTGTGCGGCTGCCCGCCGGGGGTGCGCGGGATCTGCACCGGCAGCTTGCCGCCGGGCTGGACGCGGCCGGACAGCACGCCCGCGATGGCGGCGCCGCCCTCCTGGCCGGGCATGAACGCCTGGACGAGGCCGGCGGCCCTGGGGTGGACCTCGCCGAGCGAGTACGGGCGGCCGGAGACCACGACCACCACGACCGGGGTGCCGGTGCCGGCCAGCTCGAGCACCAGGTCCTCCTGGACGCCGGGCAGGCGCAGGTCGTCGGCGTCGCAGCCCTCGCCGGAGGTGCCCTGGCCGAACATGCCGGCCAGGTCGCCGACGACGGCCACGCACAGGTCGGCGTCGCGGGCCGCGGCGGCCGCGGCGGCGAAGCCCTCGCGGTCCGGGGTCCGGACGTCGCAGCCTCGCTCGTACACGATCTCGGCGTCCGGCAGTTCGGCGCGGAGCGCGTCGAGCACGCTCGGCGCCTCCACGCCGAGGCCGAGGCCGGGGTGGCGGGGCAGCACGTGGTTGGGGAAGGCGTAGCAGCCCATGAACGTGCGCGGGTCGTCGGCGCACGGCCCGACGACGGCGATCCGGCGCGGCGCCGTGCGGTCCTCACCGAGCAGCGGCAGCGCGGTGCCGGCGTCGAGCAGGATGACGGACCGCTCGGCCAGTTCGCGGGCCAGCTCCCGATTGGCCTGCGAGTCCAGCTCGACGGTCCCGGCATCGCTCACCGAGTCCTCCGGGGTCCAGCCGGCGTCCAGCAGCCCGAGCTGCGCCTTCTGGATGAGCAGGCGGCGCGCCGCCCGGTCGATCAGCTCCTCGGGCAGTTCGCCGCGGCGGACCCGTTCGGCCAGGTGCTGGCCGAAGCCGAGCGTGTCGGGCAGCTCGATGTCGAGCCCGGCGGTGAGCGCCTGCACGCCGGCCTCGGCGGCGTCGGCGGCGGTGAGGTGCATGGTGGCCAGGAACGGAATGGACCAGTAGTCGGAGACGACGGTCCCGGTGAATCCCCAGTCGTCGCGGAGCACCTCGGTCAGCAGCCACGGGTCGGTGGCGGCGGGGACGCCGTCGATGTCGGAGTAGGAGTTCATCACCGAGCGGGCGCCGCCCAGCTCGATGGCCGTCTCGAACGGCGGCATGATCATGTCCATCAGCTCGCGCCGGCCCATCGGCACCGGGCCGTGGTTGCGGGCGGCGCGTGAGGCGGAGTAGCCGGCGAAGTGCTTGAGCGTGGCGATGATGCCGGCGCTCTCCAGTCCTCGCACGTACGCGGAGCCGATCATCGAGACGAGGTACGGATCCTCGCCCATGGTCTCCTCGACCCGGCCCCACCGGTAGTCGCGGACCACGTCCAGCACCGGCGCCAGGCCCTGGTGGACGCCGACGGAGCGCATGTCGCGCCCGATCGCGGTGGCCATCCGCGCCACCAGATCGGGGTCGAACGTGGCGGCCCAGGCGATCGCCGCCGGGTATACGGTCGCCCCATAGGCGGTGAATCCGGTCAGGCACTCTTCGTGGACCAGCGCGGGGATGCCGAGCCTGGACTGCTCGACCACCTCGCGCTGCAGCCGGACCACCTCGGCGGCGCCCTCGGCGGGACTCACCGGCTTGCTGCCGTGCACGCGGGTCAGGTGGCCGATGCCGAGGCGGACGGCGTCCCGGAACGAGGAGGTGTTCGCGGCGGCGAACACGTCCTGCAGCGGGGCGACGTTGCCCGTGCCCCCCTCCTCGGGGTCGGGGGCGACCTCGGGGTCGCCCATCGTGTTGCCCTCCCACCGGCTGCCGAGCTGCGCGACCTTCTCCTCCACCGTCATCTCGGCGAGCAGGGCGTCCACCCGCTCCTCGACCGGAAGGGTGGGATCCTGCCAGGGGCGGAGGGTCGACCCCGCCGCCGGCGACCGATCCAGAGCCGTCATTGATCGCTCTCCTTAGAGGGCGGCTCTTTGCCGCAAAGTTTCGAAATGTTTCGGGCGCCTGTCACGGCCCGGGGCGGGAGTGCTCTCGTCCCCAGTAGCCCAGCGTGACGCCCGTGCGAGCGTATCCCACTCGTCAGGCTCTTGAGGAGAGGCTTTTTTCGTGCAAGGAGAGGTTGACACCCTTGCGGCCGAAATCTAGATTGGCGTGCCACGCGGTCGTTTCGAAAATGTTTCGACATTGTGGAGCCGCGGCACCATCCCCCCGGCGTTCAAATACGGAGATCAGCGTGGAGTCCAGGACAACCTCTCGCCGCACTTTCCTCGCCCTTTCGATGGGCCTGCCCCTGGGAGCCGCGCTCGCCGCGTGCGGCACCTCCGGCCCCGGCACCACCGGTGGCGGCGGCCAGGGCGGTAGCGGCGGCGCCAAGGCCAGCTACTGGTTCCTGTCGACGGAACCGCAGGAAGGCGTCCGCAGGCGGACGGCGGAGCGGTTCAACCAGGCCAACCCCGATGGCCAGATCGAATTCACGACGTTCCAGAACGACGCCTTCAAGACGAAGATCAAGACGGCGATCGGCGCGGGCGAGGCGCCCACCATCATCTGGGGCTGGGGCGGCGGCGGCCTGCGCAGCTACGTCCAGGCGGGCCAGGTCGAGGACCTGACCTCGTGGTTCGACGAGAACCAGGCCGTGAAGGACGCCCTGTTCCCCTCGTCCTTCGGCGCGGCGACCGTCGACGGCAAGATCTACGCGATGCCGTGCGAGACGATGCAGCCGATCGTCCTCTACTACGACAAGCGCGCCTTCGACAAGATCGGCGCCCAGCCGCCCGAGAGCTGGGGCGACATCATGGACCTGGTCCCCAAGTTCAACGCCGCGGGCATCGCGCCGTTCTCGCTGGGCGGCCAGTCGCGCTGGACCAACATGATGTGGCTGGAGTTCCTCTTCGACCGGCTGGGCGGCCCCGAGGTGTTCCAGGCCGTGTTCGACGCCGAGAAGGACGCCTGGTCGCACCCCGACTCGATCAAGGCCCTCACCATGATGCAGGACCTGATCAAGGCCGACGGGTTCATCAAGGGCTTCTCCTCGGTCACCGCCGACTCCAACGCCGACCAGGCGCTGCTCTACACCGGCAAGGCCGCCATGATGCTCCACGGCGGCTGGACGTACGGCAGCATGAAGCAGGACGGCGGCGACTTCGTCTCCGGCGGCAACCTCGGCTATATGAACTTCCCGCCGATCGACGGCGGCAAGGGCGACCCCGGCAACACGGTCGGCAACCCCGGCCAGTACATGTCGATCTCCTCCAAGGCCACGCCCGAGCAGAAGGAGATCGCCAAGAAGTTCTTCGCCACCGAGCTGATCAGCGACACCTCGGCCAAGGAGTGGGTGGAGACCGGCGCGGTTCCCGTGATCAAGGGCTCGGAGAAGCACTTCGGCAACTCCGAGGACGCCGACTTCCTCAACTTCGTCGTCGGCATCGCCAACAACGCCAAGGTCTTCCAGCAGTCGTGGGACCAGGCGCTCAGCCCGACCGCCGCCGAGGTGCTGCTCGACAACATCGCCAAGCTGTTCCAGCTGTCGATCGGCCCTGAGGACTTCGCCTCCAACATGAACGCGGTCATCGGCAAGTGAGCACGTTCGTCAGCGTTCCATCCCGAGGGGGCCGGTCTGCCGCCGCGTCACGCGTGCGCGGCAACGGCTCCCTCGCGTGGCTGGCCGTCCCCGCCCTGGTCGTCTTCCTCATCTTCGCGGTGATACCTCTGATCGGGGTGCTGCTGCTGAGCTTCACGACCTGGGACGGGCTCGGCCCCGACATCTCGTTCAGCGGGCTTACGAGCTGGAAGTCGGTGCTGAGCGATCCCGGGCTCCCGCACGCCCTGTGGGTGACGTTCCTGATCATGGCGCTGTCCTGGCTGGTGCAGACGCCGGCCAGCATCCTGATCGGGGTGTTCCTGGCCGGGCGCCAGCGCTATCGGGAGCTGCTCGCGGTCCTGTACTTCATCCCGCTGCTGCTCAGCTCGGCCGCCATCGCGATCACGTACAAGGCGCTGCTCGACCCGAACTTCGGTCTCGGCGCCGGGCTCGGCCTGGACTTCCTCGTCCAGGACTGGCTCGGTGAGGGCTCACTCGCCGTCGGAGTCGTGATCTTCATCGTGTCCTGGCAGTACATTCCGTTCCACTCGCTGCTCTATCAGGGCGGCGTGCGGCAGATCCCGCGCTCGATGTACGAGGCGGCGGAGCTCGACGGGGCGGGACGCGTACGGCAGTTCTTCAGCATCACGCTGCCGCAGCTCAAGTACACGATCATCACGTCCTCCACCCTCATGGTGGTCGGCTCGCTGACCCTCTTCGACCTGATCTTCGTGCTGACGGCAGGTGGACCTGGCGACGCCACTCGGGTGCTGGCGGTCGACATGTACAAGCGGGGCTACAACGCGAACCTGATGGGCCCGGCCAGCGCCATCGCCGTCATCCTCGTCCTCGTGGGCCTCGCCCTGGCGCTCTTCCTGCGCAGGCTGGGCGGCCGGGACTCAAGTGCGAGCCAGCTCGAGGGGGCCTGACATGGCGACCATAATGTCCAGTCACCCGGACACCGCGCGGGGTTCCGGAGGCCGGCGACGCCGCCGTGGCCCGTCCACGCCGCGCGAGGGCTACAACTGGATCGGCGGGGCGCTCTCGTGGGTCTGGCTGGCGATCGTGATCGTCCCCATCTACTGGGTGGTCATCACCAGCTTCAAGTCGCAGAGCAACTACTATCTGTCGAACCCGATGGCGCCGCCCACGGACCCGACGCTGGACAACTACCGGCTGGTCATCGAGTCCGACTTCCCGCTGTACTTCCTCAACAGCCTGATCGTCGCGATCGGCGCGGTGGTCCCGGCGGTGCTGTTCTCGTTCATGGCCGCGTACGCGATCATACGGGCGACCGGGAACCGCTTCCTGAGGTCGGTCAACTCGCTGTTCCTGATGGGGCTGGCCATCCCGCTGCAGGCCGTGGTCATCCCGATCTACCTGATCATCATCAGGATGCAGCTCTACGACAGCCTGCTGGCGCTGATCCTGCCGTCGATCGCCTTCGCGATCCCGCTGTCGGTGCTGGTCCTGGCCAACTTCATCCGGGACGTGCCGAAGGAGCTGTTCGAGTCGATGCGGCTCGACGGGGCCAGCGAGCAGACCACGATGTGGCGGCTGGCCTTCCCGCTCACCCGGCCGGCCGTGGTGACGGTGTCGATCTACAACGCGCTGCAGATCTGGAACGGGTTCCTGCTGCCGGTGGTCCTGACCCACAGCCCCGACAAGCGGACCCTGCCGCTGGCCCTCTGGACCTTCCAGGGCCAGTACAGCGTGAACGTGCCCGCGGTGCTCGCCTCCGTGATGCTGACCACGCTGCCGATCCTGATCCTGTACGTGATCGGACGCCGCCAGCTGCTGAGCGGCCTGACCGCCGGGTTCGGCAAGTGACCCGGACCCCCTGACGGGGGAGAAGTCCTCCCATGGAGGACGTGTGGGATCTCGTGGTCGTGGGCGCCGGGCCCGCCGGATCAGCGGCGGCGCTCGGCGCGCTGCGTCTGCGGCCCGGCCTTAGGGTGCTGCTGCTCGACAAGGCGGGGTTCCCCCGCGACAAGGCGTGCGGCGACGGCATCGCCGCCCACGGCCGTGACGAGCTGGCCCGGCTGGGCGTGCCGGGGCTCATCGACGACTACCGCCCGGCGCCCCGGCTGACCGTGGTCTCCCCCGGCGGGCTGCGGGTGTCGGCGACCGCGGCGCGGCCCAACCACGTGGTGCCGCGCCGGGTGTTCGACGCCCGGCTGGTCGAGGCGGCCCGGGCGGCCGGGGCCGAGGTGCGCGTCCACCGGGTCAGGGCCCTATCGGGGGCAGGGCCGGTGGCCGAGGTGGACGGCATCCGGGCCCGGGCCGTCGTCGCCGCCGACGGGGCCAACTCCGCGGCGCGGCGGCTGATCGGGCTGCCGGCCTCACCCGAACGGCACACCGCCATCGCCGTGCGGGGGTACGCGTCCGTACCGGATGAAGACGACGTGCAGCTCATCGCCATGCAGCGGGCGGGCTGGCCCGCGTACGCCTGGTCCTTCCCGATCGGCGACGGCACCGCGAACGTCGGGTTCGGCATGCTCCTCCCCCGGCTGCACGCCACCGGGCTGCCCGGGCGGCAGGTCCTGCACGGCAGGCTCGCCGAGCTGCTGCCGGACCGGCCCGCCCGCGACCTGCGCGCCCACCACCTGCCGCTGTCGACCGGGCGGCCCGCGCCCGGCGCCGGGCGGGTGCTGCTGGCCGGGGACGCCGCCAGCCTGATCAACCCGCTGACCGGCGAGGGCATCTACTACGCGCTGCTGTCGGGGCGGCTGGCCGGCGAGGCGGCCGCCGCCGCGCCCGGCGACCCGCTGCCCGTCTACCGCGACGCGCTCCGGCGGGAGCTGGGGCGGCACCTGCGGACCACGGACCTGCTGGCCCGGCTGGCGCAGTCACCCGGGTTCATCGACGCCGCCATCGCCACCGCCGCCCGCCGCAAAGAGGTGTTCGACCTGCTGGTGGAGGTGGGGCTGGGGCCGGGGACGGTGCCGGTCCCGCTGGCGTGCGCGGTGGCTCTCCGCTGGCTGCGGGGCTTCATGAGGTGAGCGAGGCGCCGCCGTGCAGCAGCAGCGCCACGTCCACGCCCGCCACCGCGATGGCCGCCGCGAACGGCACCCTGGGGTGGCGGCGGGACATCGTCATCCCTGCCGCCGCGAGCCCTGTCGCCGCAGCCAGCGCGGCCCAGCCCGCCACCTCCTGGGACGGGGTAGGACAATCCCGCTTCGCCGCCTCCGAACAGACCGGCGGTGACGCGGAGGAGCGGTGCGGGGCCGTCCCCGTGGGTGGGGCGGGAGCGTCGAGCTGAGTGCCCGGGCCGAAGACGAGGAGGCAGGTGGCGGCCAGGAGCGGGAGCGGGAGCAGGGCGCGCAGGCGGGCCGCGCCGAGCCGCTGCGGCCAGCCGCGGACGCCGGTCGCCAGGTCGTCCGCCAGGTCCGGCAGCACGTTGGCCAGGTGGGCGCCCACCCCGAGCAGCGCGGCCGCCGCCGTCGCCCACCAGGCGGGCCACGGCTCCCCCGGCAGCCCGAGCGTCACGAAGCCCGGCAGCACCCCGAACCCGACCGCGTACGGCGCCCACGACAGCACGGTGGCCTTCAACCCCAGGTCGTACGCCCACGCCGCGAGCACCCCGAGGAGATGCGCCGAGCCCGCGAGCACCCCGGACGCGAACGAGAGCGGCACACAGCACACCAGCGCCACCGCCGCCGCGACCCACAGAGCGCGCGGCGTGATCGTGCCGTCCACCGCAGGCTTGTCCGCCCGCCCCGCCGCCGCGTCCCGGCCGGCGTCGGCGGCGTCGTTGCACCAGCCGATCGACAACTGGCCCGACAGCACGGCGAATGCCACCAGCAGGCAACCGCCCGCGTCCTGCCCGGCCGCCGCCGCGAGCGCGGTGACCAGCGCCGTGACGGCCACCGTCGGGCCGGGATGGCAGCCACGCGCCAGCCCGGCGACCATCCGGCGCCCGCCCTCCGTCACAGCCCGATGCTACGTTCCCCTCCCCTGCCTGAGATCACCGCGCCAACCCGCATCTACCGCCGATTCGGCCTGGAAGCGACTTTCCACCTAAAAGCGACCCGCCGGGCTTACTAGGGGCGACTCCTCCGTATGGCTTGGTAGCGCACTGCACTGGGGGTGCAGGAGTCGCAGGTTCAAGTCCTCGGCCAGGCATCTCGCCGGAGGCTGGGCGGCGTGGTCATGATTTGCCGGCGCTGATGGCCGTGCCTCGGGTGAATTGTCGTGGGTTGACCGGCTGATCCTCGGGGAAGATCGTGGTGCCGGGCTTAGGCGATCCACCTGGGGGGAAACGTGGCATGGACGAGAGTTTTCGGCCGCCCGGCCCAGGGAGCCCTCCATGACCTATGTCGCCGCAGTCCGCTGCGCCTTTCCCCCGTACCGGTACCCGCAGGCCGAGCTGACCGATATGGCGGCCCGCATCTGTCTCCCGGCCGGTGCCGACCGGCGCCTGCTCGACCGGCTGCACCGCAGTGCCCGGGTGGAGTACCGCAATCTGGCTCTGCCGATCGAGGACTACGAGAAGCTCGACGGCTTCGGCGACGCCAACGACGCGTACGTGAGCGCCGCGGTCGAGCTGGGGCGTGAGAGCGTGGGGGCGGCGCTGGACGCCGCCGGGCTGGTCCCGTCCGACGTGGACATGATCATGTTCACGTCGGTGACGGGGATCGCGGTGCCGTCGGTCGACGCCCGCCTGGTGGGAGCGCTGGGGCTGCGGCCCGATGTGAAGCGGCTGCCGATCTTCGGGCTGGGCTGTGTGGCGGGGGCTGCCGGTATCGCCAGGCTCCATGACTACCTGCGTGGCTGGCCCGATCATGTGGCCGTGCTGCTGGCGGTGGAGCTCTGTTCGCTCACCGTGCAGCGGGGCGACGGCTCGGCCGCGGGGCTGGTGGCGAGTGCGCTCTTCGGGGACGGCGCGGCTGCCGTCGTCGCCTGCGGCTCCCGCCGGGCACCGGGCAGTACGGGCGGCACCGTACGTGCGAACGAGGTGGCGGGCGGCTCTCCCGGCCGTGCGCCAGGGACGCCGGACGGGGTGGCGGGCGGCAGTCCCGGCCGTACGCCAGGGGTGGCGGACGAGCCTGGAGGTGGTACGGGCGAGGCCGCACAGCAGGTGACCGGCGGCGGGCGGGGGCCGGTGGTGGTGGCTACGCGGAGTCATCTGTATCCGGACTCGGAGCATGTGATGGGCTGGCGGGTCGGCGGGGGCGGCCTGCGGGTGGTGCTGGACGCGGGGGTGCCTGAGGTGGTGCGGCGTCATCTCGGGGAGGATGTGCGGGGGTTTCTGGCCGATCACGGGGTCTCGACCGGTGAGGTGGCGGCGTGGGTGTGTCATCCGGGCGGGCCGAAGGTGCTGGAGGCCGTGGCGGAGGTGCTGGACGTGCCGCCGGGGGCGCTGGACGTGACGTGGCGGTCGCTGGCCGAGAACGGCAATCTGTCGTCGGTGTCGGTGCTGCACGTGCTGGGCGAGACGCTCGCGTCGCGGCGGCCGGAGCCCGGCTCGTGGGGGGTGCTCATCGCGATGGGCCCCGGTTTCTGTTCCGAACTCGTCCTGCTGCGCTGGTGACCGCATGATCTGGTATCTCGTCCTCGTTCTGCTGGTCGGCCTGGAGCGGCTGGCCGAGCTGGTCGTCGCGAAGCGCAACACCGCCTGGAGCCTGGCGCGCGGCGGGGTGGAGAGCGGCGCGGGCCACTATCCGTGGATGGTGCTGCTGCACAGCGCGCTGCTGGCAGGGGCGCCGCTGGAGGTGTGGCTGGCCGGGCGGCCGTTCCTGCCGGAGCTGGGCTGGCCGATGCTCGCCCTGGTGCTGGCCGCGCAGGCGCTGCGCTGGTGGTGCATCACCGCGCTGGGGCCGCGCTGGAACACGAAGGTGATCGTGGTGCCGGGGCTGCCGCTGGTGCGGCGCGGCCCGTACCGGCTGTCGTGGCTGCGGCACCCGAACTATGTGGCGGTGGTGGTGGAGGGGTTCGCGCTGCCGCTGGTGCATACGGCGTGGGTGACGGCGCTGGTGTTCACGGTGCTCAACGCGGCGCTGCTCTCGGTACGGATCCGTACCGAGAACGCGGCGCTGGCCACGTGATCGACGTGCTGGTGGCCGGGGGCGGCCCGGCGGGGCTGGCGACGGCGATCCACGCGGCCCTGCTCGGCCTGGAGGCGGTCGTGGTGGAGCCGCGCACCGGCCCGGTGGACAAGGCGTGCGGCGAGGGCCTGATGCCGGCGGGGGTGGCGGCGCTGGCCGCGATGGGGGTGACGGTGCCGGGGCGTGCGCTGCGCGGGATCGACTACCTCGATCACCGGGGCGGGGTGCGGGCGGCGTTCGGGCACGCTCCGGGGCTGGGGGCGCGGCGGGTCGCGCTGCACGAGGCGCTGCAGGAGCGGGCGGCGGGGCTGGGCGTGAAGACGGTCACGGGCCGGGTCACGGATGTCGTGCAGGATCGCGACGGGGTCGAGGCGGCGGGGCTGCGGGCGCGCTGGCTGGTGGCCGCCGACGGGCTGCATTCGCCGCTCCGCCGCTCGCTGGGGCTGGACGCGCCGCCCGGCGGGGTGCGCCGGTACGGGCTGCGGCGCCACTATCGGGTGGCGCCGTGGACAGACTTCGTGGAGGTGCACTGGTCGCGCAGGGGTGAGGCTTATGTCACCCCGGTCGGCGACGAGCTGGTGGGAGTGGCGATCCTGAGTGCGGCGCGTCGCCCGTACGACGAACTGCTGGCGGACTTCGGCGGCCTGGCCGGGCGGCTGCGAGGGCCCGCGGTGACGGCGGTGCGCGGCGCGGGGCCGTTCCGGCAGCGGGCGCGGGCGCGGCGGGCCGGGCGGGTGCTGCTGGTGGGCGACGCGGCCGGGTACGTGGACGCGCTCACCGGCGAGGGGGTGTCGCTGGCGGTGCGCTCGGCGGAGGTCCTGGCGCGCTGCCTGGCGGAGGACCGGCCGGAGGAGTACGAGGGGGCGTGGCGGCGGCTGTCGCGCACGCACCGGGTGCTGACGGGGGCGCTGGCGCGGGTGGCCGGGCGGCCGGGCACGGCGCGGCTGGTGGTCCCGGCGGCGCGGCGGCTGCCGGGGGTGTTCGCCTCGATCGTCCGGCTGCTGGCCTGAAACGGGTAGTTCGGACTCCGTTCACAGGTTCCAAGGGGGTTGCAAGCTGAAGGATCTAGGATGTCCCGCCATGAGAAGAATGGCGCCCACGGGCGCTCTGTTAGTGTGTCTGACGGGTTGCGTCATCACCCCCATGCCGATGACCACCGAACCGCAGAGGGGCGACGAGACCCCGGTCTCGGCGGAAGCCGCAGACAGCGCCGAAAGCAGTGCCGGGGTGGAACCGGGCGTGCTCAAGGGCCGGGTGGTGGGCACCGACGGGCGGCCGCTCCGGGGCGCCAAGATCATCGCCGACAATCAGTTCTTGTATAACAGTAACCTCATCGTGCCGACCGACGCCGACGGCCGCTACCGGGTGGAGACCGACGTCGCGGCCACGTTCCGCGTGACGGCCACGATGGAGGTCGAGCGGGACGGGGTGAAATACCTGCTGGACCTGCACCCCGAGAACGACGCCTCGTTCGCCGGGCCGACCGGCGCGATCAGGGACTTCACCTGGAAGCTCACCGGCGAGAAGCCCGACGGGCTGGGCCACTACGGCGGCCTGGTCCTGTTCCACCTGGACAGCACCGACCCCCAGGACCCGGAGGCGTACCTGGAGGACGAGCACGTCGAGCTGATGCTCACCCCCGAGAGCCCGCTGCTGGACGGCTCCCCGGGTAAGGTCATCAGCCGCCGGGCGATCCGCACCCCCGATGGGTCCGGACTGGTGGACGTCCCCATCGCCCGCTACCGCATCTCGGCGGCCTACGCCGGGCGCCCGCTCCAGGTGGCGCTCCGCGACCAGGAGGAGTACGCGCCGGAGCTCGTCGCCGACTTCTCCGAGTACCTGTCCACGGTGTACTGGATCCGGCTCGACCTGAAGCTCTGACGGCGAGGGACCCGTACGGTGCGGCCGGTCACACCGTACGGGCGAGGCCGCTACCGGCGCGGGGTGTGGATGCGCGGGATCGGCACCTTCGCCCACTCGATGTCCGAGGCCAGGTAGAAGCTCGGGTAGGCGGGCTGGTTGTAGGTGGTCTGCTGCCGCGCGACGTCGGCGCGGTACTGCGCGTCGTGCATCAGCGTGTACAGCTTGCGGTCGGTGACCTCGGTGCTCATGTAGACCCGTACGGCGGTGCTGTCGGCGGTGCGCACCAGCAGCTCCTCGCGCCAGTCGCCGAGCACGTCGGCGACCAGGCCGGGGTTGCCCTTGGTCCAGTTGTTGGTGAGCGTCCCCTCGGCGGTGAGCAGGGTGCCGCGTCTCCAGTCGTCGATGGTCGGCGTCTGGAGTTCGGTGGTGGCGGTGCCGTTGACGATCTGGGTGGTCATGTCGGCGGCCCAGCGGATGCTCATGTTGGTGCCGGGCACGTCCCTGCCGAGGTGTTCGCCGCGGGCGGACCAGAGCCCGGCGTCGATGGCCTGGTCGGGCGGCATCGACGACCAGGCCTCCAGGCCGCGGCGGTCCGGGTCGATGTCGCCGACCATGCCGCGCCCGGTGTCGACGCCGCTGTAGCCGCCGAACAGCACCTCGCCGGTGGCGGCGGCGCGCATGGCCCAGCCGTAGGGCGCCCACCGGCCGCCCTCGTGCACGGTCCAGATCTCCAGGCCCTCGTGGTCGGGGTCGAAGTCGCCGACGTGCATGGCGTCGCCGTGGCCGAGCCGGACGCTCTGGCCGGGGACGGCGCTCTCGGGCGGGCCCTGGGCGAAGGAGGAGTAGAGCAGGCGGCCGTCGTGGTCGATGGTCGCGGCCCCGTACACGATCTCCTGCTTGCCGTCGCCGTCCACGTCGGCGGCGCTCAGGGAGTGGAAGCCCTGCGTGGTGAGCGTGCCGAACTCGGGGTCGGTGCCGTCGACGCCGTGCGGGGAGTCGTCGAACGGGTTGCTCATGGAGACGTGGCCGCTGTCGGCGTACCAGCGTTCCTTGAGCTTCTTGCCGTTCCAGTCGTAGGCGACCAGGGTGGAGCGGGTGTAGTAGCCGCGGGCGAAGACCGCCGACGGGCGCTTGCCGTCGAGGTAGGCGACCGCGGACAGGAACCGGTCGACGCGGTTGCCCGGCTCGATCCTGGACATCGCGTAGTCACCCCAGAGCAGGCCGTCGTCGCCGCGGCCGGGCTTGTACGGGATGGTCTGGAGTTCCTTGCCGGTGGCGCCGTCGAAGACGGAGAGGTATTCGGGGCCGGTCAGGATGTAGCCCTCGAACTCCCGCAACCGGTTGTTGCCGCTGCGGGCGGGCGCGTACTCGTCCACGAAGTAGGTGACGAGGTCGGTGGCCGCCGCGCGCGAGAGCGGGTACTCGTGCCGGGGCTCGATGCCGAAGGCCTGCTCAAGGGTGGCGGGCCAGCGGCCGGCCACCACCTCGGGGTGCTCGTGCCAGCTTTCGAAGATCCCGACGAGGTGGTCGAAGTAGTCGGCGGCGCTCTTGCGGTAGTCGTCGTGGTTGGAGTACCCGGCCTTGACGTCCTGCTTGGGCATGGTGATGTACCGCTCGGACAGGACCCGGCCGTCCTTGGCGTAGCGGGTCGTCTTCGTGCCGGGGGCGGTCTTGAGCATGGTCTCGGCGCGGCCGTCGCCGTCGAAGTCGTAGACGAGGAACTGGGTGTAGTGGGCGCCGGAGCGGATGTTGATGCCCAGGTCGAGCCGCCACAGCAGGGTGCCGTCGAACTCGTAGGCGTCGAGGTAGGTGTTGCCGGTGTAGCCGCGCTGGGAGACGTCCTTGGAGTTGGACGGGTCCCACTTGACGATGTACTCGTACTGCCCGTCGCCGTCGACGTCGCCGACGCTGAGGTCGTTGGCGGAGTACGTGTACGCCTCGCCGGTCGGGGTGACCCCGTCCGCGGGCTTTTTCAGCGGGATGTCGTGAAACGATTCAACCCACGGCGTCGCGGCAGGGCCGTGTTTCCCCTCGCGTCCCTTGACGATCGGGGCGACCCGGTACAGGGACCGTGAGGTGCCGGCGCGGTCGTGGTAGTTGGTGCTGTCGGTGACGGTGGCGATCGGCCGGCCGTCGCGGTAGACGCGGAAGCCCGGCCCCGTCATGCCCCCGGGGCCGTGGCCGGTGACCTCGTCGCCGAGCAACCGCCAGCTCAGGAAGACGCCCTGGCCGGTGGAGACCGCGACGAGCCCGCGGTCGAGGTGTTCGAGCTGGACCTTGCCGCCGGGGCGGCCGTGCCCGTCGCGGCCCGCCTGGACGGGCTGCGCGGCGAGGGTCAGGGAGAGCAGGGCCGCCGAGGCGGCCGCTAAGAAGCGGCGTGCGCTGCTGGGGGGAGACATGCCCGGATTGAATCGATATAACAACCGTTTGTCAAGAGGCGATCCCGTCCGAGGTGGTCACGCCCCCGCCGGGCTCGTCCGTACGATCGAGCACGCGATTCCCGGCAGCCGGGCAGGGCGCGGGCGGAGACATGACGTCGGCGAGGGCGACCTCGCCGAGCAGGGCGTTCTCGTGGTCGCGCAGGCGTTCCCCAGATCGCGTCCAGGGGCGCGGCGGCGCCCGGGAAGCGGCGGGTGGCCTGCTCGACGCCCTCCGTGACGCGGACGACGTCGGCCAAGGAGATCTCGGCGGCGGGGCGGGCGAGCCAGTAGCCGCCGTCGGGGCCGCGCCGGCTGTGCAGGATCGGGCCCGGCACCCTGGGCGGGGGCCGGGCCCTGCGGGCGGTCCGGGGTCAGGCGGAGGCCGTGGGCTCCTCTTTGCGCAGCTCGGCCTCGTAGGCCTCGACCGACTCGTGGGCCTTGTCCTTGCGGTACTCGCGCACCGAGTAGGCGATCGCGGCGGCCCAGACGACCGCGATCGCCGCGTAGGCGACGGCCTGCACGCCGCCGGGGGCGCCGATCCAGTCGCTGCGCAGCAGCGTGCGGACGTTGGTCAGGATGATGAGGCCGCCCACGGCCGAGCCGAGGATCCGCGGCGGGATGTGGCGCACCAGCCACGCGGCGATCGGCGCGGCGATCACGCCGCCGAGGAGCAGCACGATCACCCAGGAGAAGTCGATGTTCTCCGAGCCGAGGCCGACGAGGAAGCCGGCGCTGGCCGCGATCGCGACGAGGAACTCCGAGGCGTCGATCGACCCGATCACCTTGCGCGGCGCCAGCCGGCCGCTGGCCAGGATGGCGGGGGTGCCCACCGGTCCCCAGCCACCGCCGCCGGTCGAGTCCACGAACCCGGCGAACAGCCCGAGCGGGGCCAGGAACCGCTTGCGGAGCGGCTTGCCCAGGTTGCCGCGCGGCAGCCCGAAGGCGGTGAAGCGGACGAGGATGTAGACGCCCAGCGTGAGCAGGATGAGCGCCATGACCGGCGCCGCGACCTCGGTGGAGAGGCTGGACAGGAACGTGGCGCCGGCGAACGCGCCGACGGCGCCGGGGATGGCGATCTTGGCGACGACTTTCCAGTCGATGTTGCCGAAGCGCCAGTGCGAGATGCCGGAGGCCAGGGTGGTGCCGATCTCGGCCAGGTGCACGGTCGCCGAGGCCGCGGCCGGATTCGTGCCGATCGCCAGCAGCAGTGTGGTGGAGGTGACGCCGTAGGCCATGCCCAGGCTTCCGTCGACGAGCTGGGCGGCGAAGCCCACCAGCCCGAGCAGGAGGAGTGCTCGCACGATCGACCCTTTCCGATATACCCTACTTAATCTGTCGGGTTAATGATGATTACGGCGCGGGGCTCGCGTCAAGCCCCTATTCCCTATCTTTTTGGAAGGGATAGCGGCGCCTCCAGGGGATGAGGCGCCACAGGCGGCTCTCCGGCACCGGCTCTTCGAGCTCCGCCTCGTCGTCCGGCAGGTCGTACCAGTGGACGTCGCCGGGGTATTCGGACACCACAGACTCCGTACGTGAAAGAGCTAGCCCAGCGCGCCCGGCGGGACCGGGATGGCGGGGAAGGGGTTGTCGGGCAGGAGGATGACGCGGCGCGCGTGCTCGGCGGCGTCCAGGTGGAGCAGCGCGGCCCCGATGCCGGCCGCGCCGACCATGTAGCCGGTGTCGGCCGTCACCTCGCCGGGCCGCAGCCGCCGGTACGCCTGGTACCAGCGGTAGCCCCGCCCGTCGTGGTCGGAGGCCCGGCCGATCAGGTCGCCGGCCAGCGCGCGGGCGAAATCCAGGTGCGCGTGCCGCCCGGTCGCCGCCCACAGGCCGACGAAGAACTCCACCAGGCCCGCCGTGCCGCAGCACTGGCAGGCCACGTTCCAGTAGCCCTCGCTGCGCCGCGCGGGCGCCCCGCTGCGGACGACGCCGTTGGCGAGCCGTTCCGCCCACTCCAGGTCGCCCGGGTCGCCGCCCACCCGGTGCAGCTCGTAGAACATCCGGGCCACGCCCGCCGACCCCGAGCAGAAGCCGAGGTAGTGCAGCCGCCGGGCCTGCGGCACGTGGTGCGGGACGAGCGCGCAGCGCCCGGCCACGACGCTGAGCTCGCGGACGAACCCGGCTCCCCGCCGCGCCGCGTCCAGGAAGGACTCCTCCCCCGTCACCCCGTACAGGCGGGCGAGCAGGAAGGCGGTGCCCGCGGTGCCGGCCAGGAATCCCGGGGTGACCGCGTCCAGCGGCAGCCCGGCGCAGTCGCCGAACCGGTGGCCCGGCACGGGCAGCGCGGCGATGCGCCGCCCCGCCTCGACGGCCGTCTCCTCGTAGGCGGGCGCGCCGAAGTGGGCGGCGGCGCGCAGCAGGCCGAGGACGATGCCGCCGTCGCCGCGCTGGGCCGGGTCGCGGGACCAGCCGCCGTTCTCGCGCCACCTGCCGACCAGGAGGTCGGCGATGGCCGCGGCCTCCACCTCGAAGGCGTCGTCGCCGAGCGCCCACCCGGCCTCCAGGAGCGCGACCATCGTGCCGGTCAGCCCGTGGTACAGGGTGAGGTCGCGCTGCTCGCGCCAGGTGGCGGCGAGCCGGCGGGCGCCGGCGCGGGCGTCCTCCAGGTACGCCTGGTGGCCGGTGGCGGCCGCCAGTTCCAGGAAGAACAGGACGATGCCGGCCGCCCCGGCGTAGAGCGACGACGGCTCCGGGGTGAGCGCCGAGCCGCCGTGCGGGTCGGGATTGGCCAGCCACCGCCTGCCGTGGTCGTCGTCCACGGCGGCCGAGCGGATCCACCTCCCCGCCCTGATGGCCGCGCTCAGCGGGGATTCGGCTCGGGCACGCTGGGGGCGGATCTCGTCCAGGCTCACCGGCCGATTATCCCACACAGTTGGTAGGAATTTGAGGATTACCAGCCGTCGATGTGGAGGACCTGGTCGAGCGGGACCCGGGCGGCGGGCTTGAAGGTGTCACCGGTGTAGTAGGCCGTGGGGATGAGGACGCCCTGGCGCACGTGCGCGGGCAGGCCCAGCAGCTCGGCGATCTCTGCCTCGTACGCCAGATGGAGGGTCGTCCACGCGGTGCCGAGGCCGCGCGCCCGCGCCGCGAGCATGTAACTCCACGCGGCCGGGAGCAGCGACCCCCACAGGCTCGCCTGGCTGCCCTCCGGGAGCCGGCCGCCGGGCACCTCGATGCACGGGATGACCAGCACCGGCACCTCCCCCAGGTGCTCGCCGAGGTAGGCGGAGCTCTCCGAGATGCGCCGCTGCGCCGCCGCGCGGGCGGGGTCGTCCTTGAAGAGCTGCTCGGGGGGCGTCCCGGAGGCGTGGTAGGCGCGTACGGAACGCCCGTAGTACTCGCCGATCCGGGCGCGCAGGCCGGGGTCGATCACCACGATCCAGTGCCAGCCCTGGCGGTTGGCCCCGCTCGGCGCCTGCAAGGCGATCTCCAGGCACTCGCGCACCAGCTCCATCGGCACGGGACGGGTCAGGTCGAGGCGCTTGCGGACGCTGCGGGTGGTGGTAAGCAGCTCGTCGGGACTCAGCGGCAGGGTCGTCATGGACCCATGCTGTCAGCCGGACACCGGCGCGGCGTGTCGCGGGGGCCCGCTTGACAAATTTTACTTATGCCGGGAAAACCCCTGCTGACCTGCGGTTTTGACCTTACTCGGACGCCGCGGGACAGGGCCTGGAGGTTTGTCATACTTGCTTTATTTTTGTCGTTATATGTACGTTCTGGGGTGTTCGCGGTGGCTGATGCCTCAACCCTGAGTCGCCGCATCGATTGACCGGACCGTGCGCTGTCCTGACGGCGTCCCCCTCGCGTCAGGACAGCGCACGGCCGCCGAATCCGCGTCTCGCGGAGCCGGGGACCCACCTCTCTGGGGCGAATCGGACGTACGCGTCCGTAGGGGACTTCCAACCCCGAACCCGTCAGCTAACCCGGTAGGCGGCATGGAAGCAAGGAGTCATCCCTCATGCCCAAGCCTTGGCTTGACGCTGTCCTGACGTACCGTCCCGGCAACCGTCTCAAGGTCGCGCTCGCGGGCGCGCTGCTGGCGGGGACCACCGCCGTCGCCGGCGTGACCGGCACCGCCATCGCCGCCACCGCCACCCCCGCCGACCCCAACCCGGCCGCCGCCCAGCAGCAGGCCACCCTCACATACGGGCAGGACGTCTCGAACTACCAGCCCAACCACGACTGGGTCTCCAGCCCGGCCGAGTTCGGCATCATCAAGGCGACCGAGGGCCTCACCTTCCGCGACCACACCTTCGCCCGCCACTGGGCCGAGCTGGACAAGAAGGGCATCGTCCGGGGCGCCTACCACTACGGGCACCCGCGCAACAACCCGATCGCCGAGGCGGAGCACTTCCTGTCGGTGGTCAACTCCCAGCCCGCCAAGCCCGGCGACCTGCTGGTCCTCGACCTGGAGACCACCAACGGCCGCTCCGTCGCCGAGGTGAACGCCTGGGCCAAGGCCTGGCTGGCGCACGTCGAGTCCAAGACCGGGGTCAAGCCGATCTTCTACAGCGGCTGGCACTTCGCCGACACCTACGGCGCCGGGCTGTCGGAGTACCCGCTCTGGGTGGCCCACTACAGCAAGCCCGCGGGCCAGGTCACCCCGCCGGCCGACTGGACGTCGTGGGCCATCCACCAGTACACCGAGAACCCCATCGACCAGAACGTCTCGCCCCTGACGCCGGACCAGCTCCGCGCCCTGGGCCGCCCGGCCTGACCCGGCGCACGTGGCGCCTCCCTTTTTCGGGGGGCGCCACTTCTCCGTTCTCAGCCGGCCTCGTCCTTGGTCTTGTGCACCGTGCCGTCGGCGTGCTCGGGCGGGCCGTACACCGTGTAGAGGACGAGCGGGCCGGCGCCGGTGTTGACGAAGTTGTGCCGGGTGCCGGCCGGGACGGCGACCAGGTCGCCCGCCCGCACCGGGCGGACCTCGCCGCCGACGCGGGCCTCGCCGGTGCCGGAGACGAAGTGGAGGAGCTGGTCGGTGCCCTCGTGCACCTCGTCGCCGATCTCACCGCCCTCGGGGATGGTCATGGTGACGAGCTGGGTCCGCGTCCCGGTCCATAAGACCCGGCGGAAGTCGGTGCTCTCCTCGGCGACGGTGGCGATCGCGAAATGGTGCACGTCTGGCTCCCGTATCTCACGGTTCATACCGGCTTATGACTCTTGCCTGGGCAAAAGCCGCCATAAACCAAGTTTCCGGGACCGGGACGGGCCACGACAGGGCTGAAGGTCCTTTTCCCGGGGTCCTTCTCCCCGGTCCTTCTCCTCTACTGCCGCCCTGCCTCCATGCGATGGGCTGAGATCGCAAGGCCAACGGCAGAAGGAGGCACGACATGACACGCCGGATCGCGCCGGTCGCCATCGACCCCGCCGACGTCCTGGTCGAGACACGCGGCCCGGTCCGCCTGGGGGCCGTCGAGCACGCCCGGCAGGCCGTGGCCGACCTCACCCGGCTGGCCCACGAGCCCGTGCTGTTCGCAAGAGTCAAGCTGACCGCCCCGCCCTCCCCGGACCCGAAACGGCCCTACACCGCGCAGGCCAACCTCGACGTCAACGGGCGCCTCATCCGCGCCCAGGCCGCCGAATCCTCCATGTACCAGGCGCTCGACGAGCTGGAGGACCGGCTGCGTACCCGGCTGCGGCGCACCGCCCGGCACTGGGGTGAGCTGCGCGGGCGCCACAGCCCGCGGCGGGAGGTGCCGCTGCCGATCCTGCCGCGCCCCGAACACGAACCGGAGATCGTCCGGCGCAAGACGCTCGGCGACTACCGGGTCCCCCCGGACGAGGCGGCCTTCGACATGGAACGGCTCGACTTCGACTTCTACCTGTTCACCGAGGCCGGCAGCGGCCAGGACAGCGTCCTGTACCGGGACGGCGACGGCTACCGGCTGGCGCAGGTGGAACCGCGGCCGGAGGCTCTCGGGAAGGTCGAACTGCCGCTCCACCTCGACCCCGGCCCGGCGCCCCGGCTCACCACCGCGGCGGCGGTGGACCGGCTGGAGGCCAGCGGGCGGCCGTTCGAGTTCTTCGCCGACCCGGAGACCGGCCGCGGCCGGCTCATCTACCACCGCTACGACGGCGGATACGGGCTGATCACGATCGGCTGACCCCGCGAGACCGGCGCCGGTACCCCAGCCCCCTGGGGTACCGGCGCCTTCGCGGTCTAGTGCTCGACGGGGACGCGCTTGCCCGACGGCTTCTCCGCCTCGGACAGCCCCACGCTGACCTCCAGGACGCCGTCCCGGTAGGTCGCCTTGACGTCGTCCGGGTCGGCACCGGGCGGCAGCGCGACCGACCGGCTGAGCGACCCGTACTCGAACTCCGAGCGCCGCGCTTCCTCCCGCTTGCGGGTCTTCTCCGCGTGGATGTGGAGCATGCCCTGGTCCACGGTGATGTCGAGGTCCTTGTCCGGGTCGATGCCGGGCAGCTCGGCCCGGACCACGTAATGGCCGTCGTCCGTGAAGTCCTCGATCCGGACGGGCCTCGAGAACGGCCGCAGGCCGAACATCGGGCTCTCAAGCCACTCGAACAGGTCCGGGAACGACGGGAATCTGACCGTGTCCCTGCGCTCTGGCAGGCTCATGTCGTCCTCCTCTCTCTCGTCCTCACTAGACGTGCCTGCCCCCGAAAGGCCGGTCATCACCTGTCGGCGCAGGTGAGCGCGGCGGCGTTCGCGGCGATCCACCGGCGCCGCCGCCACCCGGCGACCAGCTCGTCGCGGCTCGGCTCTGCGAAGCGGATCCCCCGGCCGAGCACCTCCCCCAGCACCCGCACCTTCTCCGCGGTGGTGAACACCTCCGGGCCGGTCACCACGTACTCCTGCCCGCCGTGACCGCCTCCTCCAGCGGGCTCGTGTCCAGGCCGCCCTTGAGCACCGTCACCCGGCGCACCCCGGCCCGCACGATGGCGGGGCCGTTCGCCAGCGGCGAGTAGCCGGCCCCGCGGTCAGAACCGGTCTGCGATCTTCGCGCTAGCGCTTGCCGTACTTCTTGTGCACGGCCTGCTTGGTGACGCCGATCGCGTGCGCGATCTGCGCCCAGGCCAGCCCCGCCACCCGGGCCCGCCGCACCTGGACGGCCTCCAGCCGCTCGATCTCGCGGCGCAGCGCGGCGGTGGCCCGCAGCGCCAGCAGCGGGTCGTCGTCCTGGGTCTGCCGCACCAGCTCGGCCAGATCGTCCGCCATGCTCTAAAGGTAGTCCAGCAGCAGCCTGGTGACCTCCTCCGGCCGCTCCAGGGCGGGCAGGTGACCCGCCCACTCCAGCTCGACCAGCTCGGCGCCGGTCAGCCGCTCGGCGAGATGGCGGGCGCTCCGGCGGAAGTACGGCAGGTCGTACGGGCCGGTCACGATCAGCGCGGGCACCCGGATCGCGTCCAGGTCGTACTCCGGGGAGAACTCCGAGAGCTCCGGGTCGGCGGCGAGCTGCATGGTGAAGGCGTGCCGCTGCATCGCCGCCACCCGCCGCCGGGTGTCGTCGTCGGCCTCGGGGCCGAGCCAGGTGCGGGCGTTCAGCTCGGCGGCACCCGCCACGTCGCCGGCCTCCAGCAGCCGGTCCTCCTCCGCCCCGAACTCCTGTACGTCGTCGCTCTCGGGCAGATCGGAGCCGGGGTTCATGAGCACCAGCCGGCCGGCGAGCCCGGCGAGCTGCAGCGCGACCGTGCACCCGTACGAGGAGCCCACCAGCGTGGCCCGTTCGATGCCGAGCCCGGCCAGCACCTCGGCCACGTCGCCCGCGTCGCTGTACGGCCCGTCCGCCTCGTACGGCGTGTGCCCGAACCCCCGGTAGTCGACCCTGATCACCTGGAACCGCGCGGCGAGCGCGTCCCAGTGGGCGTCCCACATGCCGGCGTCGGCGGCGCTCGACGGCAGCAGCACCACCGGCTCGCCCTCGCCCGCCCGCTCGTACCAGATCGTCATCGGCCCTCCACCGCCAGCCGCACGCCCAGCCCGATGAGGACCGCGCCGGACACCTGCTCCAGCCGCCGCCTGACCGCGGGCCGCCCGAGCAGGTCCTTGGCCCGGGCCACCGTCCACACCAGCACCCCGTACCAGAGCAGGTCGACCAGCACCCAGAGGAGGGCCAGCGTGAGCAGGGTGAGCGGCACGTTCGCGCCCTGCGGCACGAACTGCGGCAGGAACGACATCGCGAACACGCCCACCTTCGGGTTCGCCGCGCACGTGCCCAGCCCGGCCAGGTAGGCGCGGCGGTTCCCGGCGACCGGCGCGACCTCGGGGGCGGCGCTCTCGCGGCGCGCCTGCCAGAGCGCCTGCGCGCCCATCACGACCAGGGTGACGGCGCCGGCGACCCGCAGGGCGTCGTAGGCGAGCTGCGAGGCCAGCAGCACCGCCGACAGGCCGAACGCGGCGGCCAGCCCCCACAGCAGGATCCCGGTCTCGTTGCCCAGTGTGGCCGCCAGGCCGGAGCGGCGCCCGGAGCGCAGCGTCTGGCGGAGGATGACGGCGGTGCTGACGCCGGGGGCCATAGCCACCAGGACGCACGCGCCGATGAATGCCAAAAGATACATGCCGGGCATCGTTTCAGAGATGAGCACCGTTCACGCATACATTTTTCCGAGCTCCGCCGCCGTCTCGGCCATCAGCGCGCGCAGCTCGGGCGGCCCCAGCACCTCCACGCCCGCGCCCAGGCGCAGCAGCAGCCAGCGGGCGTGGTTGTACGACTCGATGGGGAGGGTGAGCGTCCGGCGGCCCTCGGCGTCGGGCTCGCCCGCCTCGGCCAGCGCGGCCGTCACCACATCCTGGCCCACCGTGTAGGCGAGAAGCTCCTCCATGCCGGAGGCGAGCCTGATCTCGGCGGTCGCGGTGTAGAGCCGTTCGCGGAACTCGGCCGCGTACGACCGCCAGAACGCGGCCAGGTCGAAGCCCCGCGGGCGTTCGAAGCAGCCGGGCTCGGTGGCCAGGGTGAGGATGCGCGCCACCCGGTAGGTACGCGGGTCCCCGCCGGGCGGGGCCGCCACCAGGTACCACGACCCGCCCTTGAGGACGAGTCCGTACGGGTGGACCAGCCGCTCGACGACCCGCGGCCCCCAGCGCCGGTAGGTCATCCGGAGCGGCCGCTGCCCCCACACCGCCTCCGCCACCTCCGTCAGGTGAGGCACGTCGTCGCGCCCCCGGTACCAGCCGGGCACGTCCAGCAGGAACCGCTCCCGCATCTTGGCCGCCTGCGAGCGCGGCTCCGGCGGCAGCGCGGCCAGCAGCTTCAGCTCGGCGGTGGCGGCCACCTCGGCCAGCCCCAGCTCGGCGGCGGTGGCCGGCAGCCCCGCCAGGAACAGCGACGACGCCTCCTCGGCGGTCAGCCCGTTGAGCCGGGTACGGAAGCCGTCGAGCAGCCGGTACCCGCCCGCCGGGCCGCGATCGGCGTAGACCGGCACCCCGGCGGCCGACAGCGCCTCCACGTCGCGGTAGACCGTGCGGACCGACACCTCCAGCTGCTCGGCCAGCTCGGGCGCGGTCATCCGGCCGCGCGTCTGCAACAGCAGGAGAAGGGAGAGCAGGCGGCTGGCGCGCATGCACACCAGCGTAGAACTCGATCAGCCGAACTGCTGCCAGGCCAGCCTGGACACCATCGCGACCACGACGCAGAGCAGCACGATCCGCACGAAGCCGGTGCCGCGCCGGATCGCCATGCGGGCGCCGAGCTGGGCGCCGGCGATGTTGCAGGCGGCCATGCCCAGGCCGAGCGCCCACAGCACGTGCCCGTGCCAGCCGAAGAACAGCAGCGCGCCGACGTTCGTCCCCGTGTTGATGATCTTCGCCGAGGCGGAGGCGGACACGAAGTCCAGCCCGAGCAGCGCGGTGAACGCGATGATCAGGAACGTCCCCGTACCAGGCCCCATGATCCCGTCGTAGAACGCGATTGCGATCCCCGCCGCCAGCACCGCCGTCACCACCCGGGCCCGCGTCCGCAACTGCGGCCGGGCCGCGGCCCCCATCGCCGGGCGCAGCGTGACGAACGCCGCCACCCCGAGCAGGATCACCATCACCAGCGGCCGCAGCACGTCCGCGGAGATGGCCGCCGCGCCGGACGCCCCCAGCGCCGCACTCAGCACCGCCAGCCCCGCCGCGGGCAGCGCGACCGGCCGGTCCACCTTCGTGGTGCGGGTGTACGTGACGGCGGCGGACGCCGTGCCGAAGACCGAGGAGAACTTGTTCGTCGCCATCGCCTCGACAGGCGCCACCCCGGCCACCATCAGCGCCGGAAGCTGCAACAGCCCGCCGCCCCCCACGACGGCGTCCACCCACCCCGCCCCGGCGGCGGCCACCAGCAACATGAGGACCTGCTCCAGCGGCACGCCACTACTCCCCCGAAACCCCAACGAATCCCCGCAAGCGTAGCGATCCCCCGCCCCCGCCGATCCCCCCGCCCCAGCCACAACCCCGCACCGGTACACCAGCCCAGCACGGACACTCACCTCAACCGCCACCCGGGACGGAAAAAGGCACCACACCAACCCCACCCCGCAATTCCGCAAGGCGACCGCTTTACGCCAGCGGTGCTCAACGCCCATTTCACGGCGGGCACGAGAAAGCGGAGAAGGTGCAATCCGCCAAACCCACAAGGGAACGCCGACGCGGAAATCCGACCTGACGCGGAACAGCGCGAGGTGCCCTCCACATGCGAGGCGAGGCATGCACAATGACCGACCCGTACAAAGCCCGGCTGCCTGCGGACACAAGCCGCCCCCGTACAACCCGTACTCACGAGACCCCCGTGCGGCCCGCGCGAGACCCCCGTATGACCGCGCAGACAGGACCCCCATACGGCCCGTGCGCGCGCGAGACCCCCCGTACAACCCCCGCACACGAGACCCCCTTGCGGCCCGTGTTCGCGAAGGAAGGCGGGCGCCCGGAGCCCATGAACCGGGCGCCCGCGGCTCAGCGGGCGGGCGCGGGGGACCGCTTGCGGGAGGCGTAGACGTCGTCGATCAGCCGGTAGGTGCGCGCCTGCTCGGCGGTGAAGATCCGGTCGCGTTCGATGTCGCGCCTGATCTCCAGGGGGCTCCGCCCGGTGTGCCGGGAGAGGATCTCCTCCTGCTGGTCGCGCATCCGCAGGATCTCCCGGGCGTGGATCTCCAGGTCGCTCGACTGGCCCCGGCCGCCCTCGGTGGCGGGCTGGTGGAGCAGGATGCGGGCGTGCGGCAGCGCGGCCCGTTTGCCCGGGGTGCCCGCCGCCAGCAGCACCGCGGCCGCGGACGACGCCTCGCCGACGCAGACGGTGTGGATCTCCGGCCGGATGAACCGCATGGTGTCGTAGATGGCGGTCATCGCGGTGAACGAGCCGCCCGGCGAGTTGATGTAGAGGTTGACGTCCTGGTCGGGGGCGATCGATTCGAGGGTGAGCAGCTGGGCCATGACGTCGTTGGCCGCGGTGTCGTCGATCGGGGTGCCGAGGAAGATGACCCGGTCCTCGAAGAGCTTGTTGTACGGGTTCATCTCCCTGACGCCGTAGGAGGTGCGCTCGGTGAAGGAGGGCAGCACGTATCGCCCGCTCACGTCAGTTCATCCCTTCGGCGATGTGGTCGACGAACCCGTACTCCAGCGCCTCCCGCGCGGTGAACCACCGGTCGCGGTCGGAGTCGGCCTGGATGCGCTCCAGCGGCTGGCCGGTGTGGCGGGCGATGATCTCGGCGAGGCGGCGCTTGGTGTAGAGCAGGTTCTCGGCCTGGATCTGGATGTCGGCGGCCGAGCCGCCGATGCCGCCGAGCGGCTGGTGCATCACGATGCGGGCGTTGGGCAGGGCGTAGCGCTTGCCGGGCGCGCCCGCGCAGAGCAGCAGCTGCCCCATGGAGGCGGCGAACCCCATCGCGACCGTCGCCACGTCGCACGGCACGAACTGCATCATGTCGTACAGCGCCATGCCCGCCTGCACGGAACCGCCCGGTGAATTGATGTAGAGCGTGATATCCCGTTCGGGGTCCTCGGCCGCCAGCAATAGGAGCTCGCCGCACAGCCGGTTGCATATGTCGTCGTCCACTTCCTGGCCGAGAACGAGGATGCGTTCTTTCAGCAGGCGCTGGCCGAGCTGGTCAGGCCAGTGGGTGCGCGCGTTATCCGTCATGGACTCCGCCTTTCCGCCGCGTACCGATTACATCGAGAACGCTAAGCCCGTACGCGCCGGAGAAAAGAATGTTTTCGCTGGGGGCGCATTTCTCTGAAAGCGCATTCCACCAAGAGCGAATAATGCTCGACATAGAATCCGCGGTGTGAGATGGAACCTCCTGGCCCGGCGGTGGGCGTGCCTGATCCTCGGCGGGGCGCTGCTGATGCCGTACATGATGGCGGGGGTGCTGGTCGCCGGGTGGGCGCAGCGGGACTCGGCCACCGAGCTGCTGATGCCGGTGCAGCTCGGCGTGTTCGCCGGGGTGCTGCCGGTGGTGGCACTGACCGGCCTGTTCCTGCCGGTGCGGGCGCTGGAGGTGAACGCGGCGCAGAGCCTGCTGGGCGCCGGAGTCGAGACCGCCCCGCAGGAGGGCCCGCGCTCCTGGCAGGAACGGCGGCGCACCGCCGCCTGGTACACCCTGCACCTGGCGATCGGCGGCGTGGTCAGCGGCTGCACGCTGGCGATCGTGCCGTTCACGGCGGTGTCCACGGCAGTGCCGTTCATGGGCGACCCGTCAGAGGTGCTGGGCGTGCGGGTGGAGCCCGGCTGGGCGTCGATCGGCTGGCCCTTCGCGGGGCTGGCCATGCTGGCGCTGCTCGTCCTGCTGGTGACCTGGTCGGGCGGGCTGCTGGCCAGGCTCGCCCCCGCCCTGCTCGGTCCCACCCCGGCGGAGCGGCTGGCCGCGGCCGAGGAGCGGGCCCGGGTGCTGGCCCAGCGCAACCGGCTGGCCCGCGAGCTGCACGACTCGGTCGGGCACGCGCTCAGCGTCGTCACCCTCCAGGCCGCCGCCGCGAGCCGGATCCTCGACCGCGACCCCGGCACGGCCAAGACGGCGCTGCGGGCGATCGAGGAGTCCGCCCGGGCGGCCCTGGAGGACCTGGACCACGTCCTCGGCGTCCTGCGCGAGGGCCACGACCGGACACCCCGGGCCACGCTCGCGGACCTGGACGCCCTGGTGCGCTCCTGCGGCGCCGAAGTGCGCCAGGACATAGGCGATCTGTCGTCCGTACCCGCCCTGGTCTCCCGGGAGGCCTACCGCATCGTCCAGGAGGCGCTCACCAACGCCCTCAAACACGGCCGCGGCCCCGTCCACCTCTCCGCCCACGTCCGCGACGACTCCCTCCACCTGCGCATCACCAACCCCCTGCGCTCCGCCGCGGGCAGCCCCACCACCTTTCGCACACCGTACGAGACAAGAAGCGGGCTGGACGGCCCGCACGCCCCCTCCACCCTCGGCTCACGGGACGCGACAGGACCAAACGGAGACGCCGGCCCCCTGGGCCCACCGGACGATCGCGGAGGTACAGGGCTGGACGGACCGCACGCCCCTTCCACCACCCTCGGCCCACCGGACGACCGGGGAGGAAGAGGGCTGGACGGGATACGGGAGAGGGTCCGGCTGCTGCGGGGTGAGGTCACGGCGGGGCCCGGCAGCGACGGGTGGCAGGTGGCCGCGCGGTTGCCGCTACGGTCGGAGGCATGACGATCAGGGTCGTGCTGGCCGACGACGAGGCCCTCATCCGGGCCGGGCTGCGCATCATCCTCGACTCCGAGCCGGGCCTGGCCGTGGTGGGCGAGGCCGCCGACGGCGCCGCCGTGCTGCCCGTGGTGCGGCAGGAGCGGCCGGACGTGGTGCTGATGGACGTGCGCATGCCCGCGCTGGACGGCATCGAGGCCACCCGGAGGCTGCTCGCCCTGGACGACCCGCCCAAGGTCCTCGTGGTGACGACGTTCGAGAACGACGACTACGTGTACGACGCGCTGCGCGCCGGCGCCGACGGGTTCCTGCTGAAGCGGACCAGGCCGGACGAGCTGGTGCGGGCGGTGAAGCTGGTGGCGTCCGGCGAGTCGCTGCTGTTCCCCGCCGCCATCCGCGCCCTGGCCGCCCGCCGCCCCGCAAGGCGGGTCCCCGGGGTCGACCGGCTCACCGGGCGGGAGGGCGACGTGCTGCGGCTGATGGCCCGGGGCCTGTCGAACAGCGAGATCGCCGCCGAGCTGGTGGTGAGCCCCGAGACGGTCAAGACGCATGTGGGCAACGTGCTCACCAAGCTGGGCGCCCGCGACCGCACGCAGGCGGTCATCGCCGCCTACGAGTCGGGCTTCGTCTCCCCCGGCTGACCGGTGACGATCTCGGCGACGGGCAGCCCCGAGAGCTCCGCCGCCGTCTTGCCCGTCTCGGCCATCACCCGGTCCACCAGCCGCAGCCCGACCGCGTACCCGGCCATGTCCGGGATGCCCTTGGGCTCCTGCCCGAACCGGCGGGTGGCGCTGTCGCCGAGCACGTACGCGGGCGTGTTCATCATGCCCTGCAGCCCGAAGTCCGCCATGATCCGCTCGTACGCCAGGTCGAAGGCGTCCCCGGCCACCATCGACGACCACGGCCCCATCGCCTCCGGCCCCGACAGCTCGCGCACGAACGCCTCCGCCAGCCCTTCGGCGATCACGTGCTCGCCGACGGTGACGGTCCGCGGGTTCCATTCCACGTTCGTGTACCGCACGTTGTGGTGGAACTCGTGCACGGCGCAGTGCGCGATCCGCCCGATGACGTGCTCGTCCGGCCAGGCCAGCAGGTAGAGCCAGCCGGGGGAGCCGCCCATGCCGAAGTAGCCGCCCGCGGTGGTCATCAGGTGCTCGTCGTCGGGGTTGCCGAGGACGAACATCACCTGCAAGGTGTCGGCCTGCTTCAGGTGCCCCAGCGCCGCTGAGGCGCGTTCCAGCTCGCGCTCCACCTGGCCGAGCACGTCCGCCGAGGCGAGCCGGTCGAGCGCGGCCAGGTAGCGGGGGTCCTCGGCGTCGACGCGGAAGCCGCCGCCGCCGTGGTGGATGTCGACGATGTCACCCGGCATCGGGATCTCACCGCGGATGGGGGCCAGCATCTCCCGCAGCGCGTCGGGCCTCCGCTCCAGCGGCTCCCGCAGGATCCGGGCCATCTCGGAGACCGTGTCGTGAACGATGAACTTCATGCGGGGAACGCTAAACCCTCCCGTTACGGGAGAGTCAAAGCTGCGGATCCCCGGAGGAGTCGCCGCCGGGCGAGCGGCCGGGCGTCTCCTGCCCGCTCTCGGGGGGCGAGGGCGACGGCGACCGGGTGGGCTCCTGCGGCTCCGGCGAGGTCGGCGTCGGCGGCGGCGTCGGCATGAACTGGGTCGGCGGCAGCTGCTGCGGCATCGGGGCGTCGCCGGAGCGGCCGAGCAGCATCAGCAGCAGGAAGATCGTGGCCAGCAACAGCAGCAGCAACAGCGCCAGCGTTGCCAGCAGCACGCGCTTGCGCGTCTCGGTGAGCGGCCGCCGCCTGACCGGCGGCGCGAGCGCCGGCGCCCGGTCGGTCAGCCAGTACGGGACGAAGTCCGGGCCGTGCGCCTGCCCGATGAGCGTGCCGCCCACCATGACCGGCTCCAGGAACCGCTCGGCGCCCGGCCCGCCCGGCACGTACGGGACGGCCACCCACGGCGCCCGGCCGGTGTCGGCCCCCAGCACCGGCGGCGCGTCCTCCAGCACGGCGCTCCGCGCCCGCCCGCCGCGCGCGAACCAGCCGCGCACGCCTCCCTGCTCCGGCGCCGCCTCCTTGATCGCGGTGACGAACCGGTCGCGCGCCGCCGGGTCGAACGCGGCGCCCCGGGTCAGCAGGGCCAGCGAGACCGCGCGCCCGTCAGGCCCCTGGGCCAGGTAGACGAACCCGGCGGGGGCGGTGTGCAGGCGCGCCTGGACCACGTACGGACCGAGCCGTGGTGGATCGCCGAACTGAAGCGGACTGGCCACATCTGCCATGAAAGCACAGACGTGGCGTCGTGCAGGTTTGCGGCACCTTTGGTGGAATAGCGTCATGAGCGTCGCCGAAGAGCTGCCTGGCGGATCGGACGCGGAGGTGCTGCGTCAAGCCCTCGACGAGGTCCGGCGTGTCATCGTCGGGCAGGAGCACATGGTCGAGAGGCTGGTCGTGGCGCTGCTGGCGCGCGGTCACTGCCTGCTGGAAGGCGTCCCTGGCGTCGCCAAGACCCTCGCCGCGTCCACCCTGGCCACCGTCGTGGGCGGCACGTTCGCCCGGATCCAGTTCACGCCCGACCTGGTGCCGAGCGATATCGTCGGCACCCGCGTCTACCATCCGTCCACCGAGAAGTTCGACGTCGAGCTGGGCCCGGTGTTCGTTAACTTCCTGCTCGCCGACGAGATCAACCGCGCGCCCGCCAAGGTGCAGTCGGCGCTGCTGGAGGTCATGGCCGAGCGCCAGGTCACGCTCGCCGGCGTCACACATCCGCTGCCCAGGCCGTTCATCGTGCTGGCCACCCAGAACCCGATCGAGTCCGAGGGCGTCTATCCGCTGCCCGAGGTGCAGCGCGACCGGTTCCTGTTCCGGGTGCGGGTGCCGCACCCGAGCGCGCACGAGGAGCTGCAGATCCTGCAGCGCATGAGCGTCACCCCGCCCGCCCCGTCCCGGGTGCTGGACCCGGAGCGGCTGATGGCCCTGCAGCGGACGGCCGAGAACGTCTCGGTCCACCAGCTCGTGGCCGACTACGTGGTACGGCTCGTCATGGCCACCCGCGCCCCCGCCGACTACGGCCTGCCCGACCTGGTCGACACCATCGAGGTGGGCGTCAGCCCGCGCGCCACGCTCGGCCTGGTCTCGGCGGGGCGGGCGCTGGCGGTGCTGCGCGGGCGCGACTACCTGCTGCCCGACGACGTGCGCGACGTGGCCGTGGACGTCATGTCCCACCGGCTCATGCTCACCTTCGACGCCCTCGCCGACGGCGTCGACCCGGAGGAGGTCGTCCGCCAGATCCTGCACGCCGTCCCGCCGCCCCTCGTGGTCTGGAACCAGAACCGTTGAGCGGCATATGAGCAGCACAGCCGAGCAGGCCCTGCGCCGCCTGGAGCTCACCGTCATGAGGCGGCTCGACGGCCTGCTGCACGGCGCCCACCGGGGGCTGCTGCCCGGCACCGGCAGCGAGGCCGGCGACAGCCGCGTCTACGTGCCCGGCGAGGACGACGTGCGGCGCATGGACTGGAACGTCACCGCCCGTACGACCGTCCCGCACGTGCGCGACCTGGTCGCCGACCGCGAGCTGGAGACGTGGGCGCTGGCCGACCTGTCGCCCAGCATGGACTTCGGCACCGCCGACACCGACAAGCGCGACCTGGTCGTCGCCGCCGTGGGAGCGATCGGGTTCCTGTCCAGCCGGATGGCCGACCGGTTCGGCGCGCTCGTCATCCACGACGAGCACATCCACCGGATGCCCGCCCGCACCGGCAGGCCCGCCCTGTACGGGCTGCTGAGCGCCCTCATGGACGCCCCGCGCGGCCAGGTCGTGGCCGACCCGCCCGACCTCGCCGAGGGCATCGACGTGCTGGCCGCCACCCGCAGGCGGCGCGGCATGCGGGTGATCGTCTCCGACTTCCTGGACGCCGCCCCCACCCTGGACCCCGACGCGGAACGCCCGTGGGAGCGCCCGCTGCGCCGCCTGGCGGCCCGTCACCAGGTGCTGGCCGTCGAGGTGATCGACCCGCGCGAGCTGGAGCTGCCCGACGTGGGGCGCGTCGCGTTCGCCGACCCGGAGACCGGGCAGGTACGCGACGTGCACCTGTCCCCGAAAGTCCGCCGTGCGTACGCGGAGGCCGCGGCCCTCCAGCGGGAGGGCACCCGCCTCGCGCTGCGCCGCGCCGGCGTCGCCCATCTGGTGCTGCGCACCGACCGGGACTGGGTGTTCGACGTCGCGCAGTTCGTCCTGCGCCAGCGGCGCATGAGCCATCTGGCACACCGGAAGGTGAACCCTTGACGTTCCTGTCGCCCGCCTGGCTGTGGCTGTTCGCGGTGCTGGTGCTCCTCATCGCCGGGTACGTGGCGGCGCAGTTCGCCCGGCGCCGCTACACCGTGCGCTTCACCAACCTGGCCCTGCTCAACCTGGTCGCGCCCGGCGGCCCCGGCTGGCGGCGTCACGTGCCGCCCGTGCTGTTCCTCGTCATGATGTCGCTGCTGGTCCTCGGCGCCGCCCGCCCCGCCGGGGAGGTACGGGTGCCGCGCGACCGGGCCACCATCATGATCGCGCTCGACGTGTCGCTGTCCATGGACGCGGCCGACGTCGAGCCCGACCGGATCACCGCGGCCAAGTCGGCCGCCCAGGCGTTCGTGCGGGAGCTGCCCGACCGGTTCAACGTCGGCGTGGTGGCCTTCGCCCGCTCCGCCAACGTGGTCATCTCCCCCACCACCGACCATCAGGCGGTGGAGACCGCCATCGGCAACCTGACCACCCGGCCGGGCACCGCCATCGGCGAGGCGGTGTTCAACTCGCTCGACGCGATCCGCAACTTCGACCAGGAGGCGAGCAACGACCCGCCGCCGGCGGCGATCGTGCTGCTGTCCGACGGGGACAACACCTCGGGCCGCTCGGTGCGCGAGGCCACCGACGCCGCCCAGCAGGGCCACGTGCCGGTCTCCACGATCGCCTACGGCACGCCCGACGGCACCGTCTCGATCGACGGCCGCCCGGTGAACGTGCCGGTCAACAAGCAGACCCTGCAGTCGCTGTCCGACGGCACCAGCGGCCGCGCCTACACCGCCGAGTCGAGCCGGCAGCTGCGGGAGGTCTACGAGCAGATCGGCACCTCGCTCGGCTACAAGGTGGTCAAGCAGGAGATCACCCACCAGTTCATCCTCGGGGCGCTCTTCGCCGGCCTGCTGGTGGCGGGCGCCGCGGTCCTGTTCGGTACGCGGATCCCGTAACGTTCTGCGCTGTGGGGCACTACTTCTCCGAACGGCCGGAGGCCGAGCGCAGGCCGGGTCAGGCCGACCTCGTCCTGCCGGACCTGCATCTGCGGCTGGAGACCGACAGCGGCGTCTTCTCCCCCGATCGGGTGGATCTGGGCACGAAGATCCTGCTGGAGACCGTCCCGCCGCCGCCGCAGCACGGCGACCTGCTCGACCTGGGCTGCGGCTACGGGCCGATCGCGCTGACGATGGCCTCCCGCGCGCCCGGGGCGACCGTGTGGGCCGTCGACGTGAACCGGCGGGCCGTCGAGCTGACGGCGCGGAACGCCCGGGCCGCCCGCCTTGACAAAGTAAGGTCCGTGCATGTGGACGAGGTCCCCGACGACGTGACGTTCCAGGCGATCTGGTCCAATCCCGCCATCCGCATCGGCAAGGCGGCCCTGCACGAAATGCTCACCAGGTGGCTGTCGCGGCTGGCTCCCGGCGGCGCGGCCTACCTGGTCGTCCAGAAACACCTGGGCTCCGACTCCCTGCAGCGCTGGCTGGGCGAGCAGGGCTGGCGGGCCTCCCGCGAGGCCTCCAGGGCCTCCTACCGCGTACTGAGGGTCGAACGATGAGAAGGCAACTGCGCCCCACCGACGTCAAGCGGCTCAACCGCACCTGGCGCAGGAACACCGCCAACCGGCTGGCGCTGATCCTGGAGTCCGTCACCGGCCCGTTCAACGTCGGGTCGATCTTCCGTACCGCCGCCGCGTTCGGCGTCGAGCAGATCTGGCTGGCCGGCAACGCCACCCCGCCCACCAACCCCAAGGCGGGCAAGACCGCGCTCGGCACCGAGCGGCTGGTGACCTGGCACCCTCCGGTGCCCGCGACGGAGGCGGTCAAGGCGGCCAGGGACGACGGCTTCACCGTCCTGGCGGTCGAGCTGACCGCGGAGGCGGTGCCGCTGCACCGGGCTGCGCTCGACCGCGACGTGTGCCTGGTCGTCGGCAGCGAGGACCACGGCTGCTCCCCCGCCCTGCTGGACTCCGCCGACGGCGTCTGCTACATCCCTCAGGTAGGGCGGGTCGGCTCGGTCAACGTGGCGGTCGCGGCCGCCATCGCGCTGGCCGAGGCACGCCGCCAGGAATGGCAGAATCTCCCCGATTCGTAACCTTAACGTTCACCCGCGGAAGGCATACTTCTGATCGTGCTCAGCCGCCGATTCGCCTTTCTCGACCATCCGGGCCCGCTGGCCTTCGCCCACCGGGGCGGGGCGCTGGAGGGGGCGGAGAACTCGTTCGAGGCGTTCGAACGTGCCGTCCGGCTCGGCTACACCTATCTGGAGACCGACGCGCACGCCACCTCCGACGGCGTGCTGATCGCCTTTCACGACCACACGCTCGACCGGGTCACCGACCGCAAGGGCCGCATCTCGGAGCTGCCCTACCGCGTGGTCAAGCAGGCCCGCATCGACGGCGTCCACGAGATCCCGAAGCTGGAGGACCTGCTCGGCACCTGGCCCGAGGCCCGCTTCAACATCGACGTCAAGGAGTCGGCGGCGATCGCGCCGCTGGCCGAGGCCATCCGGCGGACCAACTCCTACGACCGGATCTGCCTCACCTCCTTCTCCGACGAACGGCTGACCCTGGCCAGGGCGGCGATCGGGCGGGAGGTGTGCTCGGCGCTCGGGCCGCGCGGCGTGGCCGCGCTCCGGGCCGCCGCCGCCACCTCCGGCTACGGCCGCCTGCTGGCCCGGCTGAAACGCGCGGCCATCCCCTGCGCGCAGGTGCCGGTCGGCTTCCGCGGCCTGCGGGTCACCACCCGCAACCTGGTGCGGACGGCGCACGCCATCGGCATGCAGGTCCACGTGTGGACCGTCAACGACACCGCCCGGATGGAACACCTGCTCGACCTGGGCGTCGACGGCATCATGACCGACAACATCACCGGCCTGCGCGGCGTCCTGGAGCGGCGCGGCCTATGGCATCCCGGCCGCATGGCCGCCTAGGAGCGACCCGACACCATGTCCGAACCCGCACCCCCCGCGGCGTCCGATCCCCCCGCAGAGTCGCCGGCCGCGCGCCGGCGCGAGCAGCGCGGCTGGTACGTCTACGACTGGGCCAACTCGGCCTTCTACACCACGATCATCTCCGTCTTCCTCGGCCCGTACATCATCGAGATCGCCAAGACGGCGGCGTGCGCCAAGGACTTCCCCCGGCTCGACGCCGCCGCCTGCGTGAGCGACTTCGACCGGCTCACCGTGCAGAACCCGGGCCTGGGATACGTGGACGTGTACGGCATGGACGTCCGGCCGGCCGCCTTCTTCGGCCTGATCACGACCGTGGCGGTGCTGCTGCAGATCGTGATCCTGCCGATGGTGGGCGCGCTGGCCGACCACACCGGCCGCAAGCGGGAGATGCTCGGCATCTTCGCCTACGCGGGCGCGCTGGCCGCGATGGGCCTGTACTTCCTCGAGGGCGACCGCTACCTGCTCGGCGGCTGGCTGTTCGTGCTGGCCAACCTGGGTTACGGCGCCTCGGTCGTCGTCTACGACTCGTTCCTGCCGCAGATCTCCACACCGGACGAACGCGACCGGGTGTCGTCGCGCGGCTGGGCGATCGGCTACCTGGGCGGCGGGCTGCTGCTGGCGCTCAACCTGGTGCTCTTCCTGAACTACGAGGGTCTCGGGCTGACGCAGGGCCACGCGGTGCGGATCGCGATGGCGTCGGCCGGGCTGTGGTGGGCGGTCTTCACGATCGTGCCGCTGCTGCGGCTGCGCAACCGGCCGGTCCCGGCGCACGAGGGCACCGCGCTGGGATCGGTGGGCGGCAGCTTCCGCCAGCTCTGGCGTACGATCAAGGAGCTGCGCCGCTACCCGCTGACGCTGCTGTTCCTGCTGGCCTACCTGATCTACAACGACGGCATCCAGACGGTCATCGGCAACAGCGCGGCCTTCGCCTCCGAGGCGCTCAAGCTGGAGCGCGACGTCCAGATCTCGGCCATCCTCATGGTGCAGTTCGTCGCCTTCTTCGGCGCGCTGCTGCTGGGACGGCTGGCGGAGCGGTTCGGCACCAAGCGCACGGTGCTGGCCAGCATCGTGGTGTGGACGGCGATCGTGCTGATGGCGATGTTCGTCCGCGAGGGGCAGGCGTTCCAGTTCTACCTCATGGCCTTCGCCATCGCGATCGTGCTGGGCGGCACGCAGGCGCTGTCGCGCTCGCTGTTCTCCCAGGTGATCCCGAAGGGCAAGGAGGCCGAGTACTTCAGCCTGCTGCAGATCAGCGACAAGGGCTCGGCGTTCATCGGCGCGCTGACCGTGACGATCGCGCTGCAGCTCACCAACAGCTACCGCATCGCCATCATGTCGATGGTCATCTTCTTCGTGCTCGGGTTCGTGCTGCTGGCACTGGTGAACCTGCCCAAGGCGATCCGCGCGGCGGGCAACGAGGTGCCGAGCAACATCTGACTCTGCGGAACGGCGCGCTCTCCCGCCGCTGCTCAGCGCGGCGGCGGGCCGCCGGAGCCCGCTGCCGCGGCAACTCCTCGGCGGTAGGGCGATTGGATCACCCTGCGGGTGGGAATCCCATCACGGTACCAAGCGTTACACACCGTGGGAGACAGACCCCCCACGCATGGGGGCCCTGTAGGAGGCATTAGAACATGGGCGAGCGCGCGCTTCGTGGCACCCGGCTCGGGGCAACCAGCTACGAGAACGACCGTAACACGGATCTGGCTCCGCGCCAGGAGGTGTCTTACACCTGCCCCAAGGGGCATCGTTTCGAGGTACCGCTTGCCGTCGAAGCTGAGATCCCGGCGACCTGGGAGTGCCGCATGTGCGGCGCGACCGCGCTGCGGGTCGACGGCGAGCAGCCGGAGTCGAAGAAGGTGAAGCCGCCGCGGACTCACTGGGACATGCTCCTGGAGCGGCGGTCCATCGAAGATCTGGAAGAGGTGCTCAACGAGCGGCTGGCGGTCCTGAGGGCCCAGCGCCGCAAGAGCGCCTGACGACACTCTCACGGTGAACCCCCCGGGCCGGCGGCCCGGGGGGTTCCGTCGTTCTCAGTCGGCGTCTTCTCAGTCGGTGTCTTCTCAATCGGTGTCGTCGCGGATGACCTCGCCGTGCACAACCTTCGCGCGCGGCTCGCCGCCCCGGGCGTCCGACGGCGCCGGGCCGGGCTGGGGCGGGAACAGGTTCGCGTACGGGGAAGCCTCGGCCATCCGCTTGACCCGGCGCTCGAAGAACCATCCGCCGAGCCGCCGCGCCCACGGCCGGGTGAACGGCAGGATGCACAGCAGGCCGACCAGGTCGCTGAAGAAGCCCGGCGTCACCAGGAGCAGGCCGCCCGCCAGCACGAGCGCCGCGTCGGCCAGCTCCCGCTCGGGCAGCACGCCGGTCCGCATCGACTCCTGCAGATCGCGCCAGGCCCGGCGCCCCTCACGCCGCATCAGCCAGGAGCCGAACACCGCGGCCGCCGCCAGCAGCCCGACGGTCTGCCAGCCGCCGATCACCGATCCGACCTGGATCAGCAGCCACACCTCCAGCACGGGGACCACCAGGAAGACCAGGAAGAGCAGGAGCCGCATCGTCGCCTCGTTTCCGCAAACGTCTTACAGCAAGTACAACGCCCGGAACCGCCGCCGCGTTCCGATGAGTCAGGTGCGCCGGCCGCGCAGCCGCGCGGGCATCCCGGTGACGCCCCACTGGAAGATCCGCCAGAACGCCTCGCCCATCACCCGGCCGCTCATCTTGCTGGTGCCGACCGTACGCTCCACGAACGTGATCGGCACCTCCGCGACCCGCAGCCCGTGACGGCAGGTCCGCAGCGTCAGGTCGACCTGGAAGCAGTAACCCTGCGACTCCACGTCGGCCAGCCCGATCTTCTCCAGCGTCGAGGCGCGGTAGGCGCGGAAGCCCGCGGTGGCGTCGCGCACCGGCAGGCCGAGCATGATCCGCGTGTAGAGGTTGGCGCCGCGGGACAGCAGCTCGCGCGAGGCCGGCCAGTTACGGACCTTGCCGCCCGGCACGTAGCGCGACCCGATCGCCAGGTCGGCGCCGTCGGACAGCGCCGTCAGCAGCTTGTGGAGCTCCTCCGGCTGGTGGGAGCCGTCGGCGTCCATCTCCACCAGCACGTCGTAGCCCTCGCCCAGCCCCCACCGGAAGCCCGCGATGTAGGCGGCGCCGAGCCCCTGCTTGGCCGGCCGGTGCAGGACGTGGATGTGGTCGTCCGCCGAGGCGAGCTTGTCGGCGATCTCGCCGGTGCCGTCGGGGCTGTTGTCGTCGGCCACCAGCATGTGGGCCGCGGGCAGGGCGGCCCGCAGCCGCTCGGTGATCCTCGGCAGGTTCTCGCGCTCGTTGTAGGTCGGGACGATGACCAGCACCCGGCCGAGCGTCTCCATCGTCAGTCGCTCCCCATCATCCGGTCGGCCCGGCGCCCGCGCCGGGCGGCGACGACGGTGGCCGCCGCGCCCAACATCATCAATGCCCACTCAGGAGCCGCGCCGACCCTCGTGGCGATGGTCTTTTCGGTACGTACCGGCACCGTCACGACGGTGCTGTCGGCGACGAGTTCCTCGGTGTGCCACGAGACCTTACCGTCGGGCGTGACAAATGCGGAGATGCCTGTGGTGGCGGCCGTGACGACCGCCCGGTTGTGCTCGACGGCCCGCAGCTTCGACATGGCCAGCTGCTGCCAGGGCAGGTTGGACTCGGCGTAGGAGGCGTTGTTGGTCTGCACCACGATCGGCGTCCCCCCGGCCCGGACGGTCTCGCGCACGGTGCCGTCGTAGGCCACCTCGTAGCAGTTGACGGCGCCGACGGTGACCGGGCCCATCTTCAGGTCGCCCGGCCCGCTGCCGGGGACGGACTGCCTGCCGACCAGGTGGGCCCGCTCGTACAGGGCGAGCACGAGGTCCTTGAACGGCGTGTACTCGCCGAACGGCACCAGGTTCTGCTTGTCGTAGTAGTCGCCGGGTCCGGTCTCCGGGTCCCACACCAGGCTGCGGGTGGCCCGGTGCTCGTCGCCGATCGCCACCACCGCGCCGACCAGGGTGGGCACGCCGATGTCGCGCACCGAGTCGTGGATGACGCGGTGGGCGGTCGCGTCGGTGTACGGGTCGATGTCGGTGGAGTTCTCCGGCAGCACCACCAGATCGGGTTCGGGCAGTTCGCCGGCGCGGACCCGCGCGGCCAGCCGCTTGGTCTCCTCGGCGTGGTTGCGCAGCACGACCGCGGGCTCGTCGCCCAGGGCGTACATGCCGCGGCCCGGCACGCTGCCCTGGACGATGCCGACGTTGACGGTGCGGCCCTCGTCCTGCGGCCTGGGCACGGCCAGCGCGATCACGGGCACGGCCAGGGCCAGCGCGACCGGGACGGCCCGCAGCAGGCCCGTGCGCGGCCGTACGAGCACCGCGTGCGCGAGCAGGGCGCCGCAGACGGCCACGGCGAACGACACCATCGGCGCGCCGCCCAGCGCCGCGTACGGGGTGAACACCGACTCGCCCTGGCTGAAGGCGACCCGCGCCCACGGGAACCCGCCGACCGGGACGAGCCCGCGGATCCACTCCATCCCCACCCAGAGCGCCCCGAACCAGATCGGCCACGCCCGCAGCCGGAAGACCGGGGCGGCCGCGGCGGCCATGGCCGCGTAGAACAGGCTCTCGACGCCGACCAGCATGACCCAGATGTCGGCGCCGAGCGCGCTGACCCAGACGAGCGTGGGCGCCAGGAACACGACCGCGGCCAGGTAGCCGATCCAGGCCGCCCTCTTCGGCCGCGTCCCGTACAGGGAACCGGCGATCAGCGCCAGCCCGGCCGGGGCGCACAGCCACCAGTCGAGCGGCGGGAACGCCAGATAGAGCAGCACGCCGCCGACGACGGCGGCGGCCAGCCGTGCGGCCAGCACCCGCCGCGGCTCCGTCTCTCTCGCGGCCGTCTCACCGGTGCCCGGGGAGGCGAGAGCACGGTCCCCGCCCGTGGCCTCAGAAGCGCCCTGGGGTAGAGGGCCGCTCCCGTCGCCGGGAAGGGCGGGGGTGGCCCGAGGGCCCGTCTTCTCCTGAACCACTGCGGGGTCTCCTTGCGATCCGCACGCCTTGCTATGCGAAAACGCTACCGCCCCGCGAGCCCTTCGCGGTCATCCCGGCATGGCGACAGGGTGATCCCGCGAGAAACGGGATCACCCGGCGCACTGGCGAGCCCTGGGCACGGGAACGGGAAGAGGGCCCGGAAACCCTTCGGACCGGACCCGTCTCGTCGGCGGCGAGCGCGGAATTCCGTTGTCTACTGGGCTCCCGGGCCCGTCCCGGGTCCAACCCCCCGCCCGGCTGGGGTGCCCCGACTCGACGGACCGACGGCCCTGCACCTGGCTGTGTGGACGGAGCTGGCTCCGTCACGGACGCAGGATCCGGCGATGTCAGAGACGGCCAACCGGCCAAGTCCCGTGCTGGACTGCGCAGCAAACTACCGACTCAGCCTCAGATGTCAACCGTGTCCCGATCAGCATAAACATCAAGTTTTCGCAGGTGGGCGGCTGTTGCCCGGTGAGTCGGCGGCCCCGGAGGCCCGCTGCCGGGCCGGCAGGCCGCGCAGCGCGTCCGAGAGCGGGCGCTCGTGGACCACGCCGAGCCGCTGGGTGGCCCGGGTGAGCGCCACGTACAGGTCGCTGGCGCCGCGCGGCGGCTGGGCGGCGATGAGGTCCGGCTCGACCACGATCACCGAGTCGAACTCCAGGCCCTTGGCGTCGGCCACGGCGAGCACGGCGACGGGCGCGTCCAGCGCCTCGGCGCCGCGGTCCCGGCCGGAGCCGGGGGTGACGACCACGGCGCCCTCGACCGCCCCGCGCACCGTCTCCCCCACCGAGAAGAGCAGGGCGTCGGGCGCCACGACCGCGACCTTGCCGCCGGAGGCGGCCTCCTCGGCGGCGATCGCGGGCAGCTCGGCCAGCGGCGCCGCCCACGGCCGCGCCCCGCTCTCGCGCACCGACCGGGGCGGCTCCAGGGCGGGGTCGATCGTGGCGAGCACCCGGCCGGCGACCTCCATGAGCTCGACGGGCGTGCGGTAGTTGACGGTCAGCTTCTCCTGCCGCCACCGCCCGGCCACGTACGGGTCGAGCACCTCCGCCCAGGAGCGGGCCCCGGCGGCCGAGCCGGTCTGGGCGATGTCGCCGACGATCGTCATGGACCGGGTGGGGATGCGCCGCATGACGGTCCGCCAGGCCATCGGCGACAGCTCCTGCGCCTCGTCCACGATGATGTGGCCGTAGGCCCAGGTGCGGTCGGCGGCGGCGCGTTCGGCGGTGGTGAGGTGCGGGCCGTCGCCGCGCTGGCGCTCGGCCAGCCGCTCGGCCTCCATGATGTCGGACAGCCCGGTCAGCTCCAGCACCTCGCGGGCGTAGGCGAGCTCGGCCTCGCGTTCGTGCTCCTCGGCCTGGCGGGCCGCGGCCAGCTCCTCCTCGGCCGCCAGGGCGCTGGCCCGCAGCACCTGCTCGTCGATCTCGCCGAGCAGCTCGGCCGCCTCGTCCAGCAGGGGCACGTCGGACTCGGTCCACTCGGCGCGGGCGTCGCGCCGCAGCAGGGCCCGCTCCTCCGGCGTCAGCGCGGCGGCGGCGTGCCCGAGCCGCTCGGGCGAGGTGTACAGGCCGATCAGCAGCCGCTGCGGGGTGAGGTAGGGCCACAGGCGGTTGAGCGCGGACCTGACGACCGGCTCGGTGCGCAGGTCCTCGCGCAGGTCGGCCAGCTCGTCATCGTCGATCAGCCCCTTGCCGATCTTCTTGGCGGCCTGCCGGGCCAGCGCGGTGAGCAGGGTGCGGACGAACACGGCGCGCGCCTGGTTGTGCGGGCGGCGGGAGCGCACGGCCCGGTTGGCGGCCGACTCCAGCATCCGGCGGTCCATCGTCAGGGTGTAGCGGCCCAGGTTCAGCTCGACGGGCTTGCGCGGGACGCGCTGGCGGTCGCGGACCGCCCGGGCGATCACCTCGGCCATCCGCAGGTCGCCCTTGATCGCGGCCACCTCGGGCGTCTCCCGGGCGGTGGCCGTCACGCCCGGGTACAGCTCGCCGACCGTCGACAGCAGCACGTCGGTCTCGCCGAGCGAGGGCAGCACCTGCTCGATGTAGCGCAGGAAGGTCAGGCCGGGGCCGAGGACGAGCACGCCGCGCCGCTCCAGCCGCTGCCGGTGCGTGTAGAGCAGGTAGGCGGCGCGGTGGAGGGCGACGACGGTCTTGCCGGTGCCGGGGCCGCCCTGGACGACGAGGACGCCGTTCAGGTCGGCGCGGATCACCCTGTCCTGCTCGACCTGGATGGTGGCGACGATGTCGCGCATCCGGCCGGTGCGCCGCTCGCCGAGCGCGGCCAGCAGGGCGGCCTCGCCGTTGAGGGTGGCCCGGTCCTCGTCGGTAAGCGCGTCGAAGTCGAGCAGGTCGTCGTCGACGGCGACCACCGTCCGGCCGCGGGTCTGCAGGTGGCGGCGGCGGGTGAGGCCCATCGGGGCGGCCGGGGTGGCGCGGTAGAACGGCTGCGCGACCGGCGCGCGCCAGTCGATGAGCAGCCGCTCCTGCTCGTCGTCGGTCATGCCCAGCTTGCCGATGTAGAGCCGGCCCTCCTCGACGTGGTCGAGCCGGCCGAAGACCAGGCCGCGCTCCACCGCCCAGAGCCGGGCGAGGCGGGAGGCGTACATGTCGGCGAAGGTGTCGCGCTCGGACCTGTTCTGCATGGTGCCGACGGCGCCGGTGGCGAGCACCTCCTTCAGCTGGTGCTGGGTGCGCTCGCGCAGTTCGTCAAGCCGTTCGTAGAGGCGGGTGACGTACGCCTGCTCCCTGGCGAGTTCCGATTGACGGGTTGCCGCCAGACCATTAATGTGGTTAATGGTGCTCTCCGGGCCATTCTGCTTGTAGTTACGACAAACGTCGACATTAGCATGGCAGCGGCGCAGTTCTCGCGCGTTTTGGGCCCTCTTTAAGCAGACCCTGTTTCCCCGGTACGGTCACGGTTCGTCGCGGCTCTTGACCGGGTGCCCCCCCGCTCTTTACGTTCACTCCTGGTTAGGAAACTTATCTAACTCCACGGGGTTGAGGGGTGACAGTGAGCGGTCCCGTACCGGGCACGCCCCGTCTGCTGCGCGCCATCAACGACCGCGCGGCCCTGCGGCTCCTCCTCGAACGCGGGCCGCTCACCCGGCCCGAGCTGGGCGCCCTGACGGGGCTTTCCAAACCGACCGCCTCGCAGCTGCTGTCCCGCCTGCGCGCGACCGGGCTGGTGGTGCTGGACGGGGTACGAGGCGGACTGCCGGGACGCACCGCCGAGGTGTACCGGATCAACGGCGAGGCGGCGTACGCGGCCGCGCTGGACGTCACCCCGGGCCGGATCGAGGCCCGGGTCGCCGACCTGACCGGGACGGTGGTCGGCGAGCACGTGCTGGAGTCGCCCGGCGGCGATCTGATCGGGCGGCTGCGCGCCGCGCTTCACGGGGCGCGTCCCCCGGCGCCGCCGCGGCACGTGGTGATCGGGGTGCAGGCGGCGCTCGACCCGGCGACGGGGCGGCTGGGGTACGCGACCGTGCGGGACATGCCCGGCTGGCACATCGACGACCTGGTGCCGGAGCTGTCCCGGGGGCTGGGCGTGCCGGTGTCGGTGGAGAACGACGTCAACCTGGCGGCCCTGGCCGAGCAGTCCCGCGGGGCCGCCGCTGGCATACCCGACTTCGTGCTGCTCTGGGCGGACGCGGGCATCGGCTCGGCCATCGTGCTCGGCGGGCGGCTGCACCGGGGCGCGACAGGCGGCGCCGGCGAGGTCGGCTACATGCCTGCGCCCGGCGCCCCCACCGCCCGGGACACCGGCCCCTACGCCGACCACGGCTTCCAGGCCCTGTCCGGCGGCGCCGCGGTCCTGCGAGTGCTCCGCCGTCACGGCATCCCGGGCACCGACCTGCGCGAAACCCTCACCAACGCGGCCCGCGCCGCCATGCCCACCCGCCCGGACGCTCCGGGCGCGACGGCGGGACCGGTGGGCGCGTACGGCATCACGCGCGCGAACGGCGTCACAGCGGACGGCGGGGCGGGCGTGGTGCGTGCCGGGGTTGCGGCGGCGGCGTTGCGGGAGGTGGCGGGGCGGCTGGCGGTGGGGCTGGCGGCGATCACGTCGGTAATGGATCCGGCGCTGATCGTGCTGGCCGGAGCGGTGCCGATGGCGGGCGGGGAGCCGCTCAGACGGCTGATCGAGGAGGAGCTGCACGCGCTGACCATCCCCCGGCCGCGGGTGCGGCTGTCGCGGGTGGCGGGCAACCCGGTGCTGGCGGGGGCGCTCGATCTGGCGCTGGCCACGGTGCGGGACGAGGTGCTCGACTCGACGGGTGTGACCGGTTCGCCCGCCTTTGACAGTGGCGCGGGCGTGACAGAGTAGGTCGTCCGCTGGCGTGACCGGCCGTGACCTCCGATGCTGCCGTCATGGACGGGTTCCTGGACACCAGCACGGGCGGGCTGACGGAGTTGCGGGTGCACGGCGTGTCCGGCACTCCCCCGGGCGAGATGCTGGCCCACCCTCATCCCCGGCTGGTCGCGGGCGACGGGACGACCGGGTTCTACCGGCGCTGGTGGCCCGCCGGGCGGCCGGAGACCGAGGACGCGGACGTGCCCGGCGAGCGTCGCCGGGAGACTTACGCGTGGGCGGGGCTCACCTCCGGCGGGCGGACGATCGCGCTGTGGCTGCTGCTCCTGCCGTTCGCGCTGGCCAACCTGGCGTACTTCATGCTGCCCAGGCCCGAGGGCGGGCGGCGGCTGCGGCGGGCGGTGGAGGCGGCGCAGCGGCTGTTCGCGCTGCTGCTGACGGGGACGCTGGTGGCGGCCGTCACCAGGGCCGGCGTGGATCTGATCGGCTGGCAGTGCACCGCTGAGGGGCGGGCGTGCTCGTACGAGACGGCTCCCGGGTGGGTGCGGTGGATGAGCGAGCTGTGGGGCGCCGACCCGTCGCGGCGGCTCGCCGCGACGGCGCTGGTGCCGCTGACGGTGGTGGGCGTGCTCTGGCTGATCGGGCGGCGCACCTGGCGGCGGGACGAGCGGACCGCCATGCCGCCCGGCGGGTCCTGGCCGCGTGGCCCGCTGCTGGCCCGGGCGCGGCTGTGGCACGGCGGCGAGCCGGTGCGGCGGCTGCGCGCGGTGCACGTGGCGTTCGCGCTCGGGTGGATCGGGCTGGCGGTGGCGGCCCCGTTCACCCGCTCGGGCCCGGGGCTGGCGCTGACGGCGGCGAACGCGGCCGTGCTGGTGGCGGCGGTCCTGGCGGTGGTCGCGCCGGGGGTGGCGCGCCGGGTGGATCCGGGCGCGGACGACCCGGGCGGGGCGCTGCTGGGCCGGATCTGCGTCGTGCTGGAGGCGGCGGGCGCCGTGGTGCTGGCGGTGACGCTGGTGAGCGCGGCGGCCGGGCTGCCCGGCGCGGCCTCCTCACGTCAGTTGCCGGGGGTGGGGGCGGGGACGGTCCAGTTCGGGCTGACGCTGGTGCTGGCGGCGGCGACGCTGGCGGGCACCTGGGCGCTGGCCAGGCGTGACCGGGGGCCGCGGGCGATGGGCGGGCTGGCGAGCTGGGTGGCGCTGCTCGCGGCCGCGGCGGTGGCCAACGCGCTCGGGCTCGGCGTGATGTTCTGGACGGCCTCGTTCTTCGGCGTGCCGGCCTCGCCGGGGGCGGGCGGGCCGGTGGGGCGGAGGCTGTTCCTCGACGAGCCGGTGTGGTGGACGGCGGCGCTGGTGCCGGTCCTGGCGGCGGGGTTCGCGGTGGTGGCGCTGGTGCTGCGGAACGCGCGCCGAACCGGCGCGGCCCGGCTGGCTCCCCGGCTGGAGCCGTACTACGGGCGGGACAGCGACGAGGTGGCCGGACAGTGGGCGCTGGCGGGGCTGACCGACCGGGCGGGGCTGGTCCTGGGGCTGCTGACCGGGATCGGGCTGGCGGGGTTCGCCGCGGTGGCGGTCTGCTACCGGTTCGAGCTGCTGAGCCCGGTGGACGGGCTGGCCGGGCTGTTCGCCGCGATCGGCAGCTGGGCGACGGCGGCGTTCCTCGCCGGGCTGGTGCTGCTGGGGCGCCGCGCGTACAGCGATCCGGGGCTGCGCCGCACGGTCGGGATCCTGTGGGACGTGGCCACGTTCTGGCCGCGCGCCACCCACCCGCTCGCCCCGCCCTGCTACACCGAGCGGGTGGTGCCCGAGCTGGTCGCCCGGGTGGGCCGGCTGACCAGGGGCGAGGGCGACGTGGTGCTGCTGTCGGGGCACAGCCAGGGCAGCGTCATCGCCGCCGCGGTGGTGCTGCAGCTCGACCCGGCGGTGCGGGGGCGGGTGCGGCTGCTCACCCACGGCTCGCCGCTGCGGCGGCTGTACGCGGCGTTCTTCCCGGCGTACTTCGGGCCCGCGGGGCTGGGCGCGGTGCGTGAGGCGATGCCCTGGTTCAACCTGTACCGGCTGAGCGACCCGATCGGCGGGCCGGTCGTCGCGCGGGTGGATCCGTTCGGGCCGCGCGAGACGATCTCTACCGTGGACCTGTTCTGCTGGGACCCGGTCCCGCCGGGGCCGGGCGATCCGCTGCCGCGGACGCTCTGGCACGCCGACTACTGGTTCGATCCCCCGTACGCGGAGGCGGTGCGCCGGCTGACGGCGGCGAGTCCGCGCGCGGGATGAGCCTCACGCGGGCACTCCGTCGGGGCCCGCGCTCTCGTCCTCGCTGACCAGGTCGGGGGCGCGGTGCTCGTACGGGGTGCTCAGCACCACCGTGGTCCGGGTCGACACGTTCGCGGCGGCCCTGATCTGCTGCAGGAGCTCTTCCAGCGCCACCGGGGACGCCACGCGGACCTTCAGTATGTAGCTCTCGTCACCGGCGACGCTGTGGCACGCCTCGATCGCGGTGAGGTGGGCGAGCCGGTCGGGGGCGTCGTCGGGGGCCGCGGGGTCGATCGGTTTGATCGAGACGAACGCGGTGAGCGGCAGCCCCACCGCGTCGTGGTCGATGATGGCCGCGTAACCGCGCACCACGCCGCGTTTCTCCAGGCGGCGCACCCTCTGGTGCACCGCCGAGACCGAGAGCCCGGTCTCCCTGGCCAGTTCGGTGAAGCTCATCCGGCCGTCACGGGCCAGCAGCGCGACGATCCGGCGGTCGATCTCCTCCATCGGTCAAAGGTAGCCGGTCGCGGTCATGACGCGTTCATGACATGTCATGACAGTGTGCCGACAGGAGAGGCACCCATGCGCATGGCGTGCTCGACGAGGGTGACGAGCACGTCCCGGCCGGACTCGCGGCGGCGGGCGTCGCAGCGCACGATCGGCACGCCCGGGTCCAGGCCGAGCGCCTGGCGCACCTCGCCGACGGTGAAGGGGCGGGCTCCGTCGAAGCAGTTCAGCGCCACCACGAACGGCTGCCCGCGTTTCTCGAAGTAGTCGACGGCCGGGAAGCAGTCGGCCAGGCGCCGGGTGTCGGCCAGCACGACCGCGCCGAGCGCGCCCGAGGCCAGCTCGTCCCAGACGAAGAAGAACCGCTCCTGGCCGGGGGTGCCGAACAGGTAGAGGGTGTAGTCGCCGCGGATGGTGATGCGGCCGAAGTCCATGGCGACGGTGGTGGTCGGCTTGGACTCCACACCGGTCAGGTCGTCGACGTAGACGCCGGCGTGGGTGAGCATCTCCTCGGTGCGGACGGTCCTGGTCTCCGACACCGCGCCGACCATGGTGGTCTTGCCCGCGCCGAAGCCGCCGGCGATCAGGATTTTGATCGGGGTGGGCAGCCGCCAGTGATCAGAGCGCCCGAAGTCCATCCAGCACCGCCTGTACGTCCCTTCGCGGTCGTGCCGCGCCCGCACGTCTCACCTCGGAGATCCCGTCAACAGGGCTTGTCAAGGCGAGTCAGAGTGATCCATCTGCCTGGCAACGAGTCACCCTAGCAATGCCACAAACCTCACTCAAGCACCTATGCCTCTCAGAAATCAATATGTCACCTTTGCCGTCCATAGCGACTTCAAAAGAGGCGAATTCGCGGTGAGTAAACCCCTCTGTCAGGGCTCCGAGCAGCTTTCACTACTTTCGGTGACTGTGATCCGAAATATTGTGATAACCGGCGTTGAAGCCGATTTGACGCCATAAGAAGGTGGCCGTGCGCGGGCTGCGCTCCCATACCTCGCGGATCCGCTCGCCCGCCTCGCGGGCGAGGCCGCCCATCGCCTCGTCCACCTCCGACCTGCCCACCCCGAGCAGCAGCACGTTGAGCCCGCCCCAGCTCAGGTCCCTGCGGTACGAGGCGAGGTCGCCGAGCAGGTGGAGGTAGCGCTGCACCTGCTCGCAGGCCGGCCGCAGCTCCTCCAGATGGGCCCTGACCCACGCGTCGCCCGCGTAGATGAGGTGGCACAGGTCGACGAAGCAGGTGCCGCGGCTGTCGGCGTTGCCGACATAGCGCTCCAGCGAGACCTCGGCCGCGCTGTCACGCCAGGCCCAAGCCCTGGACATCCCGGCCAGGGTCCGGCCGAGCTGGTCGCGCCAGAGCCGGTGGAGGGCGGCGAACTCCCCGACGGTGGCCAGCTCGTCGCGCAGGTCGGCCAGGAAGCGGGTGACGGCCGCCTTGGGAGGCGCGCCGTCGGCCACCGCCAGGCAGTCGCGGACGAGCCGGTCGACCTGATCGCGGCTGGTGGCGATACGGTCGACGAGCCGGTCCAGAGCGAGCACCCAGAGCGCGGCGCGGTTGACCACCTTGAGCCGGTCGGCGGTGGCCCAGGGCGCGCCGAACGCGCTCGCCAGCGAGAGCGACGAGTAGATCTCCGGGCCGAAGGCGGCCGCCGGGAAAAGCTCTCCGTAGATCTCCGCACAGCGCCTCAGGTCGCGGTCGCACTCGGCGGCCAGCGCGCAGGTCCGGCCCAGCTCGAACGCCTCGTCCAGCTCGCCGGGCATCCTCAGGGCCACCCGGTCGGCATGCAGAGCATCGGCGACAACCCCCATACACCCGCAGATATCAGTGTGTAGCGCATTGTCACATGGCCACTACATCCGATCAAGGTACAGCCGCGTGGCCTCAGGCCCCGATGGCGATGAACGACACGTCGTCGCCCCTGGCCCGCCGCAGCGCCTCGGCCAGCCCTAACCCGGCGCTGAGCCCCTCGTGCAGCCCCGCCATGATCGGCACGGCCTGCTCGTCGTTGACCGGCACCACGCTGGCGACGATCCCGGCCGTGCCGAGGTGGAGCAGGGCGGTGGCCAGGCCCAGCACCTCGTCGGCGCCGACGGGCGCCATCTGGGCGGAGTCGCAGCTCGACAGGACGAGCCGGTAGGGGGCGCGGCGCAGGCGTTCGAGGTCGTAGCCGGTGAGCGGGCCGTCGCCGAGGTGGAGGCTGGAGAACATGGGGCTGTCGGCGCGGAAGGTGCCGTGCGCGGCCAGGTGCGCGAGCCGGCAGCCGTCCATCGCCTCCAGCACGGCCTGCGCGGTGGCGGCCTCCCCGGTCAGCACGGTACGGCTGCGGTCCCCGTACAGCTTCTCGATCGCCCGTACCTCGGCCTCGGCGTTGGGCACGTCGGGACCGCCGACGAGCACCACGCCGCCGTCCGGAGGCGGCGCGGACGCGCGGGCGCGCAGCCAGGCGGCGGCGGACGGCGCGACACTGAAGGCCGTGCGCCGCAGCGACGGCAGCAGCCCCCACGGCGCGGCGTGCAGCACGGCGGGGGGCACCACCACGCACGGCCCGTCGTCGCCCAGCCGGGCGGCGACCGGCCCGAGCAGGGCCTCCTCCAGGTGCCGCCCCAGCGCGGCCAGCTCCGCCGGGTCGGGTCGGCGCTCGTAGGCGAGGCGGCGCAGCCGGGAGCGGGCGTACTCGGTCTCGGCGACCGCCTGCCCGGCCGGTCCGACGGCGTAGGTGCGCACCCGGCCGTCCGCGCAGAGCAGCACGTGCAGGACGCCGTCGATGATCACCAGCTCGGCCAGCCGCCCGCCGGGGCCGAGCGCCCGCAGCATCCGCCCGCAGTCGAAGCCGTGCTCCTCGCGCCCGCCGGGCCCGCGCAGGCTCAACGTCTCGGCCCGGATGCGGGCCTCCAGGGCGGCGCGCTCGCGTTCGAGGCGCGCGGCGGAGGCGGCGCCGCCGGACCGCGCGCCCGCCAGCAGCTGGTCGACCCGGCGCAGCGCGGCGAGCCGGCCGAGCAGCTCAGGGTCGTCGGCGGGCGGCGTGGGCGGCACGTCGAGCGCGGTGGCCCGCCACCGTTCGGTCCAGCCCAGCAGCTCGCGGCCGCGCCCGGCGCGGCGCAGGTGGCGCAGCGCGAGGTCGGCCAGCTCGGCGCCCTGGGCGGTGACCAGCGCCCGCAGCTCCGACGAGCCGAACGTCAGGCGGTGCTCCTCGATCAGCGCCAGCCCGGCCCGGCAGGCGCGCAGCAGCCGGCGCGGCTGCCCGGCCGCCTCCGCCCGCAGCGCCTCGGCCAGCCAGCCGCCCGCCCGCGCGGTGGCCGTGCCGACGTGGCGGGCCGCCGCGGCGGCGGCCAGGTGGCGGTCCGCCTCCTCGCCCCGGCCCAGCTCCAGCGCGGCCCGGCCGGCCAGCAGGTGCGCCTGCCACGCGTCGGGAGAGCCGAGCTCGCGCAGCCGGTCGGCGAGGCGGCGGGCGTCGCCGAGCAGCCGCGGCGTCACCCCTCCGGAGAGCCCGGCCTGGACGAGGATGAGCCGGGCGTGCTCGGCCCACCAGGCGCGCCGCTGCCCGGCGAAGAGCGCCCGGGCCTCGGCGGCGCGCTCGCGGGCGGTGGCCGGGTCGGCGGCGAGCAGCGCGGCCCTGGCGGCCAGCAGCAGCAGCTCGGCCCGCCGGGTGGCCTGGCCGCGCAGCCGTGCGATCAGCCGCAGCCCGGCGTCGGCCTGCTCCAGCGCCTCGCGGGCGAGCCCGGCGGCGAGCAGGACCGCGCACCGGTCGGCGACCAGGTCGGGCATCGGGGTGCCGAGCCGCTGGAACCCCTGGTCGGCCTCGTCGAGCCGGGCGAGCGCCAGGGGCAGGTCGCCGGCCACGAAGGCGGCGACGCCGCGGTTCTGCACGGCCACCACCGAGTCGTGCTCCTGGCGGGTGGTGGCGAACATGCGCTGCGCGGTGCGGAAGTCGGCGTCGGCGGCCCGCACGCTGCCGAGCGCGAGCTGCACGTGGCCGCGGAGGCTGAGCGCGCGGGCCGCCCACACGGTGTCGCCGGCCCGGCGCAGCGCGGGCGCGGCGATGCGCAGGTCGTCGAGCGCCTCGCGGTGCCGGCCGAGGATCCAGCGGGCGCCCGCCCGCCGGAACAGCACGCGGGCCCGGGTGGTGCCGGTGGCCCGGACGGCGGCCGAGTCCAGCGCGGACAGCCCCGAGCGGGTGCGGCCGCGGTGCACCAGCGCGATGCCGAGGGTGGCCAGCACGTCGGCCTCCCGGTCCGGCGAGCCGGAGCGGCGGGCCAGCCGCACCGCCTGCCGCAGCTCGCCGATCGCGGCCTCGACGTCGCCGAACTCGCGGTGCAGGATGCCGATCGCCTGCCGGGCGATCGAGGAGTCGTACGGGCCGCGCCCGCCCGCGAGGATGGCCTTGGCGGCGCGGAGCGCCTCTTTGGGGCGCGCGAAGACCATGGCGAGCACGTCGTGCGGATCGCCGGAGTCGCGGGCCCCAGACACGCATCGATGGTAGAACCGCCGCAGGCCGGGCGTCCACGCGGCAGGTCACACAGGTGTATCAACCGCCGGGGTGGGTGCTCATAGGTGTCAGGACGGCCTGGGAAAGCAGGCGCAGACGAGACTCCGCGGGAGGAACCGACGATGACCACACCGGATCCGGGTGGCGACGCCCGCTTCTGGGCGCAGCTCGACATGGTGAACGCCGCGCTGCCCGCCGGCCTGCGCGCGGTCGCCGGGCCGGAAGGGGCCGCGCCGGGCTCCGCGGTCGAGCCCGCCTACGCCGAGCTCGACGGACACGTCCTGGTCCGCGCCCAGGATCTGGAGCGGGCCGGCAACATGGTCGCGGACCTGCCGGGCGAGGCCGACCCGCGGGTGGTGTGGCCGCCCGAGGACGACGCGGGCCGGGTGTCGGTGCGCCGCCTGTACGTGGGCGACCGCGGCGCGCGCCTGGTCGCCGACACGCTGGGCGGGCAGCGGGTGCCCGCCACGCCGGTCCACCTCGTCTCCGTGGCCGGGGTGAACCTGTGCCCGGGCGACGAGCCCGTGCCCTCCTCCGGCCCGGTGCTGCCCGCCCCCGGGCCCCGCGACGCCGGCGCCGGGGTGCGGGTGACCGTGCTCGACACCGGGCTGGTGCCCGGCTACCTCGACCACCCGTGGCTGGCCGCGGGCTCGGGCGACCCCGCCATCCCGGCCGTCGAGGGCGACGTCACCGACGAGGTCGCCGACGGCGTGATCGGCCCGTACACCGGGCACGGCACGTTCGTCGCCGGGGTGCTGCGCTCCACCGCGCCGGCCGCGGACGTCCGGGTGCACCGGACGTTCCCGTACGCGGGGGCGGTGCCCGAGGACGAGCTGGGCCTGGCGATCCGCGACGCGCTCGCCACCCACGGCTGGCCCGACATCGTGTCGCTGTCGGCCGGCACCCGCAGCCGCGACGCGGCGGCGCTGCTCGGCCTGGCCGACTTCATGGCCGAGCTGACCCTCCACCCGGAGACCGTGCTGGTGGCCGCGGCGGGCAACGACGGCGGCACCGACCCGTTCTGGCCGGCCGCCTACGCCGCCGAGCCGGTCAACGCCTCCGGCGACCTGGTGGTGTCGGTGGGCGCGCTGCGCGAGGACGGCCAGGGCAGGGCGTGCTTCAGCAACCACGGCGGCTGGGTGACCGTGTACGCGCCGGGCGAGCGGCTGGTGAACGCCTTCGCCTCCGGCACCTACACCTACGGCTACCCGCACAGCACGTCCTGCCGCCACTCCGACACTCCGCTGTACGCCGGGTGCACCTGCGTGGCGGCGGCCAAGGCGGGCGACACGGCCACCTTCACCGGGCTCGCGCAGTGGAGCGGCACCTCCTTCGCGACCCCGATCGTGGCCGGGCTGATCGCGGCCCGCATGTCCGAGGCGGGCATCTCGTCGCGGCAGGCGGCGGCCGAGCTGGTGTCCGGGCGGCTGTCCGTACCGGATCTCAGCGGTTACCTACGGTGACGGGACGTTCTCCTGTCCTGGAGCGGCTCACGAAATATCATGAGCTTTCCGCCCCTGGACTGCTAAGGACCCTGGACTACACCGTGGAAGACAGCGCGCTGGATGACACCGCAGCCCTCGTCAAAGCAGCCGCCGGCGGCGACGCCGACGCCTGGAGGGGGCTCTACCAGCGCTTCAGCGGCCTGGTGTGGGCCGTCTCACGCGCCTACCTGCCCGTCGCGGCCGACGCGCAGGACGTGGCGCAGACCACCTGGTTCCGGTTCGCGGAGCACCTCACCAGGCTCCGCGACCCGGAACGGGCCGGCGCGTGGCTCGCCGCCACCGCCAAGAACGAAGCGCTGCGCGTCATCCGCACCAGCGGCCGGGCCATCCCGGTCAGCGACGTCGCGCTGATCGGGTTCGACGTGGACGAGCGCTCGCCCGAGCTGCTGCTGCTCGAGGCCGAGGAGGAGATCGAGGAGGCCGAGCGGGCACAGCAGGTGTGGGACGCCTTCCAGGAGCTGTCGGAGCGCTGCCGGCTCCTGCTGCGCGTCCTCATCGCCGAGCCCAGGCCCAGCTACCAGGAGGTCGCCAGCGGCCTGGGCATCGCGGTGGGCAGCATCGGCCCCATGCGGGGACGCTGCCTGAAGCGGCTCGGGACCCTGGTGGAACGACGGGGAGTGTCCGGGAGGCCGGAGTGAACGACATGGATGACGACTTCGCACTGGAGAACGAGCTGCGGGCGATCGCGAACCTGCTCGACCCGGTGCCGACGGAACTGTTCGAGGACGCCATGGTGGCGTTCCGCATGCGGGCCCTCGACGCCGAGCTGGCGCTGCTCGCCTTCGACTCGTGGGACGCGCACGCCGCCACCCGGGTCCGCGGGGCCGGCGTGCCCCGGCTGCTCACCTTCCGCGCCGCCGAGGTGGAGCTGGAGCTCGAGGTGTCGGGACCGCGCCTGCTGGGGCGGCTGCTGCCCGCTGAGGAGACGGACGTCCGCGTCCAGCGCCGCGACGGCGAGCACCTGGTGCGTTCCGACGCGCTCGGCCGCTTCGCCGCCGACTCCCTCACCCCCGGGCCCCTCCGCCTCCACGTGGTGCCCCGCGCGGGCACCCCGGTGGTCACCTCCTGGATCCGCGTCTAGCAACCCACACCGGCCCACTCTCCCCCGCCCGTGCAGCACCCTGCTCGCGTCCGTGGCTCCCGTGCTCGCGTACGAACCGGCACGGCCCCAAGTTTCCCCACAACTGAGCCTCTTTCATACTCCCGGAGGCGGATCTCTGGCCACAGAGAAACCCCCTGGCAGACGGGTTGATCACCACAATCACGTCCGTCACCACCAGGGGCTTCGGATGCTGTTTTACCGTGCCGCCGCCGATCGTCAGACGGCACCGCAAGGCGATCAAGACCTGAGCGCCGCCCGTATCTGGGGCATCGTGCGGGCGCTGGAGCAAGCCGGGATCGCAGCGGCCGGAATGGGTGGATGAACCGGTTACGCGTGGCGGGCGGGACCGGCGATCCCTGCCAGGACCCTTGGTTGAGCATCGCCGTTCCCGCCGCCACGCAGCTCCGTGGCCGCCGCGCCGGTCCCCTCCTCCGGCGCGGCGGCGTCATCGTCTGGAAGCCCGCCAGGCTCCCGTTGCGGTTCCGATGAAAAGACGTGTCGCGCGTACGTGACGGCGGCGCTCGCGCGTCTTGAGGGCGGGGCGTACGCACCCCCGGGCGGCGGCTCCCCGGCTCCCACCCCCCGGGAGCCGCCGCCCCGTGCCGGCCGCCTGACGTGGACCCCTCACGTCCCCCCGCGGCCGTTTCCCAGGCCTGGTCGCGCCCTCAGGCGCCCGTGCGGGCAGCCTGGCCAGTCCCGCGACCGACAGCCCTTCGAGGGAGATCGGGAAGGCGTCGTCGCCGGTCGGCGGCGGACGGCCGGCGTCGCGGCGGGTGACCGAGATCGGCACCCGCCGTACCCGCCCGGACGCCACCGGGCGCGGCTCGGCTCGTGACAGGCCGAGGTCCGGCTCCGACATCGCTTCCTCCTCCCTCGCCATTCCCAGAGGCGGCGAGGGCGGATTTGATACACCCCCGGCCGCAACGGATTCGAGAATTTCAGAGGAAAGTGATCGCGGGCCGCCTCACGTCCACGTGGAACGGTCCTATGGCGGCCCGCTTCGCGGCGGAACGCCGTCAGACGATGACCAGGTCCCGGGTGGTGACGTTGAGCCGGTCGGCGCCCGACTCGGTGCACACGACGATGTCCTCGATGCGCGCGCCGTGGGACCCGGGCAGGTAGATGCCGGGCTCGACGGAGAAGGCGAAGCCGGGCTCCAGCGGCTCTCCGTTGCCGGAGACGATGTACGGGTCCTCGTGGCCTTCGACGCCGATGCCGTGGCCGGTGCGGTGGATGAAGTAGTCGCCGTAGCCGGCCTCGGCGATGATGTCGCGGGCGGCGGCGTCGATCGACTCGCACGAGACGCCGGGGCGGACGGCTTCGCAGGCGGCGTCCTGGGCACGCCGCAGCACCTCGTAGTAGGCGGCGAAGTCGGCCGGGGGCTCGCCGACGCAGTACATGCGGGTGGAGTCGGAGCAGTAGCCGCTGGGCATCTGGCCGCCGATGTCGACCACGACCGGCTCGCCGGGCTGGATGACCCGGTCGGAGACGTCGTGGTGCGGGCTGGCGCCGTTGGGCCCGGAGGCGACGATGGTGAAGTCGACGGTGGCGTGGCCGGTGGCGAGGATGGCCTCGGCGATGTCGCGCGCCACCTCGCGCTCGGTGCGGCCGGGCCTCAGGAAGCCGGGCACCTGCCGGTGCACCTCGTCGATCGCCTGGCCGGCCTCGCGCAGCGCCGCCACCTCGGCGGGCGACTTGCGCATCCGCAGGTGGCGCAGCACGTTTCCGGCGAGCACCTGCTCGGTGCGGGGCATCACGTCGCGGAAGCGCAGCGACGCCATCGCCCACATGCGGTCGGCCAGGCCGACCTTGGCGACCGGGCCGAGCCGGTCGGCGGCGATCCGGTACGGGTCGTCCGTCTCGTCCCACGCGACGAACTCCAGCCCGAGCCGGGAGGCGGGCGAGGCCTCCGCGGCCGGCATCTCCAGCCGCGGCACCATCATGAACGGGTCGCCGGAGGCGGGCACCACCAGGCACGTCAGCCGCTCCAGCGGCTTGGCGTCGTAGCCGCTGACGTAGCGCAGGTCGGGGCCGGGAGTCAGCAGCAGGGCGTCGATGCCGGCCTTGGCGGTCGCCTCGCGGACAGCGGCCAGACGGGACACGGGATACAGATCAGAGGACGTCACAGGGCTTAATGTACTCGCCTAAAATCCATGAAAAGCTCTCACCACGCCCCAATCCCCGGCACATTCGGCACCCTGCACGTCACGTACTGTGATGCCAATTGTCCTGTTGCCGTGCCGGCCGGAGGTTCTAAATGAGCATGCTCGAAGGCGACTCCGAGCTGCTCGCCGCCCGTCTGGCGCACGCCCAGCGCCTGGGCAACATGGGCTGGGCGGAGTGGAACCTGCGCACCGGCGGCATCGTCTGGTCCGAGCAGGTGTACGCGATCTTCGGCAGGGACGTGGAGGCCGGCCCGCTGCCGCTGGCCGACCTGGCCTGCTACGTCGAGCCCGCCGACCTGGCGGCGCTGGACGAGCTGCTGTGGACGGTGACGCAGGGCGAGGAGCCGGTGCAGGCCGAGTTCCGCATCCGCCGGGCCGACGGCGACGTGCGCAACCTGCGCATGGTGCTGGAGCCGCTGATGGCGACCGGCGGGCCGACCGGGGTGCACGGGGTGATCCAGGACATCACGGGCCGCCGCCGCGCGGAGCGCATCATGTCGGAGTCGCGCCGCCAGTTGCTGGAGGCCCGCGTGCAGGCCGCCGAGGAACGTCACGTGATGCTGGCGCTGCGGGAGGCGATCCTGCCGGAGCCGGTCGGCTGCCTGGACCTGCCGCACACCAGGATCGCGGTCCGGTACGTGCCGGCGGAGAAGACGGCGAGCCTGGGCGGCGACTGGTTCGAGGCGGCGGAGCTGCGGGACGGGCGGGCGCTGCTGGCCATCGGCGACGTCTCCGGTCACGGCCTGCCCGCGATCGCGCACATGGCTCAGCTCCGCCACGCCCTGGTCGGGCTGACGATGACGGGCGAGCCGCCGAACCGGCTGCTGGCCTGGCTGAACGACCTGGTGCTGCACCATCTGGCCGACACCACCGCGACCGCGATCATCGGCCATCTGGACGCGTCCGCCCGGGTGTTCGTCTGGGGACAGGCCGGCAATCTGGCGCCGGTGCTGGTCCGCGACGGGGTGGCCAGCAGGCTCATCCCGCCGCGCGGCATCCTGCTGGGCGCCACGGATGACGTGCCCTACCAGCTGGCCGCGACCCGGCTGCGGCCCGGCGACCTGGTGCTGATGTTCACCGACGGGCTGGTGGAGCGGCGCACCCGCGACCTCGACGAGGGCCTGGACCTGGTGATGACGGCGGCGTGCAAGCTGCCGGGCCGCGACCTGGACGAAGGGCTGGACCGGCTGCTGGAGGACATCGGCGGCCCGAACCCGGAGGACGACGCGTGCCTGCTCGCGGTGGGCATACTGGGCACGTGCTGATGCTTCTGGACACTCCCTCGCTCTACTTCCGCGCCTTCTACGGCATCCCGGAGAAGATCACCGCGCCCGACGGGATGCCGGTGAACGCGGTGCGGGGGCTGATCGACATGATCGCCTCGCTGGTGCGCGGCCACTCCCCCGCCCAGCTCGCGGCCACCATGGACGCCGACTGGCGGCCCGCCTTCCGGGTGGCGGCGCTGCCCTCGTACAAGGCGCACCGGGTGGCCCAGGGCGACGAGGAGGAGGTGCCGGAGACGCTGGTGCCGCAGATCGCGGTGATCGAGCAGGTGCTGGACGCGGTGGGCATCGCCCGGCTGGAGGCGCCCGGTTACGAGGCCGACGACGTCATCGGCACGCTCACGTACCGGGCGCCGGGCGCGGTCGACATCGTGACCGGCGACCGCGACCTGTTCCAGCTCGTCGACGACGCCCGCCCGGTGCGGGTCCTCTACACCGCGCGCGGGGTGCGCAACCTGGAGCTGGTGGACGAGGCGTGGGTGAGCGCCAAGTACGGCATCCCGGGCCGCGGCTACGCCGACTTCGCGACGCTGCGCGGCGACCCGAGCGACGGCCTGCCGGGGGTGCCGGGCGTGGGCGAGAAGACCGCGGCGGCGCTGGTCACCCGGTTCGGCTCGGTGGCGGCGATGCTGGAGGCGCTCGACGCGGGCGGCGCCGAGGGGTTCCCGGCGGGCGCCCGCACCAAGCTGGCCGCCGCCCGCGGCTACCTGGAGGCGGCGCCGGTCGTGGTCAAGGTCGCGCACGACGCCCCGCTGCCCGAGATCGACCTGACACTGCCGGCCGCGCCGCGCGATCCGGAGGCGCTGGTGGCGCTGGCCGACCGGTACGGGCTCGACAGCCCGCTCAACAGGCTCCTGGACGCGCTGAAGCGGTAGCCCGCGGCCGCCCCGATAGGTTGGCTCCCGTGTCCACGACCTTCATCCGGGTCCCGGCCCACGTGCCCGCCCGCCTCCAGGACGGGTTCGGCCGGATCCGCCGCGAGCTGGAGCTGCCGGACGGCTTCCCGGCCAGGGTGACCGAGGAGGCCGGCTGGGTGGCGCGGGTGCCGAGGCCGGGCGGCGAGGACCTCACCGCGCTGCCGTTCGTCACCGTGGGCCCGCCCGGCTCGCCGGTCCTGGACCGGGCCTTCCACCTGGAGCGGCTGCGCGGCGGCTACCGGGTCTGGTGCGCGGTCTCGGACGTGGGCGCGTTCGTCCGCCCGGACGGTGTGATCGACACCGAGGCGCGGGCCAGGGGCGTCACGGTCCGCCTGCCCGGCGGCGACGTGCCGCTGCACCCGCCGGTGCTGTCGCAGGACGCGGCCAGCCTGCTGCCGGGCGCGGAGCGGCCCGCCGTGGTGTGGCGGATCGACCTCGACGGCGACGGCCGCACGGTCGGCGCGGACGTGCTGCGGGCGCGGGTGCGCAGCCGCGAGCGGCTCGACTGCGAGTACGTGCAGGCGGCGGTCGAGACGGGCACCGCCGACGGCACGGTCGGCCTGCTGGCCGAGGTCGGCGCCCTGCGGCTGGAGCGGGAGCGCGCCCGCGGCGGGGCGACGCTGCCGGCGCCGGAGCGGTTCCTGGTCCCGGCCGACGGCGGCACGCCGCCGGCGCCGGGCGACGGCGGCTACCGGCTGGAATACCGGGCGCCGCTGCCCGCCGAGGCGTGGATCTCCCAGCTGTCGCTGCTGGCCGGGATGGCGGCGGCGCGGATGATGCTGGAGGCGGAGACCGGCCTCCTGCGGGTGCTGCCCGCGCCCCGCCCGGCCGACCTCGACCGGGTGCGCCGCGCCGCCCTCGCCCTGGACGTGCCCTGGCCCGAGGGCGCCTCCTACGGGACGGCGGTCCGCGGACTCGACCCCCGCAAGCACGCGGCATTCCTGCACCAGGCGCGGGTGCTGCTGCGCGGCGGCGGATACGCGGCCTTCGACGGGGCGCCGCCGAAGCTGGCCGAGCACGCCGCGGTCGCCGCCCCGTACGCGCACGTGACCGCGCCGCTGCGCCGGCTGGCGGACCGGTACACCGCCGAGGCGTGCCTGGCCATCGCCGCGGGCGAGCCGGTGCCGGCGGAGGTGCGGCGGGCGCTGGCCGGGCTGCCGGAGCTGATGGCGGTCGCGGAGCGGCGGGCGCGGGCGGCCGGACGGGCCTGCTCCCGCCTCGTCGAGGCCTACCTGCTGCGCGACCGGATCGGGCAGGAGTTCGCCGCCACCGTGATCGACCGTGGTGCGGGAGCGGGCGGGCTGGTGCAGCTGGCCGGCCCGGCCGTGCTCGCGCGCTGCGACGGCGACCTGCCGCTGGGCGAGCGCGTGACCGTACGACTGATCAGAGCCGAACCGGCGACCCGCGAGGTCCGCTTCGCCCTCGCCTGACCGGCCGTCACACCAGGGTCGAGTAGGCCACCACGCCGCGCCGCATCGAATCGACCGCCTTCGTCGCGGTCCGCCTGATCGCGCTGCCGGGCGGAGCCGCGTCGCCGAGCTGGCCGAGCAGGTCCATCAGCTGCTTGATCCAGCGGACGAAGTCGCCGGCGGCCAGCTCGCTGCCGTTGACCCCGTCCATCAGCACCGCGTCGAGACTGTGGCCCTTGGTCCACCGGAACGCCGCCCAGGCGAACCCCAGGTCGGGCTCGCGGATGGTGGACAGGCCATGGTCGGACTCGATGGCCTCCAGCTCGCCCCAGAGCCGGACCATGGCCGACAGCGCGTCCTGGGCGCGCCCGGCGGGGATCTTCGGCCTGCGGGCGTCGTCGGACTGGCGCGACTCGAACACCAGCGCCGACACGCACGCCGCCAGCTCGGCCGGGTCGAGCTCCTCCCACAGGCCGCTGCGCAGGCACTCGGCGGTCAGCAGGTCGAGCTCGGTGTAGATGCGGCCCAGGCGGCGGCCCTCGTCGGTGACGTGCTCGCCGTCGAGGTAGCCCAGCTGCTCCAGCACCGTGCAGATGCGGTCGAAGGTGCGGGAGATGACGTGCGAGCGGCCCTCCACCCGGCGGCGCAGCCCCTGCGTCTCGCGGAGCAGCTTGTGGTAGCGCTCGGCCCAGCGGGCGTGGTCCTCCCGCTCGTCGCAGCCGTGGCAGGGGTGCTGCCGGATGCGCCGGCGCAGGTCGGTGATCTCCTCGTCCTCCACGGCGTGGTCACGGACCCGGGGCGGCTTGCCCAGGTCGCGGTCGCCGATCTTGGCGAGAAGCGTGGAGACCAGGTTGGCCCGTTCCTTGGGCGAGCGGCTGTTGAAGTTCTTCGGGATGCGGACCTTCTCCAGCGGCTCGACCGGCACCGGGAAGTCGGCCGGGTCGAGCTTCTTGACCTGCTTGCCGATGGTCAGCACCAGCGGGGTCGGCCCGGCCGCCATCGACCTGCCGCGCGGGTTGCGGCCGGGGTCGAGCACGATCGCCAGCCCGGCCCGCCGCCCGCCCGGCACCCGGATGACGTCGCCGGGCTCCAGCGCCTCCAGCGAGCGCACCGCGGCCGCGCGCCGGGCCGCGCCGCGCTGGCGGGACAGCTCCGCCTCCCGGTCGGACAGCCGCCTGCGCAGCGCGGCGTACTCGCCGAAGTCGCCCAGGTGGCAGGTCATCGCCTCCTGGTAGCCCTCCAGGGCCTCCTCCTGCTTGCGCAGCTGCTTGGCCAGCCCGACGACCGCCCGGTCTGCCTGGAACTGCGCGAACGACTCCTCCAGCAGCGCCCTGGCCCGTTCGCGCCCGAACTGGGAGACCAGGTTGACCGCCATGTTGTAGGAGGGCTGGAAGCTGGAGCGCAGCGGGTAGGTGCGGGTGCCGGCCAGGCCGGCCACCGACAGCGGGTCCATGCCGGGCTGCCACAGCACCACCGCGTGGCCCTCGACGTCGATGCCGCGCCGCCCGGCCCGCCCGGTGAGCTGGGTGTACTCGCCGGGGGTGAGGTCGGCGTGGGTCTCGCCGTTCCACTTGTCGAGCTTCTCGATGACGACGCTGCGGGCGGGCATGTTGATGCCCAGGGCCAGCGTCTCGGTCGCGAAGACCGCCTTGACCAGGCCGCGGGTGAACAGCTCCTCCACGACCTCCTTGAAGGCCGGCAGCATGCCCGCGTGGTGGGCGGCCAGGCCCCGTTCCAGGCAGTCGCGCCACTCCAGGTAGCCCAGCACGGCCAGGTCCTCGTCGGGCAGGTGGGCGGTGCGCTCGTCGACCAGCTGGCGGATCTCGTGGCGCTCCCGCTCGTCCGTGAGCCGGATGCCCGCGTACAGGCACTGCTGCACGGCGGCGTCGCAGCCCGCGCGGGAGAAGATGAACGTGATCGCGGGCAGCAGCCCCTCGGCGTCGAGCCGCTCGATCACCTGGGCCCGGTCGGGCGGCCTGGAGCGGGTGGGCCGTCCGTAGCCGCGCCCGCGCCGGCCGGCCAGCAGCCGCTCGGCGTCGCGGGTGACCCGCATCAGCGTCGGGTTGATGCGCGGCACGCCGTCCTCGTGCAGGAACATGTCGTAGATGCGGTGGCCGACCATCATGTGCTGCCAGAGCGGCACCGGGCGGTGCTCGTCGACGATGACCGTGGTGTCGCCGCGCACCTCGCCGAGCCACTCGCCGAACTCCTCGGCGTTGCTGACCGTGGCCGACAGCGCCACCAGCCGGACCGACTCCGGCAGGTGGATGATGACCTCCTCCCAGACTGCGCCGCGGAAGCGGTCGGCGAGGTAGTGGACCTCGTCCATGACGGCGAAGCCGAGCCCGGCCAGCGTGGCCGAGCCGGCGTAGAGCATGTTGCGCAGCACCTCGGTCGTCATGACGACGATCGGCGCCTCGCCGTTGATGCTGTTGTCGCCGGTCAGCAGACCGACCTTGGCGGTGCCGTACCGCTTGACCAGGTCGTTGTACTTCTGGTTGGACAGCGCCTTGATGGGGGTGGTGTAGAAGCACTTGCGGCCCTGCTCCAGGGCCAGGTGGACGGCGAACTCGCCGACGACCGTCTTGCCCGACCCGGTGGGCGCCGCCACCAGCACGCCGTCGCCCGCCTCAAGCGCCCGGCAGGCGTCGATCTGGAACTCGTCGAGCTCGAACTCGTAATGGCCCCGGAACGACCGGAGAGCGGCCCCATCCCCCGAGTGTTTCTGAAGGAAGGCCGCGTAGCGTTCCGCTGGGGTCGTCATAGTCGCCAGCCTACCGAAACCGCCGTTCCGGTCGGTCCGTTGGTGATCGTTCCCGGCCGCCGCCTTTACAAAGTACGGTTCAGCCGAGCACGGTCAGCGCCCCGGGCCGCACCTCGCAGGTGACCGGGCCGGGCCCGATGCGCTCGCCGTCGGCGTAGGCCACCACGCCGGGCGCCTCCAGCCGCACCTTCCTGGCCCGGCGCACGGTCACGGCCGGGTGCGTCACATGGGTGCCCCGGTAGACGCGGGGGAAGACGCGCAGGAACTCGGCCTTGCCCAGCGCCTCCACCAGCATGACGTCGAGCAGCCCGTCGTCGGGCCGCGCGTCCGGGCAGACCCGCATCCCGGCACCGTAGGAGGAGGTGTTGCCGACGGCCACCAGCATGGCTTCCTGCTCGTACGGCTCGCCGTCGTCGAGCGTGACCCGGAACGGGATGGGCTCGAACGCGCGCAGCTCCTGCGCGGTCGCCACCAGGTAGCGGGCCATGCCGGGCGGCCAGGTGAGCCGGTTGGCGCGTTCGTTGACCCGGGAGTCGAAGCCGCAGCACACCACCCCGGCGAAGAGCTCCTCGCCCTCGTCCGTACTGATGAGGGCGGCGTCCACTGGGCGCGGCCGCATCCGCAGGACGGTCCGGGCGGCGGCGATCGGGTCCTTGCGCGGCAGGCCGAGCGCGGCCGCGATGTCGTTGCCGGTGCCCGCGGGGATGATGCCGAGCGGGACGTCGGTGCCGGCGACGGCCTGCACCGCGAGGTGGACCAGGCCGTCGCCGCCGAAGGCGACGAGCGCGTCGGGCCGTTCGGCGACCGCGAGGCAGGCGCGGGCGAGCGCGTCGGCGGCGTCGGTGCCGACGATCACGGACAGCTCGGCGCCGCCGGCCCGCAGCCGCCGGGCCACGGGCTCCAGGAGGCGCAGCGTCCGGCCGCCGCGGGCGGCGGGGTTGACGAGCAGGGCGAGATGGGGGGCCACGCCCCGGAACCTATCGTCTACCGCGCGGAACCGGAATCCTCTTCGAGTTTCTTGCCGTCGGGCTCGGGGTCGAGGTCCAGCGGCGAGGCCTCGTCGTCGGACAGGTGGTCGAACTCGCCCGCCGGGCGGCGCTTCTCCCGCAGGTACATGAAGAGCTCGGCGCCCAGGAACAGCAGGATCATCGGCGTGGCCAGCGCCATCATGGTGATCGGGTCACCGCCGGGGGTGACGACCGCGCCGAAGACGAACATCAGGAAGATGACCAGCCGCCGGTGCTTGGCCACCGTCGCGTGCTGAAGGACGCCGACGAGGTTGAGGAAGACCAGCAGCAGCGGCAGCTCGAACGACACCCCGAAGATCAGCAGCATGATCAGGACGTAGTCGAGGTACTGGTCGATCCCGATGGTGGCGACCGTGCCGTCGAGGCTGAAGCCGAGCAGGAACCCCAGGGCGACGTCCATGATGAAGTAGGACAGCGCCGCGCCCGCCACGAACAGCGGGATCGCCAGCGTCAGGAACCCCAGCGTGTAGCGCTTCTCGGTGCGGTAGAGGGCAGGGGTGACGAACGCCCAGAGCTGGTAGAGCCAGACCGGCGACGACACCACCAGGCCCACCATGACCGAGATCTTCAGCGTCATGAAGAAGGACGAGAAGATGCCGTTGTAGGTGAGGCTGCACTCGCCGGTCAGCTGCTGTGACTGGGCCGTGGAGCAGTAAGGGTCCTTGAGCAGCTCCCACACCGGCCCCGACACAGTCCAGCCGACGATCACCCCCACCACCACGGCGGCGATGATGATCAAAAGCCGGTTGCGCAGCTCACGGAGGTGGTCCATGAGCGGCATCCGGCCCTCGGGGTCACGCGACGCCTTGGGGCCCGACCGTTTCAGCAGCGCCATCGATGAGTCCTCGCGACGAGGTGGACGAGGGGAACGAGGTCAGGAGCGCTTCTCGGCCTGAGCCGAGGCGCGCAGCCGCGCGGCCTGCTCCTCCAGCTGGCGGGCCTGCTCCTCGACCGAGAGCTCCGGCGCGGGGGTGGCCTGGAGCTGCGGCGGGGACGCCTGCTGCTGGGGCTGGGGCTCGGGCTGGGCCTGCACCACGGTCGGCTTGTCGTTGTCGTCGGTCAGCCCGCTGGTCTCCGCCTTGAAGATGCGCAGGGACCGGCCGACGCCACGGGCGAGATCGGGCAGCTTCTTGGCCCCGAAGAGCAGAACCAAGGCCACCAGAATGAGAACGATCTCGGGAGCTCCCAGGCTCATGTGACCCCCTTCATGATGAGAGCGAGGTGCGGTCTTACCTCACGATCGTACGCTGCCTGGACCGTTGCCTCATCCCTTCGCATCCTCTTTGGGATTGAAATGATGGCGAACGTTAGCAATTGCCCTGTTCAGCTCGGCCGCGGCGGCGTTCACCCGGGCGGCGGCGAAGGCCAGGACGGACACTCCGGCCGCGCCCAGCCCGATCGACACCAGGATCCACGTCATGCCCGCTGAGCGTACAGCTCCAGCGCCCGCTCGGCCTCCTCGCGCACCCGCCCGGCCAGCCGGGGCGGCGAGACGACCCGGCCGGTGTCGCCGAGCCGCAGCGCCAGCTTCAGGATCCAGTCGTCGTCGCGGGCGCGCAGCGTGATCCGCAGCCGTCCCTCGCCCAGCTCGGTGACCTGCTCGCACGGGTAGTACTCGGCGACCCACCGCCCGGCGGCGGTGACCTCCAGCTCCACCAGCTCGTCGGTGGGCGACGGCCGGAACACGCCCTGGGCGAGGTCGATCGGCTCGGCCTCGGCCGGCGGGTCGGCGGGCTCGTCGAGCACCTCGACGCCGAGCATCCGGTCGAGCCTGAACAGCCGCATCGCCTCGGCGCGGTAGCACCAGCACTCCAGGTAGGTGCGGCCGTCGGCGACGACGATCCGCATCGGGTCGACCTGGCGCGGGGTGACCTCGTCGCGGCCCGGCACATAGTAGCGCAGCGACAGCCGCCGCTTCCTGGTCAGCGCCTCGCGCACCCGGGGCAGCGCGTCGGGGGCGGCGTCGACGTCGACGGCGACCTGGCTGCTGACGGCGGCGGCGCCCTCTCCGGCGGCCCGTTCCAGCTTGGCGACCACGCGCGGCAGCGCGTCGCCGTCGTGCGGGGCCAGCTCGGGGGTCGCGGCGAGCATGCGCAGCGCCACCAGCAGCGCGCTGGCCTCGTCGATGCCGAGCCGGAGCGGCCGGGCGATGGTGTCGGCGTTGTCGATGAGGATCTCGCCGCCGTCCCAGGACACGTCGATGAGGTCGCCCGGGGTGTGGCCGGGCAGCCCGCACATCCACACCAGCTGCAGGTCGTCGATGAGCTGCTTCTCGGTCAGCCCGAACACCTCGGCCACCTCGCCCACCTGGGCGCCCGGGTGGGACATCAGGTAAGGCACCAGGGCCAGCAGCCTCGGCAGCCGGTCGGCGGATCCGCTCACGCCAGCGCCCCCTTCAGTCGGCGGATGACGGCCTCGCGCGCGTCGGGCGGCGAGGCCACCTCGACGTCGGAGCCGAGGCTGGCCATCCATCCGGCCAGCCGTTCGGGGTCGGTGAAGGGCAGCTCGGCCTCGTCCCAGCCGTCGCCGCCCGGGCGGACGGCGGTGGCGAGCTGGCGCAGCCCCTCGCAGGCGCCGCGGCGCACGCGCACCACCGCGACCCTCTCCTGGGCCGGCTCGTCCGGGAAGACCACCATCGCGCGCAGGTCGACGCCCTCCGGCACCTGCACGGCGCCCGCCTTGCCGACCGTGGTGACCGGGCCGGTGATGCGGCTGAGCCGGAAGACGCGCGGCGCCTCGCGGCCCCGGTCGTAGCCCGCCAGGTACCACCGGCCCCGGCGGCTGACCACGCCCCACGGCTCGACGGTGCGGGTGTGCACGTTCTCGCTACCGGCCGCGCGGTAGTCGAACCTGACCGCCCTGCGGTCGCGGACCGCCTGCCACAGCGCGGGGAAGGCCGGGTCGCGGGTGTCGACGCGCAGCTCCAGCGCCCCTCCCCCGATGGCGCCGCCGAGCGCGTCGGCGGTGTCGACGCCGCCCGCGCGCAGCTTCAGCAGCGCCCCCGAGGCCGCCTCGGCCAAGCTGGCCCGCTGCCACACCTGGGCGGCCAGGCCCAGCACCGCGGCCTCGTCGGGCTCCAGCGTGATCTCCGGAAGCTCGTACGACTCGCGCTCGATGCGGTAGCCCGGCTCGTCCTCCCACGGGTCGCGCACCACGTCGATGGGGATGCCGATCTCGCGCAGCTCGTTCTTGTCGCGCTCGAACATGCGCTGGAACGCCTCGTCGCTGTCGCGGTCGTAGCCGGGCACGGCCTGCCTGATCTGCTCGGCCGGCAGCGGGCGCCGGGTGGCGAGCAGGCAGATCACCAGATTCAGCAACCGCTCGGTCTTACGGCGCGACATCTGCTCACTCCTCCTTCAACGACGCTACCCTGCCCCCGTGATCAGATGGCGCAAGGGCGAGGTCGTACGGATCCGGCGCGAGTGGCCGGGAGCGATGGAACTGGATGTCGCCGTCCCCGGGGAGGACGGCCCGCCCGGCGGGCCGTGCCGGGCGCTGGCCTACCCGTCACTGGTGGGCCGCCCCGAGCCCGGCGACGAGGTGTTGCTCAACACGACGGCACTCGCGATGGGTCTCGGTACGGGAGGTTACGCCATGGTGGTGGCGGTGCCGAACCGTTTGCCGGAAGATCCCCAAGGGCCCGGGCACCTGGTGAAGGCCCGCTACACACCGCTGCAGGCCACGGTGCTGGGCGCGGACGAGCAGGACTCCCCGCACCACGAGACGCTGCGCGAGGCCGACTCGGTCGACGGGATGCCGGTGGTGGTGGCCGACCTGCACTCGGCGCTGGCGCCGATCCTGTGCGGGCTGTACGCCGACGCGGGGCATGAGGTACGGGTCGCGTACGTGATGCTCGACGGCGGGGCGCTGCCCGCGTGGTTCTCGATGTCGGCGGCGGCGCTGCGGGAGCGGGGCTGGCTGGCCGGGACGGTGACGGTGGGCCAGGCGTTCGGCGGCGACGTGGAGGCGGTCACCACCCACACGGGCCTGCTGGCCGCCCGCCACGTGCTGGGGGCCGACGTGGCGATCGTCGCGCAGGGGCCGGGCAACCTGGGTTCCGGCACCCGGTGGGGGTTCTCCGGGGTGTCGGCGGGCGAGGCGGTCAACGCCGCGTCGGTGCTGCTGGGGCGGCCGGTCGCGGCGCTGCGGGTGAGCGAGGGCGACCGGCGGGAGCGCCATTACGGGGTCTCTCATCATTCGCTGACCGCCTACGGCCGGGTGGCGCTGGCCCGCGCCCGGGTGCCGGTGCCGATGCTGCCGGGAGAGTTCGGCGAGCGGGTGCGGGACCAGGCCGAGTCGCTGGCCGTCCGGCACGAGCTGGTGCCGGTCGGGGTGGACGGCCTGCACGAGGCGCTGCGGGCCTCGCCGGTGCGGCTGTCGACGATGGGCCGGGGGCTGGAGGAGGACCTGGCCTACTTCCTGGCCTCGGCGGCGGCGGGCAGGCTGGCGGCCTCGCTGCTGTCGTAGAAGTCCTTGAACGTGAACGCCTCGGGGCCGGGGCCCTCGGCCTTGAGGCGTTCGAGCCGTGCCATGCCCTCGGCGAGGGAGGGCAGGGTGCCCTCGGGGACCCACCACATGACCGCGTACGGCTCCATCACGCGGTGGAACCACTCCCGGCGGCGGCGCAGCAGTTCCAGGTGGCGGCTGCGGTAGACGAAGTCCCACAGGGAGTCCCGGTCCTCCCAGACCGAGAAGTTGATCAGCAGGTGGTCGCCGTAGTCGTGCCTGATGGTGGCCGTGGGGTCGTCCTCACTCTCCTTCATCCGCCACACGAAGCCGGGAGAGCGGTCGGCGAGCGCGTTGATCGGTTCTAGCAGGGCGACGAACTCGGCGAGCTCGGCCGAGTCGATGGGCGCGCGCAGGTGCGCGGCGTTGAGCTCCGCGAGATGCATGACACCCAGGGAAGCATTGCGCGCACTTCTATGTCAATGCTCATTTGTTTTAGAGAGGGCGACACAGCACTCCCCCGGCCGGGGATCCAGCCGCGCCCGGCCCGGATCGTCGCCCAGCCCGTCGAGCAGGCCCTGGCAGAGCGCCAGATTCATGGAGCAGACGAGCAGCGGATGCTCGCCCGACAGGACGTGGAACGGGCAGTTGCGCATCCGCAGGCCGCCCGCCTCGCCGTACGGCTCGTAGCCGCGCTCGCGCAGCACCTCTTCCACGGTCCGGCCGCGGCCCTGCCTGCCCAGCCGCTCCCCCTCCGCGCGGGCCGCCCGCTCGGCGCGCTCCTCGGCGCCCACCTCGTCCACCACACCGGCCAGCACGGCGGCGAGCGTCACGTAGTCGCGCGGCGGCACGCTCACCGACCGCTCCCCCGGCGCCCTGCGGTAGACCTTCGCGGGCCGGCCGCTGCCGGGGCCGCCGCGCTCCGGGCGGCGGAACCCGCTCTCCAGCAGGCCGGCCTCGACCAGCTTGTCCAGATGGTGCCCGGCGAGGGTCCGGGAGACTCCGGCGGCCTCCGCCGCCTCCTGCCTGCCCACCTCACCCCCGCGCCCGGCCACCACCTCGTAGAGACTGCGCCGTACGGGGTCCTGCAGCAGAGCCAGGGCATCGAGGTCGTCTTCAGTCACAGCCGGAGTCTAGGACGGCTCAGAACCTTCTTGAGCGTGCGGGAGCGGCCCGGCTGGAGCTCGGTGACGCGGCACCGGCTCCCCTCTTGACGACATGGACGGTGATGCCCGCCGACGCGCCGTACCGCCTGCGCGCCGCCTTGGCGTTGCCGACCACCCGCGCGGCGACCGTACGCGCCTTCCGCTTCGACGGGGCGGCCGCGTGCACCCAGGTCCCTCCCAGGTCGCCGCCCCACGCACAGCGGCGCACCTTCGTACAGAACGGCGGCACATCAGGCGCGCGCTACCTCGGCGGTGCCGGCGAGGTGCCCCTATACACAGGACGGGCGTGCCCCCCTGAAGCTGGGAGGCACGCCCGTACGGAAGGTCGTCAGTAGGCCGACAGGACGTCGACCACGAAGACCAGCGTGCTGTTGGCCGGGATGCCCTGCTGATCCTGGGCGCCGTAGCCGAGGTCCGGCGGGATGCTCATGACCACGCGGCTGCCCACCGGCACGCCCTCCAGGCCCTTCTGCCAGCCCTGGATGACCTGCGCCAGCGGGAACGAGGCCGGTTCGCCCCTGCCCCAGCTGGAGTCGAACTCCTTGTCGGTGCCCCAGATCTTGCCGGTGTAGTGGACGGTCAGCGTGTTGCCCGCCTTGACCGGCTCGCCCTCACCCTTGATGAGCGTCTTGACGACGAGCTCCTTGGACGGCTTCTCCTTGGTCTTGGTGGTCAGCGTGGGCGCCTTGTCGCCGCCCGGGCTCTCCACCTTGACGCCCTTGAGGGTCTCGCCGGTCTCCTCGCCGGTGGCGGCCGCCAGCGGCTTCGGCGGCGTGCCGACCACGTCCATCACGAAGACCTTGGTCGGCTCCGCGGGCGGGGTCTGGCCCGCCGGCGGGGTGACGAGGTCGTTGGCCATGACCGCCAGCAGCCGCCCGCCGTGCTTCATCTGGGTGAAGCCCTCGCGCAGCATCTTGGGCAGCTGATCGTTGACCGGCAGCGTCTCCGGCGTGTTGTTGTCGTAGGTGGAACCCTGGAGGGCGTTGTCCTTGCCGTCCCAGTTCCAGACGGACAGGTTGACGATGAGCTGGTCGCCCTGCTTCACCTCCGGGCCGGTGCCCGGCTCCAGGATCTTGTACGAGGACGTGGTGGCGGGGTCGCCGGAGGGGAAGGTCACCGTGGGCTTGGCGCCCACCTGGCCGGTGACCTCCACCCCCGCGGCACCGTCTCCTGCCGGAGGCGACTCGGAGCCGCAGGCGGCGGCGAAGAAGAGCAGAGGCACGGCGGCAACAGCGGCCAGAGCGCGGCGCATGGATTTTCCTCGGGAACGTACGGTCAGATTCGCGTCACCCTACCCGACGCGGAGTACGCCCGAGGTAAACCCACGCAGTCAACGTGCCGTCCCGCTCACATTCCGGCGATCAGCTTGTCCACCCTCTCGTCGACGCTGCGGAACGGGTCCTTGCAGAGCACGGTCCGCTGCGCCTGGTCGTTCAGCTTGAGGTGCACCCAGTCGACGGTGAAGTCGCGCCGCTTCTCCTGCGCCTTGCGGATGAACTCGCCGCGCAGCCGGGCCCGGGTCGTCTGCGGCGGCACCGACTTCGCCTCGAAGATCTTCAGGTCGGACGCCACCCGCTCCACCGAGCCGCGCTTCTGCAGCAGGTAGTAGAGGCCGCGCTTGCGGTGGACGTCGTGGTAGGCCAGGTCGAGCTGCGCCACCCGGGGCGACGACAGCGGCAGGTCGTACTTCTTGCGGTAGCGCTCGATCAGCTGGTACTTGGTCACCCAGTCGATCTCCCGGGCCACCAGGTCGAGGTCGCCGGTCTCGACGGCGCGCAGCGTCCGCTCCCACAGCTCCAGCACCCGGTGGGCGATGGTGTCGCCGCCGCGCCGGTCGACGAAGTCCTGCGCCTTCGACAGGTACTCCTGCTGGATCTCCAGGCTGGACGCCTCGCGCCCGTTGGCCAGCCGGACCCGCCGCCGCCCGGTCATGTCGTGCGACACCTCCCGGATGGCCCTGATCGGGTTCTCCAGGGTCAGGTCGCGCATCACCGTGCCCGCCTCGATCATGCGCAGCACCAGGTCGGTCGCGCCGACCTTGAGCAGCATCGTGGTCTCGCTCATGTTGGAGTCGCCGACGATGACGTGCAGGCGGCGGAAGCGCTCGGCGTCGGCGTGCGGCTCGTCACGGGTGTTGATGATCGGCCGGGACCGGGTGGTGGCGGACGAGACGCCCTCCCAGATGTGCTCGGCCCGCTGCGAGACGCAGTAGACCGCGCCGCGCGGGGTCTGCAGCACCTTGCCCGCCCCGCAGATGATCTGCCGCGTCACCAGGAACGGGATCAGCACGTCGGCCAGCCGGCCGAACTCGCCGTGCCTGCCCACCAGGTAGTTCTCGTGGCATCCGTAGGAGTTGCCGGCCGAGTCGGTGTTGTTCTTGAACAGATAGATGTCCCCGGCGATGCCTTCCTCGCGCAGCCGCTTCTCGGCGTCGACCAGAAGGCCCTCCAGGATCCGCTCACCCGCCTTGTCGTGGGTGACCAGCTCGATGACGTTGTCACACTCGGGGGTTGCGTATTCAGGATGGCTGCCTACGTCGAGGTAGAGGCGTGCGCCGTTGCGGAGGAAGACGTTGCTCGATCGGCCCCAGGACACGACCCGCCGGAACAAGTAGCGCGCGACCTCGTCCGGCGACAGCCTGCGCTGCCCCCGGAACGTGCAGGTCACGCCGTACTCGTTCTCCAGCCCGAAGATGCGACGATCCATCACCTCACACTATGTCCCCCGGGCAAGAATCGGGAGAGATCCCCGCCCGGTGTTTTCCACGGTCAGGGCGTGAAGATCTCCTGGACCCGCACGATCCTGCCCTTGCGGACGGTGATGAGCGCCGGTCGCTCACCGCCCCGGGCCCTCTTGATCAGGTCGGCGCGCGGGCAGCGTTTGCTTCCCAGGCCGGTCCGGCGGTCGACGGTGGCGCGGGTCATCTTCTGCCCGCAGCCCAGAGCGGACAGGAAGACCACGTTCCGGGCGATGGGCGAGGCGTAGACGCGCACGTCGCCCTCGGGCGGGCCGACGAAGCGGCCCTCGGTGTACTTGCCCTTCTTCCACTTGATCGGCTCGTACTCGGCCACGCCGCCCGCGTGCACGTAGGTGATCCAGCCGCGCAGGATGCCGTCGCGGCGCGGGTGGGGCGATCTGGTGAAGTCGTGCTCCGGGTCGGCCTGGAAGGAGGTGCCGAAGATCTTGGGTGCCTTGTGACGCGGGGCCGCGGCAGCCTCGGCGGCCACCGCGGACGTCAGGAGCGTGGCCGCGGCGGCACCGCCGGCGATGAGGCTGCGGATCGTCGTATTCACGGATCTTTCGATGATCCTTGACGGCCCGGGGTTCGCACGACCCCGGTGTGAGAGGGATCACACCGGGGTCGCGCGGGAGGCTACAGCGGGGACGAGCCGTCGTCGACCGGGCCCTCGGGACCGGTGGGCGGCGGCTTCTCGCCCGAGCCCTTGTCCGTGTCCGAGCCCTTGCCGGTGTCCTTGCCGGTGTCCTTGTCCGTGTCCTTGTCCGGGCCCTTCTCCGAACCCTCCGCGGGCGGCTCCGGCGCCGAGGCCAGCAGCTGCTCGAGCTTGGCGCGGGTCAGGCGCTTGAACTTGCGGTGCTCGCGGTTGCGGTCGAGCACCGCGACCTCCAGCTGCTCCACCGGCGGCCGCTCCCCGCCCTGCTCGGTCAGCGCCGCCAGCGCCACCTGCAGCGCTTCCGACAGCGACATCGACTCGCGGTAGCGCTCCTTCAGCCGGCCCAGCACCGCGTCGGCCTGGCCGCCCATCGCGGCGAAGCCGTGCTCGTCGAAGACCGAGCCGTCGAAGGTCAGCCGGTAGATCGCGTCGCCCTCGGGCTCGTCGCCCACCTCGGCGACCACGACCTCCACCTCCAGCGACTTGATCGACTCGGTGAAGATGCGGCCGAGGTTGGACGCGTACAGGTTGGCCAGGCCGCGGCCGGTCACGTCGGAGCGGTCGTAGGCGTAGCCGTTGATGTCGGCGTAGCGGATGCCGCCGAGCCGCAGCTCCTCGAACTCGTTGTAGCGGCCGACGGCGGCGAACCCGATGCGGTCGTAGATCTCGCTGATCTTGTGGAGCGCCCGCGACGGGTTGGGCGCCACGAACAGGATCCCGTCGACGTACTGCAGCACGACCACGGAGCGGCCCCGCGCGATGCCCTTGCGCGCGTAGTCCGCCTTGTCCCGCATGATCTGCTCTGGGGACGCATATCCGAAAGGCATGGACACGGGTGAGGGTCCTTTCTAGCGCAGCGGAGCGATGGGTCCGTCAGGAGAGATCATTCGCGCGTCCATCATCTGCTGGACGTACCCGGAGACCTGCTCATCGGTCAGCCGGCGGAAACCATCGGCGTCGACGACCGCCACGACCGGGAAGATCTTCCGCGCCATGTCGGGGCCGCCGGTCGCCGAGTCGTCGTCTGCGGCGTCGTACAGAGCCTGGATGGACATCATCACGGTGTCCTCGGCCGACGCCCCCTCGCGGTAGAGCTTCTTCAGCGAGCCCCGCGCGAAGATCGAACCCGATCCGATCGCGTCGAACCGGTCGCGCTCGTAAGGACCGCCCGCCACGTCGTAGCTGAAGATCCGCCCGCCGTCGCGGTCGGGGTCGTACGCGGCGAACAGCGGCACCACCACCAGCCCCTGCAGCGCCATCGCCAGGTTGCCGCGGATCATCGTGGCCAGCCGGTTGGCCTTGCCCTTCACCGACATCGTGCGGCCTTCGAGCTTCTCGTAGTGCTCCAGCTCCACGCGGTAGAGCCGGGCCATCTCCAGGCCGGTGGAGGCGGTGCCGGCGATGCCCATGCACGAGTAGTCGTCGGTGCGGAACACCTTCTCCACGTCACGCTGGGAGATGATGTTGCCGGACGTGGCGCGCCGGTCGCCGGCCATCACCACCCCGCCGTCGAAGGTGGCCGCCACGATCGTCGTCGCGTGCGGAACCTGGTCACCGACCGGCGTAGCCAGCACCTCGTCCCTGCGGGGCAGCAACTCGGGCGCGTACGCGCTCACGAACTCGGTGAACGAGGAACTTCCGGAGTTCTGGAAAAGCTGGCTCATCAAGCCGGTGGGCAGATTCCTCTCAGCCACGCGACTCCCTCCCAACATTCAGTGTTCCTGAGCCGACCCTACTGGTGTTGCGTCGCTGTCTGCACTTCCCACGATCAGCTCACGGCGAACCGTTCATCAGATCGTTTCTTTACACCCCGCGGGGCCCGGACTCCAACCGGAGCGCCGGAATAGGGGGCGGATACTGGCCCTATGAGGACCTGGGTCCTGCACGTCGACCTCGACCAGTTCATCGCCGCCGTCGAGCTCCTGCGCCACCCCGAGCTGCGCGGCAGGCCCGTGGTCGTGGGCGGCGACGGCGACCCCACCCGCCCGCGCACCGTCGCGGCCACCGCCACCTACGAGGCCCGCGCCCGCGGCGTCCACTCGGGCACGCCGCTGCGCACCGCCCTGCGCCGCTGCCCGGAGGCCGTCTTCCTGCCCAGCGACCCGCCCGCCTACGAGGTCGCCTCCGCCCGCGTCATGGCCGTCCTGCGCGGGTTCCCCGCCGACGTGGAGGTCTGGGGCTGGGACGAGGCGTTCCTGGGGGTGCGCACCGCCGACCCCGAGGGTCTGGCCCGCGACATCCAGCGAGCCGTACGGGAGCGCACCGGGCTCTCCTGCTCCGTCGGGATCGGCGACAACAAGCACAAGGCGAAGCTCGCCTCGGGCTTCGCCAAGCCCGCCGGGGTCCACCGCCTCACCGGCGAGACCTGGGCCGGGCAGATGCACCACCGGCCCGCCGACGCGCTGTGGGGCATCGGGGCCAAGACCGCCGCGAAGCTCGCCGATCTCGGCATCCATACCGTGGCCCAGCTCGCCGCCGCCGACCCCGGCCGGCTGGCCGCCCGCTTCGGCCCCGTCAACGGGCCCTGGCTGCGCTATCTGGCGCTCGGCAAGGGCGAGGCCGAGGTCGTCACCACCCCCTGGATCCCGCGCGGCCACAGCCGCGAGACCACCTATCGGGAGGACCTCACCGACCCCGCCGAGATTTCCGCGCAGGTGGCCGAGCTCGCCCGCCGCGTCACCGCCGACGCGGCCGGAGCGGGCCGCGCCATCATCCGGGTCACCGTCAAAGTCCGTTTCGCTCCGTTCGTCACGCAGACCCGGCAGACGACGCTTCCCGCTCCCACCACCGACCCCGGCGCCGTCACCCGCGCCGCGCTCGACGCCCTCGCCCGTTTCGCTCTTGATCGGCCCGTCCGCCTCCTCGGCGTCGGCGCCGGTTATCAGATGCCCGCCCGCACCGGTCAGGCCCGTCGCTAGGCCGCGCCGCCTCCGATCGGCGCCGCCGCTCTCGTACCCGGGGCAGATCTCGTCCGGACGCGGCGGCGCGCCCGCCCAACCGGCGGGCGTGCGTTCAGCGCAGGCCGCGGGGAGGCTTCCGGCCTCCCCGCGGCCCGCGGCTCATCCGGCGTTCCCACCCGATCTCCACTCCTTCTCGATGTCCGGTGTCGGACTACTCGCCGCCCTTCTGGACGTAGCTGCGCACGAACTCCTCGGCGTTCTCCTCGAGCACCTCGTCGATCTCGTCCAGAATGGCGTCGACATCGTCCGTGAGCTTCTCCTGGCGCTCCTGGACGTCCGGCGCCGCGGTCGCCTCGGTCTCCTCGACCTCGGACTCACGCCGCCCTGCTTGCTTCTGGCCGCCGGTGTCCTTAGTAGCCATGCCCTACCTCCATCTCGGGGGACTTGCCTCTCAGTCCATATCTTCCCCGAACGGCACGACATTTCGCGCCGATCGTCCTCTGACCATACCCGCTTGACTGGATAGTGACGCTATCCAATACTGGGGGCCCCGACGGCACAGGAGGTTCCGATGTCCCCCGCCTCGCTCAGCACGGCAGGCGTGCTGCTCATCACGGTCCCGGCGGTCGTCTTCGGCGGCGTGACGCTGCTGCGGTTCCTGATGCGGAACGTTCCCGGCTACCTCGACAACCCGGCCCGGCGCCGCCTGTGGCGGGCCGGGCACGCGCACGCGGGCGTCCTGGTGCTCTTCAGCCTCGTGGCGATGCCGTACGTGGACCAGGCGGCGCTGCCGGACCCGGTGAAGACGCTGGTGCGCCTGCTGATCGTGGCGGCGCCGATCCTGATGCCCCTGGGCTTCTTCCTGTCGGTGGCGCGGCCGTCCGACACCGAGCCGAACCGGCTCATCGGCCTGACGTTCCTGGGCGGGGCGTCGCTGGCGGCGGGGACGCTGACGCTGGGCGTCGGGCTGCTCTAGCCCGACGCCCGGCTACTCGCCGCCGGTGAGGGCGGCGACCAGGTCGGCGGCCGTGCGGCAGCGGTCGAAGAGCTCGCCGACGTGCGCCTTGGTGCCGCGCAGCGGCTCCAGCGTGGGAACGCGCTGGAGCGACTCCCTGCCGGGGATGTCGAAGATGACCGAGTCCCAGGAGGCCGCGGCGACGGACTCGCTGTACTGGCGCAGGCAGCGGCCGCGGAAGTAGGCGCGGGTGTCGGTGGGCGGGTTCTCGACGGCGCGCTGGACCTCGTCCTCGGTGATCAGCCGGTGCATGCGGCCGCGGGCCACCAGCCGGTTGTAGAGGCCGCGGTCGGGCCGGATGTCGGAGTACTGCAGGTCGACGAGCTGGAGCCGGGGGTGCGACCAGGCGAGGCCGTCGCGGCTGCGGTAGCCCTCCAGGAGCTCCAGCTTGGCGACCCAGTCGAGCTCCTTGGACAGCTGCATGGGGTCCTCGGCGAGGCGGGTGAGCACCGACTCCCACCGGTCGAGGATGTCCTTGTTCATCTCGTCCTGCGCGGTCCCGCGCTCCTCGACGTACTTGCGCGCCTGTTCGAGGTACTCCATCTGGAGCTGGACGGCGGTGAGCTTGCGGCCGTCGCGCATCGGGATCTCGTAACGGCACGACGGGTCGTGGGAGACGGCGCGGAGCGCCTGGACGGGGTTCTCGACGGTGAGGTCGCGGGTGAGGAACCCGTCTTCGATCATGGCGAGGACGAGCGCGGTCGATCCCAGCTTCAGGTAAGTGGAGATCTCCGACATGTTGGCGTCGCCGATGATGACGTGCAGCCGCCGGTACTTCTCCGGGTCGGCGTGCGGCTCGTCGCGGGTGTTGATGATCGGCCGCTTGAGCGTCGTCTCCAGGCCCACCTCGACCTCGAAGAAGTCGGCGCGCTGGCTGATCTGGAAGCCCTCGCCGCGCGAGTCCTGGCCGATGCCGACCTTGCCGGCGCCGACGACGACCTGCCGGGAGACGAAGAACGGGGTCAGGTGGCGGACGATGTCGGCGAAGGGCGTGGCGCGGCGCATGAGGTAGTTCTCGTGGCAGCCGTAGCTGGCGCCCTTGGCGTCCGTGTTGTTCTTGTAGAGCTGGATCGGCGAGTTGGACGGCAGGGCGCCGGCCCGCTGCGCGGCGTCGTACATGACGCGCTCGCCCGCCTTGTCCCAGATGACGGCCGCGCGCGGGTTGGTGCACTCCGGCGTCGAGTATTCGGGATGGGCGTGGTCGACGTAGAGCCTGGCCCCGTTGGTGAGGATGACGTTGGCGAGGCCGAGGTCCTCGTCGGTCAGCTGGCTGGGGTCCGCCACCTCTCTGGCGAGGTCGAACCCTCTGGCGTCGCGCAGGGGATTCTCCTCCTCGAAGTCCCACCGCGCCCTGCGCGCCTTGGCCGCCGAGGCGGCCAGGTACGCGTTGACCACCTGTGAGGAGGTCACCATCGCGTTGGCGCCTGGCTGACCGGGCACGGAGATGCCGTACTCGGTCTCGATACCCATCACCCGACGCACCGTCATGCGCACCCTCTGTTCGTCCGGATCTGTCTATCCGCCGTTTATATGCCCGAGCCTATGCCCTTCACAGTGCCCCAGGGTCACAGAGTTATGGCACCGTCGTCCTTTCCCCCTGCACATCCCCCTGCACCGGGGGCGTGGCGGCGTCCTGCCGCGCCCGCCGGGGCCTGAGCATCCGCTGGATGGGGCGCTCAGCCAGAACATATATCGCATACGACGCAAAGAGGGCGATAGCGGTGGTGAAGAGGGCGGTGAACCAGGGCGGCAGCCCGCTCGTGAGCGGCGGAATGAGCACGACCGCGATGACGGAGTGGAACAGGTAGAGCGGGTACGTGGTCGCGCCGAGCGCGGTGAACACGGGACGCGCCCGCATCCGCACCAGCCCGAGCGCCACCAGCGCCATGACCAGATAGATCAGCGTGACGGTGATGACCACGCTGGTGTCGGTGACGGGCATGTTCTTGAACCCGGCCAGCTCGATCCGGCCGCGCACCCGTTCCAGCGCCGCGTGCAGGGACATGCCGTACGAGCCGAGGACGTAGATCCAGGGCAGCCAGGCGCCGCCGTGCTTGTGGATGAGGTAGAGCGCCATGCCGGCGATGAAGTACGGCGCGTACCGCGGCATCAGGATTTCGCTGAGCACCGGGTTGCCGAGCAGCTCGGCGCCGAGCGCCCCGGCCAGCCACACCCCGCAGAAGACGAGCACGCGGCCGTAGGTGACGCCCACCACCACGAGAATGCTCGCCAGCAGGTAGAACCGGAGCTCCGCCCAGAGCGACCAGTAGACGCCCGAGGCGTCGCCCACCTTGACCAGCCGCTGGAACATGGTGGCGTTGACCAGATAGTCGCCCGCGGAGAGCTTGGGGTCGAGCGCCTTGGCGTCGGTCAGGCCGTAGACGGCGGCGACCGCGATCAGGCTGAGCCAGTAGGCGGGATAGAGCCGGATGAACCGGGACCGCGCGAAGGACCCGAGGCCGCGCCCCCAGATCGTCATGAGGATGACGAAACCGCTGATCATGAAGAACAGCTCGACGCCGAGGATGCCTAACCCGGCGATCGGCGCCACGGCGGGGAACAGCTCCGCCGGCCGGTCCCCCCAGACGGACGCGTAGGCGACCAGGTAGTGGAATGCCAGCACGGCCAGGGCGGCGATGAAGCGCAGCAGGTCGAGTTCGGCCAGGCGACCGTCCCGGGGTGACCGCTTCGGCCGGTTCTGTTGGTGCACGGCGACTTAGACGTGCCACTGATCGTTTCGGTTCCCTTCCGTCACATCTGTCACTCTGGTCCCCCTTGTAAGCAAAGCTCCGGGGCCGTCCGAGGGGCTGCGCCTGGTTTCGGACCGGTCCGGAGACCTGTGATTCCGGGGCCGTCCGGGGGCCCGTGTCCGACTCCTGGGCCGTCCGAGAAAATGACGATCACCCCGTACGTCCCGGAAGGAACCATCCCGTGACCCCGAACGACCGCCCCTCGCCTGCGCGCGCCGCCGAAATCCTCCGCGCCGCCCTATCAGCGGTGGAGGCGAACGGCATCCCCGCCGCCACAGGGAGCGACGCCGCCGCCCTCGCGGGAACGTTGCAGCGCATCGCAGCCGCCTGCCCCGGCGAACTCGCCGTATCCGTCCGCCCCGCCGTCCCTCTCTCCCCCGCGGACACGCCCCTCCACCAAGCAGTCCCGCCCCACCCCCACCCCGCCCACACGGAGACCGCGCACGCCGACCCTGCACACGCTGGGGCCGCACACACGGGAACGGCCACCGGCCCCTCCGGCACCAGCTCGGCACCCGCCGCGTCCTCCCCCACCAACTCGGCGCGCATGGGGACGGACACCGACCCCGCCGACACGAGCTCGGCACCCGCCCCACCCTCCCCCACCGGCACGGCGCACACCCACCTCTCTGACCCCGGCCACTCCCACACGGGTGCAGTGTCCGGCGGGTCGCTAACCGGAGAGGAGGTGTTCGCTGCGCTGGCGTGGAACGAGGACGTGGAGATGCCGCTGGCCAGCGTGGGCAAGCTGTTGCTGCTGGCCGAGGTGGCGAGGGGCATCGACGGCGGGACGCTGGACCCGGAGGAGCCGGTGCGGCTGCACGAGGACGACTACTGCGGCGGGTCGGGGCTGCTGACGGGCCTGTCCGCACGGACGTGGACGGTGGGCGATCTGGCGCTGCTGACGGCGGCGGTGAGCGACAACACGGCGACGAACGCGCTGCTGCGCCATGTGGGCCTGGACCGGGTGAACGCGGGCGCCAGGGCGCTCGGCCTGACCCGGACCCGGCTGCTGGACCGGATCCGGGAGCCGCGCGGGCCCGAGCACCCGCCGGCGTTCGCGGTGGGCACCGCCAGGGAGCTGGCGGGGCTGGTGGCGGGCGCGGCGGGGTGGCAGCGGGTGATGCGGGAGTGGATGCTGGCCAACACCGATCACGGGCTGGTCCCCGCCCTGGTGCGGCACGATCCGGAGGGCCGCAGGCTGGCGAACAAGACGGGCACCGACGACGGCGTCCGCTCGGATGCCGGGATCATCGGTTCTGTCGCGTACGCGGTCCTGGCGTGCGGCCCGGCCGGGTCGGACGCGGGCCTGGCGCGGGCCGTGCGTCAGGCGGGGGCTCTGGTCATCGCCGCGTCCGGAACGCTCCCCTGAGACGGCAGGAGCCGCCGCCCGGCGTGCGGGCGGCGGCTCTTGATCGGGTTGTTACAGGTACTGGCCGGTGTTGGCGACGGTGTCGATGGAACGGCCGGCCTCGGCGCCCTGCTTGCCGGAGACGAGCGTGCGGATGTAGACGATCCGCTCGCCCTTCTTGCCGGAGATGCGGGCCCAGTCGTCGGGGTTGGTGGTGTTGGGCAGGTCCTCGTTCTCGGAGAACTCGTCGACGCAGGCGGCGAGCAGGTGCTGCACCCGCAGGCCCTTCTGGCCGGTCTCGAGGAACTGCTTGATGGCCATCTTCTTGCCCCGGTCGACGATGTTCTGGATCATCGCGCCGGAGTTGAAGTCCTTGAAGTAGAGGACTTCCTTGTCGCCGTTGGCGTAGGTCACCTCGAGGAAGCGGTTCTCCTCGCTCTCGGTGTACATGCGCTCCACGACGCTCTGGATCATGCCCTGGATGGTGGCCTCTCGGGAGCCGCCGTGCTCGTTCAGATCCTCGGGGTGGAGCGGGAGGTCGGGGACCAGGTACTTGGAGAAGATGTCCTTGGCCGCCTCGGCGTCCGGCCGCTCGATCTTGATCTTGACGTCCAGGCGGCCGGGCCGCAGGATCGCCGGGTCGATCATGTCCTCGCGGTTGGAGGCGCCGATGACGATGACGTTCTCCAGGCCCTCGACGCCGTCGATCTCCGACAGCAGCTGGGGCACGATGGTGTTCTCGACGTCGGACGAGACGCCCGAGCCGCGGGTCCGGAAGATCGAGTCCATCTCGTCGAAGAACACGATCACCGGGGTGCCCTCGGAGGCCTTCTCGCGGGCTCGCTGGAAGACCAGGCGGATGTGCCGCTCGGTCTCGCCGACGTACTTGTTGAGCAGCTCCGGGCCCTTGATGTTGAGGAAGAAGCTCTTGCCTTCCTGGCCGGTGCGCTCGGCGACCTGCTTGGCCAGCGAGTTGGCGACGGCCTTGGCGATGAGCGTCTTGCCGCAGCCGGGCGGGCCGTAGAGCAGCACGCCCTTGGGCGGTCGGAGCTGGTGCTCGCGGAACAGGTCGGAGTGCAGGTAGGGCAGCTCGATGGCGTCCCTGATCTGCTCGATCTGCCGGGAGAGGCCGCCGATCTCGTGGTAGGAGATGTCGGGCACTTCTTCCAGGACGAGCTCTTCGACTTCGGACTTGGGAATGCGCTCGTACACGTAGCCCGAGCGCGGTTCGAGCAGGAGTGAGTCGCCGGCTCTTATGGGCTGGCCGATCAGCGAGTCGGCCAGGCGGACCACGCGCTCCTCGTCGGCGTGCGAGATGACCAGGGCGCGCCTGCCCTCGTCGAGGAGCTCTTTGAGCATGACGATCTCGCCGACCTCTTCGTAGCCGAGGGCCTCGACCACGTTGAGCGCCTCGTTGAGCATGACCTCCTGGCCACGCTTCAGCGAGTCGACGTCGACGGACGGGCTGACGTTCACCCGCAGCTTGCGGCCGCCGGTGAACACCTCGATCGTCCCGTCTTCTCTGGCCTCCAGGAAGGTGCCGAAGCCGGACGGCGGCTGCGCCAGCCGGTCGACCTCCTCCTTGAGAGCGACGATCTGGTCCCGGGCTTCCTTGAGGGTTGCCACCAGGCGTTCGTTCTGGCCGGTGACGGCCGCGAGGTTCGCCTGTGCCTCATGGAGACGCTCTTCAAGGACCCTGGCCTGACGGGGTGACTCGGCCAGCTTCCGCCTCAGCGCGGTGATCTCCTCCTGGAGGAAGGAGACCTGTGTTGAAAGATCAGCGACCTCCCGTTCGCGCTGCGCGGCTCGAGCCTCAGCATCATCGCGAGCTGCCACGCCCCGTCACCTCCTTCCCAGTCGAGGGCGACTACTTAGGACCTTACCTATCTCGGGCCCCTCCGTAACCTGGCCGGGCAGTGTTCGTACAGTGACAACAAGTATTCGGCGAATAATCCCCAATAGGGCGTTTAATACTCCCAGCATATGAACACGGTGATCTGTTCCCGTGTCACGCATCGGCGCAGCCTCGTGGCCAAATCGTCATATTTCCTCGGTGGTTCCCTTCGGTCTCCGGCGGCGCGGCGGCGGGGTCACGCCGTCGGCCATGCGCCTGGCGGTGACGAGGAAACCGGTGTGCCCGACCATCCGGTGATCGGGCCGGACAGCCAGTCCTTCGACATGCCAGTCGCGAATCAGGGTCTCCCACGCGTGAGGCTCGGTGAAACACCCGTGATCGCGAATGGCCTCGACCGTTTTGGACAGTTGCGTGGTGGTGGCGACGTAACAGCAGATCACGCCGCCCGGCGTGAGCGCCTTGGCCGCGGCGTCCACACACTCCCAGGGAGCGAGCATGTCCAGGATCACCCGGTCGACGTCGGACTCGTCGATCGAGGAGACGAGGTCGCCGACGACGAGCCGCCAGTTGACCGCCGCAGGGCCGTCCTCGCCGGAGCCGAAGAACTTCTCCACGTTCTTGCGCGCCACGTCGGCGAAGTCCTGGCGTCGCTCGTACGAGGTCACATGCCCTTCGGGGCCGACGGCGCGGAGCAGGAAGCAGGTCAGTGCGCCGGAGCCGACGCCGGCCTCGATCACCCGCGCGCCCGGGAAGATGTCGGCCATGCCGACGATCATCGAGGCGTCCTTGGGATAGATGACGGCGGCGCCGCGCGGCATGGCGAGCGTGTAGTCCTGCAGCAGGTGGCGGAAGGCGAGGTACGGGGTGCCGCCGGAGGAGCGCACGACCGAGCCCTCGGGCTGCCCGATCAGCTCGCTGTGGGGGATGGCGCCCTTGTGGGTGTGGAAGACGCCGTCCTCCTTGAGCGTGATCGTGTGGCGCTTGTTCTTGGGGTCGGTGAGCTGCACCTGATCCCCGGGCCGGAACGGCCCATGCCTGCGGAAACCCATGGCGGCAAGGTTATAGGGCTTTCGGACGGCTTCCGACGCGCGATATCTATGGGGGATGCTCCCCCGTGAGATCATCGCCGTCGGCTCCCTGGTGCTGCGCCCGCCGGTGGAGGCGGACGCGCCCGCGATCCGGGCCGCCTGCGACGATCCGCTGACCGCCCGCCGCCTGCCGCTGATCCCGTCCCCGTACACGCTGGAGGACGCGCACGCGTACGTGCGGCGCGCCGAGGCGGTGTGGGAGTCGGGCGGCGCGGAGTTCACGATCACCGAGGACGGGCGCTACGCCGGCTCGGCGGGGGTGACGCCGCTGACCCCCCACGGATCGGCGCGGGTGGAGCACGTCATCGCGCCGGAGGCGCGCGGGCGGGGCGTGGCCGGGGCCGTGGCGCGCGGGCTGACGGAGTGGCTGCTCGACCACGGCGTGGAGCGGGTCGAGCTGGAGGCCGAGATGGAGGACCTGCCCGCGCTGCGGGCCGCCTACCGCGCCGGGTTCCGGGAGGAGGGGCGGCGGCGCGGCGCCAAGGCGCTGCGCGACGGGCGGCGGGTGGACCTGGTGACGTTCGCCCGGCTCGCCCGCGACGGCGGCGAGCCGGTGGAGCAGGCGCTGCCGTTCTTCGACGGCGGCTTCGAACGCGGCGAGCTGGGCGACAGGGTGGTGCGGCTGACACCGCTGGCGGCGGAGGACGCGGCCGACTTCCACCGGATGCTGGGCGACCCGGGCGTGGCCCGGTTCGGGGTGGGGCCGGCCGCCTCACTGGAGGACGACGAGCGGCGCTGCCGCGCCACCGGCTACCTGTGGCTGTCGGGGCAGCGGATCGAGCTGGCGGTACGGGACGCGGCCGGCGGGGCGTTCGCCGGTCACCTGCAGCTCATCAACGGCATGCCCGCGTTCGGGGAGGCCATGCTGGGTTACTCGCTGCTGCCGGAGTTCCGGGGCAGGGGGCTGATGACGCGGGCGGTGCGGCTGCTGTCGGACTGGGCGTTCGCGCGTACGTCGCTGCACCGGCTGGTGGCGGGCACCGACGCGGCCAACACGGCCTCTCAGTCGGTGCTCGAACGCGCCGGGTTCGTGCGCGAGGGGGTGCGGCGGGAGTTCTTCCCGCAGCCGGACGGGCGCCGCACGGACGAGGTCTCGTGGCTCCGGTTGCGCCCGAAAAGGGCGATTTCCTCTTGAGGTCTGGTCAAGGGTCGCCCCGCGGGTGATACTCCGGGTCACCGCTCCTGAGTGTCACGTGATCGGGCTGCGCCTCCGAGCTGACGAGGGAATGCCGCGATGCCGCTTGACCGTGCCGAAGTCGCCATGCGTGAGCTCGTCTCGACCTTCGCCTGCCTGGACTCGGCGGGGCTGATGGACCGGCTGGCCCGGACCGCCGCCGCGATGGTACGGGTGGGCTACGCCGGGTTCGTCCGGGTGGATCCGCTGCGGGAGGAGGCGTGCGCCGTGATGACCCACGCACCGCCCGGCGACCCGCTGCGGATCGCGGCGTGGCTGGCCGAGTCGGGGGTGCTGAAGGAACTGGCCGCGTCCGCGGGACCGGTGCTGCTGGCCTGCCAGTGGCCCGCGGGGGCGCCCGGGTTCCTGGCGACGCCGGTGGCCACCGCCACGTGCGACCACGCCTTCCTGTGGGCGGCCGGGCGGGACTTCGACGACCGCGACGAGCACCTGCTGGGACGCTTCGCCACCGCCGCCGGGCGCGCACTGGAGGCGTCCGGCGGCCTGGAGGCCGCCGCCCGCCTGCTCCGCGCCGTGCAGGCCCTCCCCGGGCCCTGCCGCGCCGATCCCCGCTGACGCCGGTCAGGCCCGATGGGCCTGGAGGCGGAGAGTACGCGACACCGACCCGCACGGTCGCGCCCGTGCCCCGCCGAAACCGGTTCAGGCCCGGTGGGCCTCGAAGCGGAGGGTACGGGAGACGCCGACCCGGACGGTCGTGCCCGGGGCGATGGTGACCGGCTCGTTCGGCGGGATGTCGTAGAAGTTCGGGTCGCCCGGCGGCTGGATCTGGGTGCCGTTGACCGATCCGAGGTCGACCAGGTTGACGTCCCAGCCGTCGAGCGCCACCCGCAGGTGGCGGCGGGAGACCGACCCGTCGGGGCTGGTCACCTTGGCCGGGCGGGCGCTGCCGCCCGCGACCTCGGGCGCCCGCTCGGGGTCGCGGCCGAGCAGGTAGTCGGTCTCCAGCGGCAGTGTCGTGCCGTCGTCGAGGACGAGGACGCCCAGCGACGGGCGCGGCCCTTTGTAGGGGACGAGCGCGCGCTGCACGAGGGCGATGCCGCACACCGCGCAGTAGGGCGCGCGCGGGTCGTTGAAGTGGTCGTTGCTGCAGTCGACGCCGTAGACGTGCGGCCGGTCGCCGTGCTCGGCCTGCTCCTGCGCGGGCTGCTGGTCCTGCGACGGCGGGCCCATCGGCGGGTGGAGGTCCTGCGACGACGGCCCCATCGGCGGAGGGAGGTCCTGGGGGCCGCCCATGAGGGGCGGGGCGGGCTCGTAGTGGTCCTGCGGCGGCGCGCCCATGGGGCCGGGCTGCTGCTGCTCGTAGTGGTCCTGGGGGCCGCCCATGGGGCCGGGCTGCTGCTCGTACTCCGGCACGGTGCCGTTGCCCGGCGGCGGGCCGGAGTGGCCGGGCTCCTCATAGGAGGGGAACGGCGGCGGCTCGGAGCGGGGGGCGTGGTCGGCGATCGGCGCCGGCTGAGGCTGGGAGTGGGGCTGCGGCTGGGGGCCGGAATGAGGCTGCGGGCCCGAGTGGGGCTGGGGGCCGGAGTGGGGCTGCGGGCCCGAGTGGGGCTGGGGGCCGGAGTGGGGCTGCGGGCCCGAGGGCGGCTGGGGAGGCAGCGGCGGCGGCTGGTCGGCGCCCGACATCGGGTAGGGCGGCGCCTGCGCGGGCGCGGGGGGCTGCTCCTGGCGGGGCATCAGGTCGGGCTCGAAGTGGAGCGCCGTGTTGGGCATCTCGCTGGTGAGCGGCCGGGACTGGGCCGCGCCCTGGGCGGTGAGCTCGCCCGCGATGCCGCCGCCGTGGACGACTCCGCCCTCGAAGCGGACTGCCGGGTGGGGGTGGCCCGCGCCGGGCAGGGCCAGCTCGACGCGGTCGACGGGACCGGCGATGAGCCGGTCGGCCCAGGTGAGCGAGTCGCTGCCGGACAGGCGCGTCTCGCCGGACGGGCCGATGACGTGGGCGGAGGCGGCGCCGCTGACCAGCACGGCCACGCCGTCGCCGACGCGGCCCGCGACGGCACAGGTGGCGGGGTCACCGGTCATGGTGGCGGCGAGCACCTGGGCGGCCCGCCGCGCGAGCGCCCGGCCGTCGCCGCCGGACGCGGCGGTCTCGCGCAGCGCGTCGATGAGGCGGGCGCCGGAGGCTTCGTCCACGTCGCACACCAGCAGCAGGCCGCCCTCGTACGCGACGAGCCCGTTGCCGGGAAGCGGCCGCACCGTCCCGAAGCCCTGGTCCGTCATGAGTCCTCCCACATGACCGTGCTGAGCTCGGTCACTCAACTGTCCTTCCCGGAAGCAGGCGATGCCGTGGTGCGCGGACCGCCGTGCTGGCCACCAGCCATACGCATACCCAGGCGCCGGGACCACGTCGCGTCTCGATTCGGTGAACCGGGGGACGTGGTAAACCCGTCAACTGTGCAAGTTTGGCCAAACAGCACACTATCGGGCTAGACGTCCTGTCTTCGAATCGCGGGGCGGCTAGATCACCGGAGATGACATTAGTGGTGGCGCGCCGCAGATTCGAGTGGGACAAATCAGACGCCGGTGAAGACCCGGTTGACGTCGGCGGTGGACAGCACCCCGTAGATCTCGCCGCCGCGCTCGACGAGGAGGTACTCGCCCGCGGGCGCCTCGCGCATCGCGTCGATCAGCGGCTCGCCCACGAGGTCGGCGGCGAGGACCATGGACGGCTCCAGGGTCTTGGCCATCGAGCCGACGTTCACCCAGGGGCGGCGGTGCTCCGGCGTGGCCTGCACCGCCGACTCGTTCACGATGGCCAGCGGGCGCCCCTCGTGGTCGACCACGACGAGGGCGCCGGCCCGCTGCTCACCGGCCCGGCGCAGCGCCTCGGCGAGCGGCGTCTCGGCCGTGACCGGGATCGCCCTGCGGGCCAGGGTGCGGGCGTTGACCTGCGGGATGCGGGCGCGGATGCGGGCCACGCGCAGCGACTGGGTGGCGCCCATCCAGATGAAGGAGGCCAGCACCAGCGGCCAGATGAGGTCGCGCAGGTCGATCTCCTGCCCGGTGGCCGTCGCCAACGCGAACGGGGTGGCCACGAGCAGCACGGCGAGGATCCGGCCGCCCCAGGCGGCGGCGACGGTGCCGGTGCCGGGGTTGCGGGCCAGCTTCCACACTCCGGCGCGGAGCATCCGGCCGCCGTCGAGCGGCAGGCCGGGCAGCAGGTTGAAGATGCCGACGATGAGGTTGGCCACCCACAGCTGCCAGATCAGCACCTCGGCGACTCCCCCGCCGTCGACGAGGTAGACGTCGGCGAGGTAGCCGACCCCGGCCAGGCCGAGGGAGAGCGCCGGCCCGGCGGCGGCGACCATGAACTCCTTGCCGGGGGTGGGCGGCTCCTTCTCGATCTCGGAGACGCCGCCCAGCAGGTAGAGGGTGATGCGGCGCACGGGCAGCCCGTACCACTGCGCCAGGACGCTGTGGGCCAGCTCGTGCAGCAGCACCGACACGTACAGCAGCACCGCGAACGCGAACGCGACGCCGTAGGCGGCGGCGGTGCTGATCTCGGGCAGCATGTGACGGAAGGTGTCGCCGAACAGCCAGGTGATGAAGGCCGCGACGAGGAACCACGTCCACGACACGTAGACCGGGATGCCGAACGGCTTTCCCATCCGGAGACCGGAGAACTCCTGCCGCGGGCTCTGCTCGCTCACCGCACTCCTTGCCGTCGACCCTGGCTGCGCCTGCCTCGATGCCTGCCTCGATGCTACGCGCCGGATCAGGTGATCCAGGACGCGTGGCCCTATTGTGCCGGGCCGATCGCCGGAGGCAATGTGTCAGGCCGGTGTCCTAGAGTGCCGTGCATGACGCTGACCGAGCCGGTGATCATCGGAGCCCTCTCCCCGTCCCGGGCGGGCGACTTCATGACCTGCCCGCTGCTCTACCGGTTCCGCGTGGTCGACCAGCTGCCGGAGAAACCGTCGCCGGCGGCGGTGCGCGGCACGGTCGTGCACGCGGTGCTGGAGCGGCTCTACGACCTGCCGGCGCCGGAGCGTTCGGTCCGCGCGGCGCTGGAGCTGCTGGAGCCGCAGTGGTCGCGGCTGCTGGCGGAGGACCCGCAGCTCGGGGAGATGTTCGCCGACGACGACGAGCAGGCGGCGTGGCTGGGCCAGGCGCGCGAGATGCTGGAGCGCTACTTCACGCTGGAGGACCCGACCCGGCTGGAGCCGGCCGAGCGCGAGCTGTACGTGGAGGCGGTGCTCGACGGCGGGCTGATGCTGCGGGGCTACGTCGACCGGCTGGACGTGGCGCCGACCGGCGAGGTCCGGGTGGTCGACTACAAGACGGGCAGCGCGCCGGGGCCGGACTTCGAGGCCAAGGCGCTGTTCCAGATGAAGTTCTACGCGCTGGTGCTGTGGCGGCTGCGCCGCCGGGTGCCGCGGCTGCTGCAGCTGGTCTATCTGGGCGGGCGGGGCGAGGTGCTGCGGTACGCGCCGGACGAGGCCGATCTGCTGGCCACCGAGCGCAAGGTGAAGGCGCTGTGGCAGGCGATCGAGCGGGCGCTCGACACCGGCGAGTGGCGGGCGCGGCGCAGCCGCCTGTGCGACTGGTGCGATCATCAGGCGCTCTGCCCGGAGTTCGGCGGCACTCCCCCGCCGGTGCCCGACCGGCAGCCGGGCGACACGGTGCGCGGCAGCCGGCGCGCGGCCACCGACGAGTTGTAGCCCGCTTCTCCTCCTGGAGGAGGAGGCTCCCCCCGTTCACCTGGGCCTACAGTGAAAGCCGTGCGCGCTGACCGAACGACGTTCCATGACTCGGTCCTGGCGGTGGCGGCGGCCGTGGTGTCGCTGTCGCTGTTCCTGGTCCAGGACGTCGACCGGCTTGAGGCGCGCGGGCTGGTGGTCGAGGGGCTGCGCGGCCCCGACGCGCTGGGCGGGGTCCTGGTGCTGGCGGCGTGCCTGCCGGTGGCGGCGCGCAGGCGCTGGCCCCTGGCGGGCCTGTGCGCGAGCCTGGCACCCGAGACGCTGCTGTCGGCCCTCGGCTACGGCTACGGGCTGGGCGGGGTGCCCGCCCTGATCATGCTCTACTCGGTGGCGTCCTGCCGCGGGCTGGCCACGGCGCTCGGCGGGCTGCTGGTGTCGCTGGCGGTCTACGCGGTGGGGGCGGCCGCCGGGCCGGTGCGCACGGCCCACTGGAGCGACCATCTGATGATGGCGGTGGTGCTGGCGGCGGTCTGGGGCGCCGGCCGGAGCCTGCGGCTGCGCCGCGCCTATCAGGCGGAGCTGAGAGACCGGGCGGCGCGGCTGGAGCGGGCGCACGCGGCCGACACCCGGGCGGCGCGGGCGGAGGAGCGCTCCCGGATCGCGCGGGAGCTGCACGACGTGGTGGCGCACCACGTGTCGGTGATGACCGTGCAGGCCGCGGCGGCGCGGCGGGTGCTGGCCTCGGACCCGGAGGTCGCGCGGGAGGCGCTGGCCGCGATCGAGCAGACCGGCCGGCAGGCGATGTCGGAGATGCGCGACATCGTGTCCGTGCTGCGCGGGGACGCGGACGCCGAGCTGGGGCCGCAGCCGGGGGTGCGGGACCTGCCCGCGCTGGTGGAGCAGATGACGGAGGCGGGCCTGCCGTCGCGGCTGTCGGTGGAGGGCGAGGGCGGCCCGCTGCCGGCGGGCGTCGACCTGGCCGCCTACCGCATGGTCCAGGAGGCGCTGACCAACAGCTTGCGGCACGCGGGCCCGGGCGCGAGCGCCGTGGTGACGGTGCGGCACCGGTGGTGCGAGCTGGACGTGCGGGTGGTGGACGACGGGCGCGGCGGGGCCGCGGAGCCCGAGGAGCCGGGTCTCGGGCTGGTCGGGATTAGCGAGCGGGTGGCGCTCTGTGGTGGAATTCTGAGCGTCGGCCCGAAATCGGGGGGCGGTTTCGAGGTGCGGGCCAGATTCCCGTTGAAGGACGGATCATGACGATCAGGGTGCTGCTGGTGGACGACCAGCCGCTGCTGCGCACCGGTTTCCGCCTGATCCTCGAGGCCGAGCCGGACATCACGGTCGTGGGGCAGGCGGGCGACGGCCACGCCGCGCAGGAGCAGACGAGGGCGCTGCTGCCCGACGTGGTGCTGATGGACATCCGCATGCCGGGGGTCGACGGCATCGAGGCGACCCGCCGGATCGTGCGCGACGCGCCCCGGCTCTCGGCCTCGGCGCACGTGCCGAAGGTGCTCGTGCTGACGACGTTCGACCTGGACGAGTACATCGTGGAGGCGCTGCGGTCGGGGGCTTCGGGGTTCCTGCTGAAGGACGTGCCGCCCGACGAGCTGGTGCAGGCGATCCGGGTGGTGGCCGCGGGTGAGGCCATAGTGGCGCCGAGCGTCACGCGCAGGCTGCTCGACCGGTTCGCGGCCCGGCTGCCCCCGGCCTCCGAGCAGGCCACTCCCGCGAAGCTGGACCGGCTGACCGAGCGGGAGCTGGAGGTGCTGCGGCTGATCGCCAAGGGCATGTCCAACGCGGAGATAGCGGCCAAGCTGGTGGTCAGCGAGACGACGGTCAAGACGCACGTCGGCAACGTGCTGACCAAGCTGGGGCTGCGCGACCGCGTCCAGGCGGTAGTGCTGGCCTACGAGACGGGCCTGATCACCCCGGGCGCCATGTCGTAGCGGCGCCCGGGGCGGCGGTCAGGCCTGGGCGGCGTCGTCCGGCGCGGCGGCGGCGACGGGGGCGTTCTCCGGGAAGTGGCAGGCCACCCGGTGACCGCCCGACAGCTCCTCCAGCGGCGGCTCGACCGTCTTGCAGATCTCCTGCGCCTTCCAGCAGCGGGTGTGGAAGCGGCAGGCGGGCGGCGGGTTGAGCGGGCTGGGCACGTCGCCGGTGAGGCGGATGCGCTCGCGGTCTCGGCGCGCCTTCGGGTCGGGCACCGGCACCGCCGACAGCAGCGCGTTGGTGTAGGGGTGCATGGGCGCCGCGTACAGGCTCTTGCGGTCGGCGATCTCGACGATCTTGCCGAGGTACATGACCGCGACCCGGTCGCTGATGTGGCGCACCACCGACAGGTCGTGGGCGATGACCACGTAGGTGAGGTCGAGCTCGTTCTGCAGGTCCTCCAGCAGGTTGACGACCTGGGCCTGGATGGACACGTCGAGGGCGGAGACGGGCTCGTCGGCGATGATGAGCTTGGGCTTGAGCGCGAGCGTGCGGGCGATGCCGATGCGCTGGCGCTGGCCGCCGGAGAACTCGTGCGGGTAGCGGTTGTAGTGCTCGGGGTTGAGCCCGACCAGTTCCAGGATGTCCTGGACCGCCTTCTTGATGCCGTTCTCGGTCTTGATGCCCTGGATGCGGAACGGGGCGCCGACGATGGCGCCGACCGTGTGCCGGGGGTTGAGCGACGAGTACGGGTCCTGGAAGATCATCTGCATGTCGCGGCGGAGCGGGCGGAGCTTGCCCTGGCTCAGGTGGGTGATGTCGCGGCCCTCGAAGACCACCTTGCCGCCGGTGGGCTCCAGCAGGCGGGTGACCAGCCGCCCGGTGGTGGACTTGCCGCAGCCGGACTCGCCCACCAGGCCGAGGGTCTCCCCCTTGAACACCTCGAAGCTGACCCCGTCGACCGCCTTGACGGCGCCGACCTGCCTTTTGAACAGGCCCGCCGTGACGGGGAAGTGCTTCTCCATGTCGTGCACGGAAAGAAGCGGCTCGTTCTCGCTCACTGCGTCTCCAGGACTGGCTTGATCTCGTTCTCCCACAGCGCCCGCCGTTCCGTCCTGGGCATGTGGCAGCGCACCAGGTGGCCGCGCTCGGTCGGCGCCAGGTCGGGGACCTCGGTGGAGGCGCGCCCCTCGGTGCGCTCGGCGTACGGGCAGCGGGGGTGGAAGGCGCAGCCGGGCGGCACGTTGATGAGCGACGGCGGGGAGCCCTTGATCGGCAGCAGCCGTTCGGTCGGCTCGCGGTCGAGCCGGGGCATCGAGCCGAGCAGGCCCCAGGTGTAGGGGTGCTCGGGCCGGTAGAAGATGTCCTCGGCGTCGCCGTACTCGACGCACTTGCCCGCGTACATGACGAGGATGTCGTCGGACAGCTCCGCCACCACGCCGAGGTCGTGGGTGATGATGATGAGCGCGGAGTTGAACTCGCGCTGCAGGTCGCGCATCAGGTCGAGGATCTGCGCCTGCACGGTCACGTCGAGCGCGGTGGTGGGCTCGTCGGCGATGAGCAGCTCGGGGTCGCAGGAGAGCGCCATGGCGATCATGGCGCGCTGGCGCATACCGCCGGAGAACTCGTGCGGGTAGCTGTCGACCCGCCGGCCCGGCTCGGGGATGCCGACGCGGCCGAGCAGGTCGACGGCGTGCTTGCGGGCGACCTGCTTGCTGACGTCGTTGTGGATACGGTAGGCCTCGACGATCTGGTGGCCGACGGTGTAGTACGGGTGCATCGCCGACAGCGGATCCTGGAAGATCATCGCCATCCGCTTGCCCCGCAGGCCGCGCACCTGCTCGGCGGACATGGCGACCAGGTCCTGGCCGTCGAGCAGGATCTCGCCGGAGATCCGCGCCCGGCCGCCCTTGTGCAGGCCGAGGATGCCGAGGCTGGTGACGCTCTTGCCGGAGCCGGACTCGCCGACGATGCCGAGGGTGCGCCCGCGTTCGACGGAGAAGGTCAGGCCGTCGACGGCCCTGACGAGACCGTCGTCGGTGGGAAAGTGGATCTTCAGATCCTTGACGTCAAGGAAGCTCACGACAACCTCACCCTCGGGTCGACCCAGGCGTAGAGAAGGTCGACGACCAGGCTCGCGACGACCACGAAGCTCGCCGCGAACAGGACCACGCCCATGACCTGCGGCAGATCCTGGTTCCTGATGGCCAGGATGGCGAACTGACCGAGGCCCGGCAGCGTGTACGTGGTCTCGGTGAGGATCGCGCCGCCGATCAGCAGGCCGAAGTCGATGCCGAAGAGCGTCAGGATCGGGGTGAGCGCGGCCCGCAGGCCGTGTTTGACCACCACGTCCCGTTCGTGCAGGCCCTTGGCCCTGGCGGTGCGGATGTAGTCCTCCCCCATGGTCTCCAGCATGCCCGCGCGGGTGAGCCGCGCATAGGTGGCGGCGAACAGGAACGCCAGCGTGATCCACGGCAGCAGCAGGTTGTAGGCCCACTGCCCCGGATTCTCGCTGAAGTCCGTCCAGGACCCGCCCGGCGGCGTCCAGCCGAGGCCGTACGAGAAGACGACCAGCGAGAGCATGCCGGTGAAGAAGATGGGCAGCGACACGCCCGCCAGGGCGGTGCCCATGGACAGGCGGTCGAAGAAGCTGCCGCGCCGCAGCGCGGAGATGACGCCGACGGAGACGCCGGCGACGACCCAGAGGACCGCGGCGCCGATGGCGAGGGAGAACGTCACCGGCATCCGGTCGATCAGGTCGGGCCAGACGGGCTGGCCGCTGATGAAGGAGTAGCCCAGGCAGGGCGCCGGGCAGTGCTCGACTCCCGCGCCGTAGTCGTACTCGGCGCCGGCGAAGATCCCTTTGACGAACCGGCCGTACTGGACGACCACGGGATCGTTGAACCCCAGCCTCTCCGCCACCAGGGCCACCGTCTGCTCCGTGGCCGCGCGGCCGACGTAACGAGAGGCGAGCGATTCCGGGGTCGCACCGGCCCACTGCGGCACCACGAAGAAGATGCCGAAAGTGACCATGCTGATCACGACCAGCATGGCGACCGCGCCGATGAGTCGTCTGATGATGTATGTGAGCACCGCTACCGGCCGGATGGCCTGCCCGTCGCCGGGCAGGCCATCCCTGCCTTCACCTGCCTTCGCTAGATCCCCGTGCCCCGCCTGCTATTCGACGCCGAGCAGGATGTAGTCGTACATCGCCTGGCCTTCGTTGTAGGCGATGTTGGTCACGCCCTTGCCGCGCAGGAGCAGGGCCTTGGCCCAGACCACGGGCAGCATGGAGGCGTCTTCCATGACCGCCTTGTCGACGTCGACCCAGAGCTTGGCGCGGGCGTCCGCGTCGAGCTCGGACGAGGCTTGGTCGATCAGCTGGTCGACCTTGTCGCTGTTGACGCTCAGGTTGTAGTTGCCGGCGCTGCGGATCGTGCGGCTGTCGACGATGGCCTGCATGAAGCCGTAGCCGTCGGGCCAGTCGGCGCCCCAGCCGTGACCGGCCAGGCCGATGTTGTTCTTCTTGACGTACTCGGTGTTGCCGGCGTAGTCGGAGAAGTAGCTGGAGGCCGGGAAGCCCTTGAGGTCCACCTTGATGTTGACCTTGGAGAGAGCCTGCTGCATGGCCTCGGCCAGCGCCTTCTCGCGCGGGCGGTCGGCGCGGTAGACCATGGTGGTCTCGAAGCCGTCAGGCTGGCCGCACGCGGTCAGCGCCTGCTTGGCCTTCTCGACGTCGCCCTTGTTCTCCGGCGTCTCGTACAGGTCGAACTTCTCCTGGCCGACGATGGGCGGCGGCAGGACGTTGGTCGCGATGTCGCCGCCGGCGACGGGGCCGCCGTAGGCGGTCTGGTTGGCGACGCGGTCCGCGGCGAACATGACGGCCTTGCGGCACTCGACGTTGTCGAGCGGCGGGTTGTACGGGATCACCGAGATGTACCAGAGCCGCGGGATGACCGGGTTGTCCGTGCGGGCCTTCATCTCCGGGTCGGGCAGCACCTTGCCGAGCGCGGCCGGCTGGAGGCCGGTGCCCGGGATGTCCAGGTGGATGTCGCCGGAGATGAGCTGGTTGTCGAGGTCGTCGGCGTTGACGTTGAGCTGGACCTCGATGCGGTCGGGCAGCGCGGGACGGTTCGGGTCCGTCGCCGGGTCCCACTGGTCGTTACGGACCATGGTGAAGCGCTTGCCGATCTCGTTGGTCTCGAACTTGTACGGACCGGACGAGATCACCTTCTCCTTGTACTTGGCGCCGGTGTCCTTGTCCTTCGGCACCGGGGCCGTCATCGGCATCTGGACGATGTAGTCCATCGACGCGAACGGCTTCTTCAGGTGGAAGACGATCGTGTGGTCGTCCGGGGTCTCGATCGCGGAGCTGTAGTCCACGTCCGGGGTCTTGTAGACGCCTTCGAAGTCCTTCGGCCACTCGAGCAGCTCGTTGAGGTAGGACGGGCCGTGCGGGAACGTCTCCTTGTCGAAGGAGCGGGCGACCGCGTAGGCGATGTCCTTGGACGTGATCGGGGTGCCGTCCTCGAACTTGAGGCCCTGCTTGATCTTGTACGTCCAGGTCTTGCCGTCTTCGCTCGGCTCGCCGAGGGACTCGGCGAGGTCCGGGATGACGGTGTTGCCGTCGGGGCCGGGACCGGGCTTGTACATCGTCAGCGTCCGCCAGTAGAACCGGCCGAAGTTGAACGAGTAGCCGTAGTAGGTGTCGCCCGGGTCGAGGCTGTCCCAGTCGGCGGAGTGCGCGGCCTTGAGGGTGCCGCCCTTCTTGGTGGAAGGGTTGTACACCTGGGTCAGGGCGGCGTCGGCCACGGGTTGCGCGGCGTCGCCGGAGGCCGACTGGGCCGGCTGCTGCTGCGTACCGCCCCCTCCGCCGCCGCCGCAGGCGGAGAGCACCAGGGCGAGCGCCGCGGTCGCGGCCGCTGCCAGTGCGGATTTCCTTCTCATTGATACCCCTTGTCAGTGGAGATGGGGATGGTGCGTTGGCGAAGGTCAGTGGGCCCGGGGGTCGAAGGCGTCCCTCAGCCCGTCGCCGAACAGGTTGAAGGCGAGGACGGTGATGAAAATCGCCAGACCGGGGAAGATCACGAAGTGCGGCAGCGTGTAGAACCGCACCGCCTCGGAGAGCATGCCGCCCCAGGTGGGGGTGGGCGGGTTGATGCCCACGCCGAGGAACGACAGCGCCGCCTCGAACAGGATGTTCGCGGGGATGAGCAGGGTCGCGTAGACCAGGATCGGCGCCATCAGGTTGGGCATGATCTCCCGGAACAGGATGTAGCCGTTGCGGGCGCCCAGGCTCCTGGCCGCGTCGACGAACTCGCGCTCGCGCAGCGACAGCGTCTGGCCGCGGACGATGCGGCCGATGCTGGGCCAGCTGAAGAAGCCGATGATGAAGATCAGCATGGCGATGCGCAGGCCGTTGCCCTCCAGCCCGAAGCCCTCGTTCGGCATCACGCCGACCAGCGCGATGGCGAAGACGAGCAGCGGGAAGGCGAGGAACACGTCCATGATCCGGCCGATGATCTGGTCGACCCAGCCGCCGAAGTAGCCCGCGACGACGCCCATGACGGTGCCGATCAGCACCGACACCATGGTGGCCAGGAAGCCGATCAGCAGCGAGACGCCGGCGCCGGCGACGATCCGGCTGAAGATGTCGCGGCCGTTGACCGGCTCGACGCCGAGCAGGAACTCCGAGCTCATGCCGCCGAAGTCGCCCTTGGGCAGCAGCGTGCTCTGGTCGATCGCGTCCTGGTGGAACTCCAGCGGGTCGTGCCCCAGCAGGTTGATGATGGGGGTGGCGAAGACCGCCATGAGGATCAGCAGGATCACGACGATGCCGCCGCTGAGCGCGACCTTGTCACGGCGGAGCCGCATCCAGGCGATCCGGGTGAGGGACCGGCCCTGGACGGCCCTGCCCGAGTCGGAGAGCGTGGTCTCCGGCGGCGCTCCCGCGGAAGCGCCGGAAACGTCGAGCGGTGCGGTCATGCCGGATTGCCCCCTGGGGTTCAGACGACGTTGTCTGGAGTTTCGTCTTACCGGTCGCCTCGTCGCGACCTCAGGAGGCAGGATGTATGGCCTGAGCTGCGCTGACTAGCCCCTCAGGCCGCTATGTGGCTCAACTGTGATTGACGCGAAACGCATTCGTATCGATCTTGATCTGAATGTCTGGGGCCCGTCCTGGTTGCGTCCCGGATCTGTGACATATCAGGACCTAGCTGATGCCTCGCTGTCGCAGAAGATCCTCAATGTCCGAGAAGTCGTCATCGCCCTTCGGCGCCTTCTTCTTGCTCTCGACCGCGGGCTTGGCGGCCTGCTTCTGAGCGGGCGCCCCGGGGGCCGCGCCGCCCTCAGCCGCCTTGCCGCCCTTCCCGGCCTTGCGGAGCTTCCTGCCGCGCAGCACCCCGGAGACGACGAACAGGACGAACGACAGCCCCGCCACGGCGACGCCCGCCCACACCATCGGGTTGAACACCAGGTTCGTCACGAACCCGACGACCGTGGCGCCGATCGTCCACAGCGCCTGCAGCGCCTTGGTCAGGTAGGCCGCCAGCGGCAGCAGCGCCCACGCGGCCATGCGCAGCCCCGAGGCCGCGCCCCGCCTCCGGAACGCCAGGAAACTCAGCACGAGCCCCGCGGCGGTCAGCCCTATGCAGAGCGGGAACCATGCGATCTGATCGAAACCCATCCGGGCCACTCCTCGGTATTCGCCTTTACCTTCCATCCTGGCACGCGAACCGGAGAGCGCCCCTCCTCCGTGAGAACCACCGATCCCTTAGGGGAATCTCACCGTGGCCCGTACGGGAGCCTCAGAAGGGCAGCAGGGCGCGCAGACGGGAGGGGCTGACCTCGGTGAGGGACGGCACCACGAGACGGCCCGGAGCCGCCTCCACGGGCAGCAGGTTGGGCACCGCCACCACCGCGCATCCGGCGGCCGTGGCCGCCGCCACCCCGTTGGGCGAATCCTCCAGCACCACCGACCGCACCGGCTCCGCCCCCAGCAGCCGCGCGGCCGTCAGGTAGGGCTCCGGGTCGGGCTTGGTGCGCTCGACGTCGTCGGCGGTGACGACGGCGTCGAAGCGGTCGCGTCCGGCGCTCTTGAGCGCCGCGTCGGCGATCTCCCGCAGCGAGGAGGTGACCAGCGCCACCGGCACCCCCTCGTCGCGCAGCGCGTCGAGCAGCTCGAAGGCGCCCGGCAGGGGCCGCACCCCGCGCGCCAGGCGGGCGACCATGCCGGTCACCATCCACTCCCGGACGGTCCACGGCGGCACGTCCGCCCCGGACACGCCCAGCATGTAGTCGACGGTCCGCTCCATGGAGCCGCCGACGAGGTGGACCTGGTGCTCGGGCGTCCAGGACGCGCCGAGCCGGTCCATCACCTCGGTCTCGACCTCCAGCCACACCCGCTCGGTGTCGAGCAGCAGGCCGTCCATGTCGAAGAAGACCGCTTCCACCCGTTCCCCCTGAAGATCCGCGGGCCGTCAGACGTTGAAGTACTTGGCCTCGGGATGGTGGGCGACCAGGGCGGAGGTGGACTGCTCCGGGTGGAGCTGGAACTCCTCCGACAGCTCGACCCCGATCCGCTCCGGATCCAGCAGCTGGAACAGCTGCACCTGGTCTTCCAGGTTGGGGCAGGCGGGGTAGCCGAACGAGTAGCGGCAGCCCTGGATGTTGACCTTGAGCATGTCGTCGAGCGACTCGTCGCCGCCGATGCCCAGCTCGGCGCGGACCCGGGCGTGCCAGTATTCGGCCAGCGCCTCGGTGAGCTGCACCGACAGGCCGTGCAGCTCCAGGTAGTCGCGGTAGGCGTCCTTGGCGAACAGCTCGGCCGTGGCCTCGGAGATCCGGCTGCCCATCGTGACGACCTGGAAGCCCACCACGTCGACCTCCCCCGAGTCCTTGGACCGGAAGAAGTCGGACAGGCACAGATGGCGGTCGCGCCGCTGGCGCGGGAACGTGAAGCGGGTGCGCTCGCCGCCCGACTCGTCGAGGATGATCAGCGAGTCGCCGTCGCTGACGCACGGGAAGTAGCCGTAGACGACGGCCGACTCCAGCAGCCCCTCGGTCTGCAGCCGCTCCAGCCACATCCGCAGCCTGGGCCGGCCCTCGGTCTCGACCAGCTCCTCGTAGCCGGGACCGCCGCCGCCCCTGGTCGGCTTGAGCCCCCACTGGCCCAGGAAGAGCGCCCGCTCGTCGAGGAAGGCCGCGTAGTCGGCCAGCGGGATGCCCTTGACGATGCGGTCGCCGTGGAACGGCGCCTTCGGCACCGGGTTGTCGGCGGCGACGTCGGAGCGGGACGGCAGCTCCTCGACGGGAGTACGGTCGAGCGTCGCGCCGGTCTTGACCCGGCGCTGGCGCAGCGGCGGCAGCTCGGCCCCGGGCACGCCGCGCTTGACCGCCATGATGGCGTCCATCAGCCGCAGGCCCTCGAAGGCGTCGCGGGCGTAGCGGACCTCGCCCTCGAACAGCTCGGCCAGGTCCTGCTCGACGTAGGCGCGGGTGAGCGCGGCGCCGCCGAGCAGCACGGGGTACTTCTGGGCCAGCCCCCTGGAGTTGAGCTCCTCCAGGTTCTCCTTCATCACCACGGTCGACTTGACCAGGAGCCCGGACATGCCGATCACGTCGGCCTTCTGCTCGTCGGCGGCCTCCAGGATGGCCGAGACCGGCTGCTTGATGCCGAGGTTGACGACCTCGTAGCCGTTGTTGGACAGGATGATGTCGACGAGGTTCTTGCCGATGTCGTGCACGTCGCCCTTGACGGTGGCCAGCACGATGCGGCCCTTCGTCTCACCCTCGACCCGCTCCATGTGCGGCTCCAGGTGGGCGACGGCGGCCTTCATCACCTCGGCCGACTGCAGCACGAACGGCAGCTGCATCTGGCCGGACCCGAACAGCTCGCCGACCGTCTTCATGCCGTCGAGCAGCACGTCGTTGATGATCTCCAGGGCGGGCCGCTGGGTCAGCGCGTCGTCGAGGTCGGCCTCCAGGCCCTTGCGCTCGCCGTCGATGATGCGCCGCTTGAGCCGCTCCCAGAGCGGCAGGGCGGCCAGCTCCTCGGCCTTGCTGGCGCGCAGCGCCGCCGCGTCGACGCCCTCGAACAGGTCCATGAACCGCTGCAGCGGGTCGTAGCCCTCGCGCCGCCGGTCGTAGACCATGTCGAGGGCGACCTGGCGCTGCTCGTCGGGGATGCGGGCCATCGGCACGATCTTGGAGGCGTGCACGATGGCCGAGTCGAGGCCGGCGTTGACGCACTCGTTCAGGAAGACCGAGTTGAGCACCATGCGGGCGGCCGGGTTGAGGCCGAAGCTGATGTTGGAGACGCCGAGCGTGGTCTGCACGCCCGGGTAGCGGCGCTTGAGCTCGCGGATGGCCTCGATGGTCTCCAGGCCGTCGCGCCTGGTCTCCTCCTGGCCGGTGGCGATGGGGAAGGTGAGGCAGTCGACGATGATGTCCTCGACCCGCATGCCCCAGTTGTTCGTCAGGTCCTCGACGAGGCGGGTGGCGACGCGCACCTTGTGCTCGGCGGTGCGGGCCTGGCCCTCCTCGTCGATGGTGAGCGCGACCACGGCGGCGCCGTGCTCGCTCACCAGCCGCATGATCCGCTGGAAGCGCGAGTCGGAGCCGGTGCCGTCCTCGTAGTTGACGGAGTTGACCGCGGCGCGGCCGCCCAGCAGCTCCAGCCCGGCGCGGAGCACCTCCGGCTCGGTCGAGTCGAGCATGATCGGCAGGGTGGAGGCGGTGGCCAGCCGGAAGGCCAGCTCCTTCATGTCGGCCACGCCGTCGCGGCCCACGTAGTCGACGCACAGGTCGAGCATGTGGGCGCCGCCGCGGGCCTGGTCGCGGGCCATCTCCACGCAGTCGTCCCAGCGGCCCGCCAGCATGGCCTCGCGGAAGGCCCTGGAGCCGTTGGTGTTGCACCGCTCGCCGATGGCGAGGAAGGAGGTGTCCTGCCGGAACGGGACGGTCTGGTAGAGCGAGGAGGCGCCGGGCTCCGGGCGCGGGCGGCGGGGGGCGACCTCCCGGCCCCGCAGCCGCTCGACCACCTGGCGCATGTGCTCGGGGGTGGTGCCGCAGCAGCCGCCGACGATGGACAGGCCGTAGTCGCGGGCGAAGGCCTCGTGGGCGTCCGTCAGCTCCTCGGCGGTCAGCGGGTAGTAGGCGCCGTCGGCGGTGAGCACGGGCAGCCCGGCGTTGGGCATGCACGACAGCGGCAGCCGCGAGTGGCGGGCGAGGTAGCGCAGGTGCTCGCTCATCTCGGCGGGGCCGGTCGCGCAGTTGAGGCCGATCACGTCGACGCCGAGCGGCTCGATCGCGGTGAGCGCGGCGCCGATCTCGGAGCCGAGCAGCATCGCGCCGTTGGTCTCGATCGTCACCTGGGCGATGATCGGCACATCGCGCCCGGCCGCCTCGATGGCCCGCTTGGCGCCGATCACGGCGGCCTTGACCTGCAGCAGGTCCTGGGCGGTCTCGATGATGAGGGCGTCGGCGCCGCCCGCGATCAGGCCGGCGGCGTTGTCGCGGTACGCGTCGCGCAGGGTGGCGAACGGCAGGTGGCCGAGGGTGGGCAGCTTGGTGCCCGGCCCGATCGAGCCGAGCACGAAACGCGGGTGGTCGGGCGTGGACCAGTGGTCGGCCCGCTCCCTGGCGATCCTCGCCCCGGCCTCCGAGTATTCGTAGACCCGGTCGGAGATGCCGTACTCGCCGAGCGCCGCCAGGTTGGCGCCGAAGGTGTTGGTCTCCACGCAGTCGACGCCGGCCGCAAAGTAGGCGTCGTGGACGCCCTGGACGATGTCGGGCCGGGTGACGTTCAGAACCTCGTTGCAGCCCTCGTGACCTTGGAAGTCGTCGAGCGTGGGATCGTGGGCCTGCAGCATCGTGCCCATGGCGCCGTCGGCGACGACCACACGCTGGGACAGCACTTCTCGGAATGTCGGCACGATGCTCATGCGAACAAGCCTATCGGCTGTGCCGCATGCGAGATCCGCACGCCCTTCCCGCCCGGTTTCGGCCGGCAGCGTACGCGCTCGGTCCCTATAACGGTCAAAGGGTACGGTGGGAGCCGTTGATCGCGCTTACCACGTGACAGGAGTACCACCTCAGCGCATAGGCTTAGCGCGACAGTGCAGACAGCAGGAGGCGACACGTGATCGAGCTCGAAGGGCTCCCCGAGCTCGTCGACCCGGTGCTCATTGCCGCGTTCGAGGGGTGGAACGACGCGGGCGAGGCCTCGAGCGGTGTGATCGCCCATCTCGAGTCCGCCTGGAAGGCCGAGCCGCTGGCCGAGCTGGACCCCGACGACTACTACGACTTCCAGGTCACCCGCCCGGTCGTCGAGATGGGCGACGGGCTGACCCGGTCGATCATCTGGCCGACGACGAGACTGCTGCGCGCCCGCCCGCCGGGCAGCGAGCGCGACGTGGTGCTGCTGCGCGGCATCGAGCCCAACATGCGCTGGCGGTCGTTCTGCGCCGACATCATCGAGTTCTGCCGCGAGCTCGGCGTCGAGACGGCCGTCATGCTGGGCGCGCTCCTCAACGACTCGCCCCACACCCGGCCGGTGCCGGTCCTCGGCTCGGCCACCGACGACGGCCTGGCCCGCTCGATAAACCTGGAGCTGAGCCGCTACGAAGGCCCGACGGGCATCGTCGGGGTGCTGCAGCACGCGTTCGGCCGCGCGGGCCTGAGCGCCATCACCCTCTGGGCGTCGGTCCCCCACTACGTGGCCCAGCCGCCCAACCCCAAGGCCACGCTCGCGCTGCTGCGCCGGCTGGAGGACGTGCTGGAGATCCCGATGCCGCTGGGCGACCTCGACGAGGAGGCCCGCGCCTGGGAGCACGGCGTCGACGAGCTGGCCTCGCAGGACAGCGAGGTCGCCGAGTACGTCAAGGAGCTGGAGGAGCGCAAGGACGCGGCGGAGCTGCCGGAGGCGAGCGGCGACGCGATCGCGGCCGAGTTCGAACGCTACCTCCGCCGCCGCAACCGCGACACCGACACCTGACCTGCCCTGGAAGCCCGGCACCTGACCGTGCCGGGCTTCTTGCTGTGGAACGCCGGCGGCTGACCGCGCGCCCGGCCTGCCCCGGAACGCCGACACCTGACCGTGCCGGGCTGTTTCTTGTGGAACGCCCATGTCTGACCTCGTCCGGCGGCCTGGCCGGAAAACGCCGACAGCTGACAGCGCCCGGCGACTTCGGCCTGGAACACCGATGGTTCCGTCGTACACGGTTGGCGACCTGTCCTGGAATGGGTGCTTCCTCTGCTGCCACGAGGGCCGTCGGGTGGGACGCGTCCGTTTCCGGGCATTTCCGTCGAAGGCTTTCCGGCCGTTGTCTCCGGCCTTCGAGGGATCGTACGAGAACGCGCCGAAACCGCCGTGCCCTCGTCAGCACGGGAAGCTTGCCGGGCGTGTCGGAGCGCTGGGAGTCAACGGCGGGACGCGGTGGCCGTGGAGTGGAGGGCTTGGTCGTGGCGGTGCCAGACCAGGGCGGCCACGTCCGGGGCGGCGCCGAGCGGCGGGGTGACGAGGTCGGCGCCCGCGGCCGACAGGCGGGACTGGAAGAAGCCGGGGGCCAGCAGGTAGGAGGCGAGCGCCACCCGGGATGCCGGGCCGGAGCGCAGGCGTTCCACGGTCTCCTCCAGTCCGGGCGTGCCGGTGGAGACGAAGGCGGCGGTGACCGGGCGGGACAGGCGGGCGGAGAGCAGCCGGGCGGCGGAGCGTACGTTCGCCGGCCCGCCGGGGTCCGCCGAGCCCGCCGCGCCGAGCACGACCGCGTCCGAGGCCCTGAGCCCGGCGCGGGTCAGGTGGCGGGTGAGTGCGGCGGTCAGCAGGGGGTGCGGGCCGAGCGGTGCGCCGACCAGGGCATCCGGTCGGTGCTCGGCGACGACGGCGGGGAGGTCGAGGTGTGCGTGGTAGCCGCCGGACAGCAGGAGCGGGACCACGACCACCGGGCCGCGCGCGGCGGCGAGGACTTCGGGCAACGGCGGGGCGCTGATCTCCAGGTAGCCGAGCTCGACGCGGTGACCGGGCCGTGCCGCGCGGACCGCCGCGGTCAGCTCGGACATGGTGCGCTCCCCCTCGGGACTGCGGGTGCCGTGGGCGGCCAGGACGAGCGTCACAGAGCCCCCTCCGGAATCCGGTAGCCGCGCTGCTCCCCTTCCGGAATGTGGATGCCGTGAGCGGCCAGGACGGGCGTCACCGCGTCCCCTCGTACCGGCAAGCGAACCGGTAACGGCGCGGCTCCCCGCGTCCGAGATGCGGGTGCCGTGGACAGCGGAGTCACCGTTCCCCCTCGTATCGGCAGGCGAGGCGGTAGCCGCGTTTGACCACGGTTTCGACGATGCCGGCGGGGCCGAGGGCGCGGCGCAGGCGGGTGACGGCCATTTCGACGGCGTGCTCGGCCGGGTCCCGGGCGGCGCTGCCGGGCAGGACGGTGCGCAGGTCGGCGCGGGAGACGACGTGGCCGGGTTTGTCGGCGAGGCGTTTGAGCACGGCCATGGGGGCGGGCGGCAGGGGCCGGAGTTCGCCGTCGACGGCGACGGCGTGGCCGCGGATCTCCAGGTGGTGGCCGCCGGCTGAGAGGCGGGTGACGGCGTGGCCGGGGAGGTGGCGGGCGAGGGCGCGGGCGAGCGCGCCGAGGCGGGCCCGGTCGGGCTGGAGGGTGGGGACGCCGCGCCCGGCGAGGGGGCCCGCGGTGACGGGGCCGACGCAGGCGGCGACGACGGGCCCGGCGAAGGCGGCGAGCAGGGCGTCCTCGGCGCCCGCGGCGCGGGCGGCGTCGAGCATGGCGTGCACGGCGGGGGCGCTGGTGAAGGCGACGGCGTCGACGGCGCCGGAGACGGTCTGGGCGATGAGGCGGCGCAGCGGTGAGGGGTCGCGGTAGGGCAGCCACCGGTAGACGGGGATCTCGATCACTTCGGCCCCGGCACGGCGCAGGTCGGCGACGAAGTCGGTGAGCGGCTCGCCGTGCTGCTGGACGGCGATGCGCCGGCCGCGCAGGTCCTGGGCGAGCAGGTGGTCCCTGACCTCGGCGCAGGACTCGGTGGCGGGCGTCCAGTGGTCGTTGAGGCCGGCGGCGCGGACGGCGCCCCTGGCCTTGGGCCCGCGGGTGAGCAGGCGGGCGGAGGCGAGGTGGCCGACCAGGTCGGCGGAGAGGCCCCAGCCTTCGGCGGCGGCCATCCAGCCGCGGAAGCCGACGCCGGTGGTGACCACCACGTCGTCGACGGGCGCGCGCAGGCACTGCCGGGTGGCGGCGAGCAGGTCGGCGTCCTCGGCGAGCGGGACGAGCCTGATGGCAGGGGCGCTCAGCACGCGGGCGCCGCGCCGTTCGAGCAGCGCCCCGAACTCCTCGCGCCGCCGGGTGGCCGTGACGCCGACGGTGAAGCCCGCCAGCGCGTCCGGGGCCGTCTCGGGCGGGGAGGCGAGGTCCCCGCCGCCCGGGGCCGTCATGCGGGCACGCCCGGCCGGGCCCCGAGCACCCGGCCGGGCATCACAGTCACGTCAACCGGAAGTGAGATCACGCCTTCATCGTGGCGGCGCGGGGTTTCCGCGCTGGGTCTCTTCTGTTACCGCTGTGCTACAAGCGGCGGCCTGCGCGGTTGGCGGACGATCAGGGCGGGAAACCCGGAGATGTACGGCGCGGCCATTTCGGGGAGTTGTGGTGACGGTGCTGCCGATCAGGGCGTTCGACGACCCGGTGCTCCGCTCGGTGGCGGAGCCGGTGCGGGATTTCGACAAGGAGCTGCGCAGGCTGGTCAAGTCGATGACGCTGACGCTGCGTGCGGGCGCGGGGCGGGCGGGTCTGGCCGCGCCTCAGGTGGGGGTGCCGCTGCGGGTGCTGGTCTACGCGTACGAGGGCGCGTCGGGCCATCTGATCAATCCGCGGCTGGAGTTGTCGGAGCGGCGCGTCACGGCGGACGAGGCGTGCCTGTCGGCGCCGGGTGTGTGGTGGCCGCTGGAGCGTGCCTTCCGCGTGGTCGCCCGGGGCCGTGACATGTTCGGCAAGCCCGTGACCGTGCGGGCGCTGGGCGTGCTGGCGCGCGTGCTGCAGCACGAGGCCGACCATCTGGACGGCGTGCTGTTCAGCGACCACCTGTCAGCGGACGAGCGTGGACGGTTTCTGGCCGCGGCGCTGTCCTCGGGATGAGCGCGCGCCGCTGTTCGGGATCCAGGCCGCCCCAGACGCCGTGCGTCTGGCCGCTGCTGATCGCATAGTCGAGGCATGGCCTGCGCACGGGGCAGGTCCGGCAGACGGCCTTGGCGCGTTCCACCTGTGACTGGCCCGGCCCCTGGAGCGAGATAGGAAAGAACAGCTCAGGGTCCAGGTCGGAGCAGGCGGCCCTGCGTGACCAGTCGAGCATCATCATGCTCATCGCGCCTACCCAGCGTAGTCCGGCTCATACCTGTGCGAGCAGGCGGTCCCAATCCCGGTGGAATCTGTCGAGCCCGTAGCGTGCCAGCGCGGCCGCCCGCGCGGCCTTGCCCGCCTGGGCGGCCCGTTCCGGATCGGCCGCGAACTCGCGGAGCGCCCGGGCCAGCACGCCGACCCGGGTCGAGATCACGCCCGCCTCGGGCGGCACGGCCTCGACCGCCTCGGTGGCGGCGACCGCCACCACGGGCATGCCGAGGGTCATGGCCTCGATGAGGGCGAGCCCGAGCGAGGTCCACCGGTACGGGTGCAGGTAGACGCGCCGCCTGGCCAGTTCGGCGTGCATCCGGGCCTGCGGCAGGTCCTCGTACGTCCCGTACGGAAGTCCTTCGACCTTCATGCCGAACAGGTCGAGCGGGACCTCGGCGGCGAAGCGCGGCAGCAGGTCGGTGCCGGCGACGCGGGTGCGCCGGACGGGCTCGTTGACGACGACGCCCGCCCTGGGCAGCTCGCCGGTGTAGAGGTGGCCGGGGTCGACGACGCCGTGCTCGATGACGCGGGTGGGGGCCCGGCCGTTGTCCCAGAACAGCTCGTTGAAGTGGGTGACGTGCACGAGCGTGAGGTCGCTCCGCCCGGCCAGCGGGTGGCGGGTGCGCGGCACGTCGCCGGCGGGGGTGTTGTGCTCGACGTAGACGCCGGGCAGGTCGCGGCCGAGCCATTCGCGGGCGAGGTCCAGCTCGTGGGGGCGCTGATAGACGATCACGTCGACGGGTTCGTGGCGCAGGCGGTCCCACGGCACTTCGCGGGCGTTCTCCGGCCAGGGGTAGGTGTCGGCCCGCCCGCGCCCGTCGGGGCCGCGGTCGGGGACGAGCGGCAGGACGTAGTCGTGGCGGCCGTGCACGAACGAGGTGGTCCACGAGCCGTGGACGTGCCAGAGGAGGATCCTCACCAGCGGCTCCAGCCGAGGGTGCGCGACCAGGCGGAGCCGCCGGCGGTGAGGGCGGCGGGCGCGGCCTCGGTCTCGCGCAGCAGCCGGTCGGCGACGTCGCCGAGGTCGTGGGCGACCTCGGGCGCGCGCTCGATCTCGGAGCGCAGCGTCTCCTCGGTCGGGACCAGGATGCCGCGCGCCCCGGCGGCCCTGGCCGCGTCCATGTCGCGGCCGATGTCGCCGACCACGACGCATTCGCGCGGGCTGACGTCGAGCACCGCGGCGGCCCTGATGACCAGGCCCGGCGCGGGTTTGCGGCAGGTGCAGCCGTCGCCGCCGTCGTGGACGCAGATCGCCCACGCGTCGAACGGCCCGAGCAGCTCCTCGACGCGGCGGTTCACCTGTTCCATCTCGTCGGCGGTGATCAGACCTTTGGCCACGCCCGACTGGTTGGTGACCACCGCCACCGGCAGGTCGGCGCGGCGCAGCCTGCTCAGCGCCTCCAGGGCGCCCGGCGTGGGCCGCACCAGGGCCGGGTCGCCGTTGTACGGGACATCCCTGATGAGCGTTCCGTCCCTGTCGAAGAGCACGGCCCCGGGACGTCGTTGTTCGAACACCATCCACCTCCGTCGCGTGGCCGACAGCTACCCCTGACCTCCTCCGGCAAACCACTACCGAGCGTGACCAAAGGCGGGAGTTCGCGGGGCTGTTTCCGCACGTCAGCGCGGGGGGTGTGTTTGAGGAGCGCTTCTCTCGGTAGCGGTTCTCCTCATCTGCAGGAAGGGAACCGATGAGATTTCTCGGCATCAACGCGATCTTCCACGATCCGGCGGCGGCCCTGGTCGCCGACGGGAAGGTGGTCGCCGCGGCGGAGGAGGAACGGTTCAGCAGGCGCAAGCACGGCAAGCGGCCGCTGCCGTTCTCCGCGTGGGAGCTGCCCGAGCAGGCGGCCGCGTGGTGCCTGCGGGAGGCGGGCATCGGGCCCGAGGACGTGGACGCGGTGGCCTACTCCTACGATCCCGCCCTGGTCGAGCAGCGGCCGGACGGCGACTGGGAGGACCTGCGCACCCGGTACGCGGTGCGCGCCCCGCTGTTCCTGTCCACGGCGCTGCCGGGGCTGGATCCGGCGCGGGTCCGGTTCGTGCCGCACCATGTGGCGCACGCCGCCTCGGCGGGGCTGGCCTCGCCCTGGCGCGACTGCGCGGTGCTGGTGTGCGACGGCCGCGGCGAGGACGTCTCCCACCTGGCCGGGCGCTATGCGGGCGGCGAGCTGGAGGTGCTGGCCGCCCAGCGGCTGCCGCACTCGCTCGGGCTGATGTACGAGGACGTGACCGCGCATCTGGGCTTCCTGCGTTCCAGCGACGAGTACAAGGTCATGGCGCTCGCCTCGTACGGGCGCCCGCGCTTCCTGGAGGAGCTGCGCGAGCTCGTCTACGCGACGGACGACGGCGGCTTCCACGTGACGCCGATCGAGTGGGCCGGGTACGCCAAGGCGCTGCGGAAGGGCGAGCCGTGGACGGCCGACCACGCCGACCTGGCGGCCAGCGTGCAGGCCCGGCTGGAGGAGGTGCTGCTGGACCTGGCCCGCTGGCTGCACGGACGTACCGGTGAGCGGCGGCTGGCCCTGGCCGGCGGGGTGGCGCTGAACTGCGTGGCCAACACCCGGCTGCTCGCCGAGGGGCCGTTCGACGAGGTGTGGGTGCAGCCCGCCGCCGGAGACTCCGGGACCGCGCTGGGCGGCGCCCTGCACCTGGCCCAGGCGTACGGGGAACCGGCCGCGCCGATGGGCACCGCGGCGCTCGGGCGCGGCTTCACCGACGAGGAGCTGCGGGCCTGGCTGGACGTGGCGCGCGTCCCGTACACGCGGCCGGCCGACCTGGCGGCGGCGGTCGCGGCCGAGCTGGCCGCCGACCGGATCGTGGCCTGGTTCCAGGGCCGGTCGGAGTACGGGCCGCGGGCGCTCGGCCACCGCTCGCTGCTGGCCCACCCGGGACGGGCGGCCAACACCGAACGGCTCAACGACGTCAAGGGGCGCGAGCAGTTCCGGCCCATCGCGCCGATGGTGCTGGAGGACCGGGCGGCCGGGATCTTCGGGCGGGGGCCGGTGCCGTCGCCGTACATGCTGTTCGTGCACGACGTGCTGCCCGCCTGGCGCGACCGCGTCCCGGCCGTGGTGCACGTGGACGGGACCGCCCGGGTGCAGACCGTCTCCCCGGCCGCCGAGCCGCTGATGGCGCGGGTGCTGGCCGAGTTCGAGGCGCGGACCGGGCTGCCGGTGCTGGTCAACACGAGCCTCAACACGGCGGGGCGGCCGATGGTGGACGACCCGCGTGACGCGCTGGAGTGCTTCGGGTCCTCGCCGGTGGAGGTGCTGGCCCTGGGGCCCTTCCTGATACGGCGGGGGGAGGTGTTCGCGTCGTGATCACCGTGGTGATCCCCACGATCGGGCGGCCCAGCCTGCGTGCCACGCTGGCCGCGCTGCCGGGCGTCCCCGTCGTGGTGGCCGACGACCGGCCCGGCGCCCGCGCGCCGCTGGAGGTGCCTTCCGGCGTACGGGTCGTACGGTCGGGCGGTCGCGGGCCCGCGGCGGCGCGCAACGCCGGATGGCGGGCGGCGGACACGCCGTGGGTGGTCTTCCTGGACGACGACGTGGTGCCGTCGCCCGGCTGGGTGGACGCCGTCCGCCGAGACCTGGCGGACCTGCCTGAGGAGGTGGCGGGCAGCCAGGGCCGCATCGTGGTGCCGCTGCCGTACGATCGGCGGCCCACCGACGGCGAACGGCACACCGCCGGGCTGGAGTCCGCCGACTGGCCGACGGCCGACATGGCCTACCGCCGCCCCGCCCTGGAGCGCGTCGGCGGCTTCGACGAGCGTTTCCCCCGCGCCTACCGCGAGGACGCCGACCTGGCCCTCCGCATGCGGCGATCCGGCTACCGCCTGGTCAAGGGCGACCGCGTCACCCTTCACCCGGTCCGCGACGACGGCTTCTGGGCCAGCGTCCGCTTCCAGCGCGGCAACGCCGACGACGCCCGCATGCGCCGCCTCCACGGCCCCCTGTGGCGCTCCGCCATCGGCGGCACCCCCGGCCGCCTCCCCCGCCACGCCCTCACCACCGCCTTCGCCGCCACCGCCCTCGCCCTGGCGGCCTACGCCCTCACCCTGCCCCGCTCCCCCGCGCGACTCCCGCGTACGAGACGACTCACCTCGCTCGCCCTCACGAAACTCCGCCGTACGAACCGGCCGCAAGCAGGACGGACCTCCTCCGGCGCGGACATCCTCACGGATCTTCTCTCCGTCGCGGGACTGCGCCGTACGGACCGGCCGGGGAGAGGGCGGATCGTCCTCGTGTCCCCCGCGCGGTTCACGCGCGCGAAGGGGGCTCTCGCGGCCGGGGTGGCCGCGGCCGGGTGGGCGGTCATGACCGGGGAGTTTCTGTGGGCGCGGGTGCGGCCCGGGCCGCGGAGTGCCCGCGAGGTGGCGCGGATGGCCGTCACCAGCGTGCTGATCCCGCCGGTCGCCTGCTGGCACCGGCTCAAGGGGGAATGGGAGGTGCGGCGATGAGCGGTCCGCGGGTGCTCGTGGCGCGGCTCGACGACGCCGGGGACGTGCTGCTGGCCGGTCCCGCGGTGCGGGCCGTGCGCGAGCGGGCGGGCGAGGTCGTGTTCCTGGCCGGTCCGGCGGGCAGTGGGGCGGCTGAGCTGCTGCCGGGGGTGGACCGGGTGGTGGTGTGGCGGGCGCCGTGGATTCTGGGTGACCCGCCGCCGGTGGACCGGTCCGAGGTGGACGCGCTCGTACGCCGGATCCGCGGCTGCGAGGAGGCGCTGATCCTGACCTCGTTCCACCAGTCGGCGCTGCCGCTGGCCCTGCTGCTGAGGCTGGCCGGGGTGCGGCGGATCGCCGCGATCAGCAACGACTACCCGGGCTCGCTGCTGGACGTCCGCCATCAGGTCGACGAGTCGGTGGACGTCCCGGAGGCGGAGCGGATGCTGGCGCTGGCCCGCGCGGCCGGGTTCGCGCTGCCGCCCGGCGACGACGGGAGGCTCGCGGTGCGGCGGCCGCTCCCCGATCTCGGCGGGGACGTGCGGCGGCTGGCCGGCGAGGACGCCTATGTGGTGGTGCATCCGGGGACGTCCGCGCCCGCCCGGGCCTGGCCCGCCGAACGGCACCGTGAGGCCGTGCGGGAGCTGGTCCACGACGGGCACCGGGTGGTGGTGACCGGCCAGGAACGTGAGCTGACCGCCTTCGTCGCCGGGAGGGACGGGGTGGATCTGGGCGGGCGGACCACGTTCGCCGAGCTGGCCGCGGTGCTGGAACGCGCCGCCGTGCTGGTGGCGGGGAACACGGGCCCGGCCCACCTGGCGGCGGCCGTCGGCACGCCGGTGGTCAGCCTGTTCGCCCCCGTCGTCCCCGCCGAGCGGTGGGCCCCGTACGGCGTGCCCGCGGTGCTGCTCGGCGACCAGCAGGCGCCCTGCCGCGCGAGCAGGGCGCGCGCCTGCCCGGTCCCGGGGCACCCGTGCCTGTCGCAGGTGACCAGCGAGCAGGTGGTCAAGGCAGTGAGGGAGCTGACCCAGTGAAGATCGATCTCGTCTCGGAGCACGCCGACCCGCTCGCCGGGATCGGCGGCGTCGACTCCGGCGGCCAGAACGTGTACGTGGCCTCGCTCGCCACGGCGCTGGCCGCGCGCGGTCACTCGGTGGTCGTGCACACGCGGCGCTCCCATCCCGCCCAGCCGCCGTCGGTGCGGGTCTCCCCCGGCGTGACGGTCGAGTACGTGCCCGCCGGCCCGGCGGCCCCGGTGCCGAAGGACGAGCTTCCCCCGTACATGCCGGAGTTCACCGACCGGCTGGCCGACCGGTGGGCGCTGCGCGTCCCCGACGTGGTGCACGCGCACTTCTGGATGAGCGGGCAGGCGGCGCTGCAGGCGGCGGACGGCTTCCCGGTGGTGCAGACGTTCCACGCGCTCGGCACCGTGAAGCGGCGCTGGCAGGGCCCCGCCGACACCAGCCCCGCGCACCGCCTGGCGACCGAGCGCGCGATCGGGCTGCGCGCCGACGCGGTGCTCGCGACCTGCGGCGACGAGGTGGACGAACTGGCCGCGATGGGCGTGCCCGAGCAGCGGATCACCGTCGTGCCGTGCGGCGTCGACCTGGACATGTTCTGCCCCGACGGGCCGGTGGCGCCGCGCACGGACGGGCCGATGGTGCTCAGCATCGGCCGGCTGGTGCCGCGCAAGGGCGTGGACACGGTGATCGCCGCGCTGCGCCGGCTGCCCGGGGCCGAGCTGGTGATCGCGGGCGGGCGGGCCGACGACGCAGAGGCCGTGCGGCTGTGCGAGCTGGCGGACTGCTACGGGCTCGCGGACCGGGTGCACGTGATCGGCAGCGTGCCGCGCGAGCGCGTCCCGGCGCTTATGCGCGCAGCGGACGTGCTGGTCACCGTGCCGTGGTACGAGCCGTTCGGGATGGTCCCGGTCGAGGCGATGGCGTGCGGCGTGCCCGTCGTGGCGTCGGCGGTCGGCGGCCACCTGGACACGGTCGCCGGGTGCGGGCTGCTGGTGCCGCCGCGCAGGCCGAGGGCGCTCGCCAGGGCGCTGAAGGAGGTGCTGGACAGTCCGGACAGGGGCCGGGAGATCGGCAGGGCGGGCGCCCGGCGCGCCCGCGAGCGGTACGGCTGGCCGCGTGTCGCCGAGCAGACCGAGGCCGTGTACACGCAGGTGATCGACGGACAGCCGAGCCGTCTCGCCGCGCTTGGGGGGTAACCATGGACACGCATCTGCAGAAGCTCCGCACGGCCCTGGCCAGGGTCGACGGCCACGCCACCACGATCCGCGCCTGGGGCGGCAAGCTCGCGGGCGTGCTCACGGCCGGGGGCAGGCTGCTGGCCTGCGGCAACGGCGGGTCGGCGGCGGAGGCCCAGCACCTCACGGCCGAGCTGGTCGGCAGGTTCCGCGCCGACAGGCAGCCGTACGCGGCGATCCCGCTGCACGCCGACACCTCGTCTCTCACCGCGATCGCCAACGACTTCGGCGCCGACGAGATCTACGCCCGGCAGGTGGGCGCGCACGGCCGTCCCGGTGACGTGCTGGTGTGCCTGTCGACCAGCGGCGGCAGCCCGAACGTGCTGGCCGCCGCGGAGGCCGCCCAGGAGCGCGGCATCCTGTCGTGGGCGCTCACCGGGCCCGCCCCGAACCCGCTCGCCGACCTGTGCGACGACGCCGTCGCGGTGCCGGCGGGCGACACGGCGACGGTGCAGGAGGTGCACCTGGCCCTGATCCACATGCTCTGCGACGCGGTCGAGGAGGCTCTCTGATGGATCGGGACGTCCAGCGCCGGGGGCCGCTGGTCGTGATCGGCGACACGTTGCTGGACGTGGACGTCGAGGGCGCGGCCGGGCGGCTCTGCCCGGACGCTCCGGTGCCGGTGGTGGACGTGGCCGCCGAGCGCGCCCGGCCCGGCGGGGCGGGGCTGGCGGCGCTGCTCGCCGCGCGGGACGGCGCCGGCGTGGTGCTGATCAGCGCGATCGGCGACGACCCGGCGGGCCGCCGCCTGTGCGGGCTGCTGTCGGCGGAACTGGAACTGGTACGTCTCCCGCTGCGAGGCGAGACCGTACGCAAGACCAGGGTCAGGGCGGGCGGCCAGACGCTGCTCCGCCTCGACACCGGCGACGGCGTCGCGCCCGCCCCGCCCACAGACGGGAACGCGTACGCGGAAGACGGCACCGGAAACGTCCGCATGTGGCCCGCCGAGGTACGCGCGGACGGGGCGGCGGGCGGGAAGGGATGCGGGTGGGATGGGCCGGCCCGCGAAGGGTGGGTGCGGGCCGCCGAGGTGGTCGCGGCGGCCGGGGCGGTGCTGGTCGCGGATTACGGGCGGGGGATGGCCGAGGTGGCGCGGGAGCTGGTGCGGGGGTGCGCGGCACCGGTGGTGTGGGATCCGCATCCGAGGGGCGGGAAACCGCCCGCGGGGTGTGCGCTGGTCACGCCGAGTGAGGCTGAGGCCGGGGTGCTGTGTCCCGGGACGTTTCCGGGGGCGGACCGGGCGGCGCGGGTCATCCGGGAGGAGCTGGGGGCGGGGGCGGTGGTGGTCACGCTGGGGACCAGGGGGGCGTCCCTGGCGCTGCCCGACGGCGGTCTGGTGAGGATTCCGGCGCCGGTGCTGGCGAGCGGGCAGGACGTGTGCGGCGCGGGTGATCGGCTGGCGAGCGCCGCCGCGCTCGCGCTGCGGGACGGGGCGGGCGTGGCGGAGGCGGTCACCGCCGGGGTGGGCGCGGCGTCGCGGTTCGTCGCCGGCGGCGGCGCGGCCGCTCTGCGGGTGCAGGAGCAGGAGCTGGGTGACCGGCCGCGCACCGCTGTCGAGGTGGCCGAGCTGACCCGGGCCTCCGGCGGGCGGCTGATCGCCACCGGCGGCTGCTTCGACCTGCTGCACGCCGGGCACGTCAGCCTGCTGCGGCGGGCCCGCGCGCTCGGCGACGCGCTCGTGGTGTGCGTGAACTCCGACGAATCCGTGCGCAGGCTCAAGGGCCCGTCCCGCCCGATCGTGGACGCGACCGACCGGGTCGAGGTCCTGCGCGCGCTGAGCTGCGTGGACGCGGTGCTGGTGTTCGACGAGTGCACCCCGGTCCGCGCGATCGAGCTGCTCCGCCCCGACGTGTGGGTCAAGGGCGGCGACTACGAGGGCGGCACGCTGCCCGAATCCGAGGTCCTGGCCGGCATCGGCGCCGAGACGGTGGTGCTGGACCTGCTGCCGGGACGTTCGACAACCAATCTGATCAGGGAGATCCGATGAACGTATTGATCACGGGGGGCGCCGCGGGGCTCGGCCTGGCCACCGCGGAGGCGGTGGAGAAGGAGGGCTGGCAGCCGCTGGTCGTCGACGTGCGCGGGCCGGACCAGCGGTTCGAGCACGTCACCGCCGACGTGGCCGACCGGGAGCAGGCCGAGCGGGCGGTCCGCGAGCTGGCCGGACGGGCGGGCGGCCTGGACGCGGTCGTCACCGCGGCGGGCATCGACCGGTGCGGGCGGCTGGAGGACGTGCCCGCCGGCGACTGGGAGCAGGTCGTCAAGGTCAACCTGCTGGGCACCGCCTCCGTCATCAGGGCGGCGCTGCCGTACCTGAAGAGCTCGCGCGGCCGGATCGTCACCTGCGCGTCCACGCTCGGGCTGCGCCCGCTCAGCGACGCGTCGGCCTACAGCGCCTCGAAGTTCGGCGTGGTGGGGCTGACCCGCGCGCTGGCTGTCGAGCTGCGCGGCGAGGTGGGGGTCACCCTGCTGGTGCCGGGCGGCATGCGGACCGGCTTCTTCGACGGCCGGCCCGAGCAGTACAAGCCCGGCCCGGAGGCGGGGCTGAACGACCCCGCCGACGTGGCCCAGGCGGTGGTGTTCGCGCTGGGCCGGCCGGTGGGCTGCGAGATCAGAGAACTCGTCATCTGCCCCGACACGGAGACATCATGGCCCTGAATCTGCTGGTGCTGCGCGGGCTGGGGCTGGGCGACCTGCTCACGGCGGTCCCCGCGCTGCGGGCGCTGCGCCAGGCGTATCCGGAGCACCGGATCACCCTCGCCACCCCGGCCTACCTCGGCCCGCTGCTGCCGTTCATCGGCGCGGTGGACGACCACCTCGATGTGAGCGGTCCCGGCCCGGTGCCGTTCGAGCGGCCGGACCTGGCGGTCAACCTGCACGGCCGGGGCCCGCAGAGCATCGAGGCGCTGCTCCGTACCGAGCCCGGAAAACTGATCGGCTACGAGACAGGACCGCCCTGGCAGGACGGCGTGCACGAGGTGCGGCGCTGGTGCGACCTGCTGGAGTGGTACGGCATCCCGGCCGATCCGCAGGACCTGACGCTGGGCATCTCGGACCGGACGGGTCCGGCGATCGTGCATCCCGGCGCCGCCTACCCGGCCCGGCGCTGGCCGCCGGAGCGGTTCGCCAAGGTGGCGGCGCTGCTCGACGACGTCGTCGTCACCGGCAGCGCCGAGGAGGTCGGGCTGGCCAGGAGGGTGGCCGAGCTGGCCGGGCTGCCTGCGGACCGGGTGCTCGCCGGGCAGACCGACGTGGCCGACCTCATCGAGCTGGTGAGCCGGGCACGCCTGGTGGTGTGCGGCGACACCGGCGTGGGCCACCTGGCCACCGCGTTCTGCGTGCCGTCGGTGGTGCTGTTCGGGCCGGTGTCGCCGGCGCAGTGGGGCCCGCCGCCCGGGTGGCGGCACGTGGCCCTCTGGGCCGGTCACCGGGGCGACCCGCACGGCGACCGGCCGGACCCGGGCCTGCTGGAGATCGAGGTGTCGGAGGTCGTCGACGCCGCCCTGGAGGTCACGTCATGAGAGCGCTGGTCACCGGCGGAGCCGGGTTCCTCGGCTCGCATCTGTGCGAACGGCTGCTGGATCAGGGGGCCGAGGTGGTCTGCATGGACAGCTTCCTGACCGGCGGGCCGCGCAACGTGGAGCACCTGATCGACCGGCCGGCGTTCCGCATCGTGGAGTGCGACCTGACCGGGTACGTGCACGTACCCGGAAAAGTCGACCTGGTGCTGCACTTCGCGTCGGCCGCCTCGCCCGCCGACTACCTGCGCTACCCGATCGAGACGCTGCGCGTCGGCAGCGTCGGCACGCTGCACGCGCTCGGCCTGGCCCGGGAGAAGGGCGCCAGGTTCGTGCTGGCGTCCACGAGCGAGGTGTACGGCGACCCGCTGGAGCATCCGCAGCGCGAGTCGTACTGGGGCAACGTCAACCCGGTGGGGCCGCGGAGCGTCTACGACGAGGCCAAGCGCTTCGCCGAGTCGCTGACCACGGCCTACCGGAACTCGCGCGGCACCGACACCGGCATCGTGCGGATCTTCAACACGTACGGGCCGCGCATGCGGCCGTTCGACGGCCGGGCGATCCCGACGTTCATCCGCCAGGCGCTGACCGGCGAGCCGATCACCGTCACCGGCGACGGCTCGCAGACCCGGTCGATCTGTTACGTGGACGACACGGTGTCGGGCGTGCTGGCGATGGCCGCGAGCGACTTCGCCGGGCCGGTGAACATCGGCAACCCGGACGAGCTGACCATGCTCGGCCTGGCCACCATGATCAAGGAGCTGGCCGGGTCGTCCTCGCCGATCGTCTTCGTCGAGCGGCCCGAGGACGACCCGAAGGTGCGCCGGCCGGACACCGCGCTGGCGGCCGGCCGGCTCGGCTGGTCGGCGGCCGTGCCGGCGCTGGACGGGCTACGGCGGACCATCGACTGGTTCGCCGCGGAGCTCGCCGGGCACCGGCCGGCCGGGATGACGGCCTAGAGCGCCACGCCGAGCAGCGCGTCGGCCGGGATGACGGCCTAGAGCGCCACGCCGAGCAGGGCGTCGGCCAGGTCGCGGACCAGGGCCGGCGCCGACGGGTCGCTCCCGCCCCCGCCGAGGGCCTCGGCGGCCCACCGGTCGACGGCGGCCACCGCGCCCGGGGCGTCGAGGTCGTCGGCGAGCCGGGCGCGCACCTCGGCCAGCAGCGGCCCGGCCGGCGGCCCGGCGGCGAGGGCCACGGCCGAGCGCCAGCGCTCCAGCCTGGCCTCGGCGTCGGCGAGCATGCCGGGGGTGTAGTCCCAGTCGGCGCGGTAGTGGCGGCACAGCAGGACGAGCCGGACCGCCATCGGGTCGTGCTCGGCCCGCAGCTTGGAGACGAACACCAGGTTGCCCCGCGACTTGGACATCTTCTCGCCGTCGAGGCCGACCATGCCGGCGTGGGTGTAGAAGCGGGCGAACGGCCACCGCCCGGCGGCGGCGTAGCCCTCGGCGGCGCCGCACTCGTGGTGCGGGAAGATCAGGTCGGAGCCGCCGCCCGCCACGTCGTAGCCGGGGCCCAGGTGGTCGAGCGCGATCGCGGTGCACTCGACGTGCCAGCCCGGCCGGCCGCGGCCCAGCCGCGAGTCCCAGGCGGGCTCGCCGGGCCGCTCGGCCCGCCACAGCAGCCAGTCGAGCGGGTCGCGCTTGCCGGGCCGCTCCGGGTCGCCGCCGCGCTCGGCGAACAGCTCCAGCATCTGCTCGCGGGGGTATCCGGAGATCTCGCCGTAGTGGGGGGCGGCGCTGACGTCGAAGTAGACGTCGCCGTCGACGGTGTAGGTGACGCCGCGGTCGGCCAGCTCGCCGATCACCTCCGCGATGCGGCCGACGACCTCGGTGACGGCCACGTACTCGCGCGGCGGCAGGACGCGCAGCGCCTCCATGTCGGCGCGGAACAGGTCGGTCTCGCGCTCGGCCAGGGCCTGCCAGTCGACGCCGGTCTGCTCGGCGCGTTCCAGCAGCGGGTCGTCGACGTCGGTGGCGTTCTGGGTGTAGTGGACGTCGTGACCGGCGTCGCGCCACATGCGGCCTACGAGGTCGAAGGCGAGGTAGGTGTTGGCATGGCCGAGATGGGTGGCGTCGTAGGGGGTGATGCCGCAGACGTACATCCTCGCGGTCGGCCCGGGATCGGTCTGCCGGACCTGACGGGAAGCGGTGTCGTAGAGCCGCAGCGGGACGCTCTCGCCGGGGAGCCTGGGAACGTTGGGGGCGGACCACGATTTCATGTCTTCGAGCCTATCCGTGCTGATCAGCTGGTCATGTCGGTGAACTCGTACGTCGCACCGTCCGGCGCCAGCGTCACGAGCGTGACGCTGAGGGTGGCGAAGACGCGGCCGTCGGGCAGCTCGTGCCGGACGATCAGCGCCTCGCCCGCGTCGGAGGGCGGGTCGCGGAGCGGCTCGTGCCAGTCGGCGTCGCCGGCGAACCTGGGCAGGTGGGCGGTGACGCGCTCGTGGCCGTGATCCAGCCCGGTGTTGACGATCATGCTGGTGCCGTCCGGGAGCTCGGTGACTTCCGGGCGGTGGCCGTCCCAGCTGAGCAGGCGGGCTCCGGCCGGGTCGGCGAGCACCAGGTGGAAGGGGTCGTAACGGGTCAGGTCGGCGTCGGGCAGCTTTCCGGAGGAGACGGCGCGCAGCGCCAGGTCGCCGCGGGAGACCCGGACGGCGTCGGGCGCGGGCGTGCCGCGGCCGTTCAGCAGGGCGGCGGCGCGGCCGGCCGCCTGGTCGATCGCGAGCCAGGTGCCGCCCGCCTTGAGGTCGCGTCCGCCGACGACGCCGGGGTGGTCGGGCCAGTGCTCGCCGGGCCCTTCCCATGGACGGTCGGCGAACTCGTCCCTGATGCCCATCAGGGTGAGGGGCCGCCCCGTTCTCACGATCACGGTGCACATGCGGCAAAGCGTACAAAACCGGCCTAGATGGGTGGCCAGGGGATGGCGGGCCAGCCCTCGAAGGGGTACGGGTGCACGCCGGTGTCGAGCAGCCGCCGCACGCGCTTCCACGTCGCCTCGACCTCGGCGGTGGTCAGCAGGTCGCGCAGCCTGCGGCCGAGCGAGCCGGAGTCGAGCTCCCGCTCCAGCTTGGCCAGCACGCCGACGGCCTCGCGCGACAGCGGCTTGCCCCGCCACTGCCACAGGACCGTGCGGAGCTTGTCCTCCACCGCGAAGCAGACGCCGTGGTCGACCCCGTAGACGTGACCGGTCGGCATCGGCAGCAGGTGGCCGCCCTTGCGGTCGGCGTTGTTGACCACCGCGTCGAAGACCGCCATCCGGCGCACCACGGGGTTGCGGCTGCGGACCAGGCGCATCAGGTCGATCTCGCGCTCGGTGTCGATCCAGAGCTGGCACATGCCGGGCCCGAACGGGCCGTCGCGGTAGACGGTGGGGGGCACGATGTGCCAGCCGGTCGCCCGCGAGACCTCGTAGGCGGCGACCTCGCGGGCGGCGAGCGTGCCGTCGGGGAAGTCCCACAGCGGGCGCTCGCCGCGCACCGGCTTGTAGACGCAGGCGGCGGACCGCTCCCCCAGCCTGACCGTGCAGTAGAGGGTCATGTTGGTGGCTTCGACGAGGCGCCCGGCCATCTCCAGGCGGCCGTCACGGAGCAGCTTGAGCGTCTCCTCCTCGTCCAGGGCCGAGGGGAGGGCGGGCCTGACGGCCGGCTCGCTCTCCGGAGCGGTCATGAAGCCGCCTCACCTCCGCGGTAGCCGTTGAGACGTACACACACATGTCCCTTGGCGTCGAGTGGCTGCCCGCAGAGCGGGCAGGGCGGTCGGCCCGCCGCGACGACCTCCAGGGCCCGCCTGCTGAAGGCACGGGCGGCGCCGGCGCTGATGCGCACCCGCAGCACCGCGGGCTCCGGCGCGTCGAGGTCCTCCTCGTCGACCATCTCCTGTGCCTCGATGACCACCTGCGACCGTTCGGGGTCCCACGCCAGCGCCATGGTGCCGACCCGGAAGTCCTCCGACACGGGGGGGTCGAGCGGGCCCTCGTCGGTCAGGTCGGCGGGGGCGATGGCGGGCACCTGGGCGGTGCCTCCGCTGCGCCTGAGCACCTCGTCGAGCAGCTCGTCGAGCCTGCCCGCGAGCGCGGCGACCTGCATCTTCTCCAGCGCGACCGTGGTCAGTCTGCCCTCGGCCCTGGCCTGCAGAAAGAAGGCGCGCGCGCCCGGCTGGCCGAGGGCGCCCGCCACGAACCTCTCTGGCGGGTCGTAGTCGAAGACCGGCATAGCCTGACCTTACGTGGTCCCGGGCCCGCCGCCGACGGCGGCATCGCTCCCGGTGGAGTTTTCTCCCCCGTCTTTCTCCTCCGAATCCTCAGGCAGCCTCAATTCCCCCATATCGTTAAGTTTGAGAACAAAGGGGCGCAAGGGGGCATAGCGAATCACGGTGAGAGCGGCCGGATCAGCGGTTATCCGCTGAAACTGATCGAGGTGGAGCCCCAGCGCGTCCGCGACGATCGCCTTGATCACGTCTCCGTGGCTGCAGGCGAGGTAGACAGCCTTCTCCCCCAGGCGTCGATTCCAGTCCCGGACCGCGGCCACGGCCCGGTGCTGCACCGCGGCCATCGACTCCCCGCCGGGGAACGTCGCCGCGCTCGGATGGGACTGCACCACCGGCCAGAGCGGATCCTTGGACAGCTCCTTCAGCTTCCGCCCGGTCCAGTCGCCGTAGTCGCACTCCAGCAGCCGCTCGTCGGTGACGACGGGCAGGCCGCGGCCCGCGGCGACGGCCTCGGCGGTCTCCATGCAGCGCTCCAGCGGGCTGGAGACGACGGCGTCCAGCCTGACACCGGCGATCCGCTCCGCGAGCGCGGCCGCCTGCGCCCGCCCCGCGTCGCTGAGATGGACCCCGGGGGTGCGGCCGGCCAGCACCGGCCCCGTCAGATCGGTGAGCCCGTGACGGGCGAGCAGGAGGGTGGTCATCCAACCAAGTGTCGCAGGCCGCTCTCCCGGCGTTTCAGCCGCCCGGGCGGTAACCTGGCGGGATCATGGAGCAGCGCTATGTCGGCCGCAGCGGCCTGTCGGTGTCCCGGCTGGGCCTCGGCACGATGACGTGGGGGCGTGACACCGACGCCGACGACGCGGCGGCGCAGCTGGGGATGTTCCTCGACGCGGGCGGCACCCTCGTCGACACGGCCGACGTCTACACCGGCGGCGACGCCGAACGGGTGCTCGGCCGGCTGCTGCGCGACCAGGTGCCCCGCAGCGAGCTGGTGATCTCCACCAAGGCGGTGGTGACGCCGATGGGCCGCCGGCCGCGCGACGCCTCCCGGCGTCATCTGATCGCCGCCGTCGACGAGTCGCTGAGCCGGCTCGGCGTCGACTACGTCGACCTGTGGCAGCTGCACACCTACGACCCCGAGGTCCCGCTCGACGAGACGCTGGCCGCGCTCGACGCGATCGTCTCCTCCGGCCGGGCGCTGTACGCGGGCGTGTGCGACTACGCCGGCTGGCAGCTCGCCGCGGCCGCGGTGACGCAGCGGTCGGTCCCCGGCCGGGCGCCGATCACCTCGGTGCAGACCGAATACTCCCTGCTGGCCCGCGACGCCGAGCGCGAGGTGCTGCCCGCCGCCTGCCATCTGGGCGTGGGCGTGCTGGCCTGGTCGCCGCTCGGCCGCGGGGTGCTGACCGGCAAGTACCGCACCGGCATCCCCACCGACTCGCGCGCCGCCACCCCGCACTTCGCCGACTTCGTCCGCCCGTACCTCGACGACCGGTCCCGCAGCGTGGTCGAGTCGGTCGTGACCGCCGCCGATGGGCTCGGCGTCTCACCGGCGGCGGTGGCGCTGACCTGGGTCCGCGACCAGCCGGGGGTGGCCTCGGCGATCGTCGGGGCCCGCACGCTCGCACAGCTCAAAGGCACACTGCTCGCCGAAGACCTGGTGCTCCCGATCGAGATCCGAGAGGCCCTGGATGACGTCTCGTCCCCCGAATGACGAACGAGAGGCTCCTTCGCGTATCACTAGTCGATACCGAATCGCAACTTTACCGCCGAAAGCCCTGCGGCCTCCGTCCCATTCGCATAAGGATTTTCCTGGAAAGCGACGCGGGAGGGGACGGATGGGGAGCAGGACCGCTATCTCGGCGGGAATCCTCGCGATGTCGATGGTGGCGCTCCCGGCGGCGGCAGGCCCGGCGGCGGCCTCGACGGCCGACTGCGAACACGGCCGGGGCGGCCTGCTGTCGGGGGTGACCGACGGCCTCTGCGACGTCGTGGGGTCCGTCACCGGCACGGTCGACAGGCTGACCGGGGGCCTCACCGAGCCGATCACCGGAGGACTTGAGAAGACCACCGACAAGGTGCTCGGCACCGTCGGGGACGTGGTGCCGACCAGCCGGCCGCGCTCGAGCGACACGCCCTCCGCCGACCCGGCGCCGTCGGCCAGTCCGAAGAAGTCGGCCCTGCTGCCGACGCCGCTGGACGAGGTCTGCCTGCCCGGCCTGGCCTGCGAGGGCGAGGGCCTGCTGGAGTCGACGCTCCGCCCGACCCCCGAGACCCCCGCGCGCCGGACGGCCGAGCCCGAGCCGGAGCCGGAGCCCGAGAAGGAACGCGCGGAGCGCCGCCGCGACCGGGAGGAGGAAGAGGAGGAGGCGGACGCGCTGCCCACGGCCGCGCCCACCGTCCGGCCCACGCCCGGGCCGACGCCGCCGCCCGCCCGCGAGACGCACTCCATCGGCGACGGCGAGAAGCCGGTCGCCGACGAGCCCGTGGCCGACCCGGAGGACCTGCGGGTCGACCTGCTGTGGCCGGACCCGTTCACCGACCGGCTGCCCCTGCCGGTGGTCGAGGAGCCGGTGGTGCGGCCGGTCGCCAAGGCCTCCGACGTGGTCGGCACCACGCTGACCGTGGTGCTGCTCGGCACGGCGGTGCTGGCCAGCCGGGTGGTGCAGCTGCGCAGGCGGCGGAGCGAGCAGCAGGAGACGATGCCGTTCGAGCCGGCGGGACGCCACCGGCTCGCCTGAGATCAGCCGCCCACGGCGGGGCGGCTGGCTCGCCTGAAGTCAGCCGCCGACGGGGGGGCGGCACCGGCCGCCTGAGGTCAGCCGCCGATGGCGTGGACGCCGCCGTCGACGTGGACGATCTCGCCGGTGGTGGCGGGGAACCAGTCGGACATGAGCGCCACGCAGGCGCGGGCGGCGGGCTCGGTGTCGGCGAGGTCCCAGCCGAGCGGGGCCTTCTCCGGCCAGCTGTCCTCGAACTCCTTGAAGCCCGGGATCGACTTGGCCGCCATCGTGCGCAGCGGCCCGGCGGCCACCAGGTTGACGCGGATGCCGTGCGTGCCGAGGTCGCGCGCGAGGTAGCGGTTGCACGACTCGAGGCCGGCCTTGGCCACGCCCATCCAGTCGTAGACCGGCCAGGCCTTGCTGGCGTCGAAGTCGAGGCCGACGACCGAGCCGCCGCCCTCCTTCATCAGCGGCAGGCAGGCCACGGCGAGCGACTTGTAGGAGAAGGTGGACACGTGCAGGGCCGTGGCGACGTCCTCCCACGAGGTGTTGAGGAAGTTGCCGCCGAGCGCCGACTGCGGGGCGAAGCCGATGGAGTGGACGACCCCGTCGAGGCCGTCGACGTGCTCGCCGACCCGGTCGGCCAGCGTGTCGAGCTGGTCGGTGTCCTGCACGTCGAGCTCCAGCACCGGGGCGGGCTCGGGCAGCCGCTTGGCGATCCGCTCGACCAGGCTCAGCCGGCCGTAGCCGGTGAGCACCACCTTCGCGCCCTCCTGCTGCGCCAGCTTGGCGACCGAGAACGCGATGGAGGCGTCGGTCAGCACGCCCGTCACCAGGATCCGCTTGCCTTCGAGGATGCCCATGTCAGTGTCCCATTCCCAGTCCGCCGTCGACGGGGATCACGGCCCCGGTGATGTAGGAGGCGTCCTCGCTCGCCACGAAGCGGACGACGCGCGCGATCTCCTCGGGGCTCGCCTGGCGCCCGAGGGGGATGTTCTTGACGATCGCCTCCTTGTCGAGGTCGGCCGTCATGTCGGTGTCGACGAACCCGGGCGAGACCACGTTGACGGTGATGCCGCGCGAACCGTACTCGCGCGCCAGGGAGCGGGCGAAGCCGACGAGACCGGCCTTGGAGGCGGCGTAGTTGGCCTGACCGGCCTGGCCGAGCAGGCCGATCACGGAGGAGATGAGGACGATGCGGCCGCGCTTGAGCCGCATCATGGGCCGGATGGCCCGCTTGGCGACGCGGTAGGCGCCCGTGAGGTTGGCGTCGATGACGTCGGTGAAGGTCTCCTCCTTCATCATCGCCAGGAGGGTGTCCTTGGTGATGCCGGCGTTGGAGACCAGGACCTCGACCGGGCCCTGCTCCGCCTCGACCTTGTCGAAGGCGGCCTCGACGTCGGCCATGCTGGTCACGTCGCACCTGACGCCGAAGAGCCCCTCCGGGGGCTCTCCCGAGCGGTAGGTGACGGCGACGGCGTCGCCGGCGGCGGCGAGTTCACGGGCGATCGCGAGGCCTATGCCGCGATTGCCTCCGGTGACGAGTACAGAGCGAGCCATGACACCTGACGGTATCTGCTACCGGCGGGTATGCCGTTATCCGGGCGACACAAGATCGCACGGTTAGGATCGTTGACATGCGCCAGATCGACTCCGACTTCCTCGCGCTGCCGCTGCGGCGGCTCGCGGACGCGGCCCTGCAGCGCGCCCGCGACCTGGGCGCCGAACACGCCGACTTCCGGCTGGAACGCGTCCGCGCCGAGACGCTCAGCCTCTACGACGCCCGTCTGGAAGGCGCGGCCGACGCCGACGACCTGGGCTATGCCGTACGGGTGGTGAAGGGCGGCACGTGGGGCTTCGCGGCGGGGATCGACCTGACGCCGGAGAGCGCCGCGCGGGTGGCCGAGCAGGCGGTGCGGGTGGCGGAGGTGAGCGCCCCGATCAACCGCGAGCCGGTCGAGCTGGCGCCCGAGCCGGTGCACGCCGACGTCACCTGGGTGTCGTCGTACGAGATCGACCCGTTCGAGGTGCCGCGCGGCGAGAAGGTGGCGCTGCTGGCCGACTGGTCGGCGGGGCTGCTCAAGGGCGCCGACCACGTCTCGGCGCGGCTGCTCCAGGTCAAGGAGCAGAAGTTCTACGCCGACACGGCCGGCACCACGACCACGCAGCAGCGGGTCCGGATCCACCCCCATCTGAACGCGATGAAGGCGTCGCAGTCGGGGTTCGACGACATGTCCACGATCGCGCCGCCGGTGGGGCGCGGCTACGAGTACCTGACCGGCGAGTGGTGGGACTGGCAGGGCGAGCTGGCCGCGCTGCCGCAGCTCCTGGAGGAGAAGCTGGCGGCGCCCTCGGTCGAGGCGGGCGACTACGACCTGGTGATCGACCCGTCCAACCTGTGGCTGACCATCCACGAGTCGATCGGCCACGCCACCGAGCTGGACCGGGCGCTCGGCTACGAGGCCGCCTACGCCGGCACCAGCTTCGCCACCTTCGACCAGATCGGCGAGCTGGTGTACGGCTCGCCCCTGATGAACGTCACCGGCGACCGCACCGCCGAGCACGGGCTGGCCACGATCGGCTACGACGACGAGGGCGTGCGGGCGCAGAGCTTCGACATCGTCCGCGACGGCATCCTGGTCGGCTACCAGCTCGACCGGCGGATGGCCCGGCTGAAGGGGTTCGGCCGGTCCAACGGGTGCGCGTTCGCCGACTCGCCGGGCCACACGCCCATCCAGCGGATGGCGAACGTGTCGCTCCAGCCCGCGCCGGGCGGCCCGGACACCGACGCGCTGATCGCGGGCGTGGAGCGGGGGCTGTTCATCGTCGGCGACAAGAGCTGGTCGATCGACATGCAACGTTACAATTTTCAATTTACTGGTCAACGCGCCTACCGGATCTCCCACGGCAAGCTGGCCGGGCAGGTCCGCGACTTCGCCTACCAGGCCACCACGACCGACTTCTGGCAGTCGATGGAGGCGGTCGGCGGGCCCCAGACCTATGTGCTGGGCGGCGCGTTCAACTGCGGCAAGGGCCAGCCGGGGCAGGTCGCGCCGGTGAGCCACGGCTGCCCGTCGGCGCTGTTCAGGAACGTCCGGATCCTCAACACCGTTCAGGAGGGCGGAAAGTGACTCCCCAGGAGATGGTGGAGAGGGCTCTGGAGCTCTCCACGGCCGACGGCTGCGTGGTGCTGGCCGACGAGCGGTCCACGGCCAACCTGCGGTTCGCGGGCAACACGCTGACCACCAACGGCGTGGCGCGCTCCAGCCGGCTCACCGTGATCTCGGTGGCCGGGCAGGGGGTGGGCGTGGTGTCGCGCGCCGCCGTCCGGCCCGATCAGCTCGCCGACGTGGTGGCCGCGGCCGACGCGGCGGCGCGCGAGGCGCGGCCCGCCGAGGACGCCCGCGAGCTGGTGTCCGGGGTGCCCGCCAGCGCGTCCTGGGACGAGCCGGTGACGCCGACCGGCATCGACGTGTTCACGGGCTTCGCGCCCGCGCTGGGCGAGGCGTTCTCGGCCGCCGAGTCGGGCGGCAGGAAGCTGTACGGGTTCGCCGAGCACACCCTGACCTCGACCTTCCTCGGCAGTTCCACGGGGCTGCGGCTCCGTCACGACCAGCCGACGGGGCGGCTGGAGCTGAACGCCAAGTCCTCGGACCTCAAGCGCTCGGCGTGGACCGGCGTGGCCACCCGCGACTTCTCCGACGTGGACGTGGCGGCCCTCGACGGCGGGCTGGCGCAGCGGCTCGACTGGGCCAAGACGCGGGTCGACCTGCCCGCGGGCCGCTACGAGACGCTGCTGCCGCCGGCGGCGGTGGCCGACCTGATGATCTACATGTTCTGGTCCGCGGGCGCCAGGGACGCCCTGGACGGCCGTTCGGTGTTCTCCAAGCCGGGCGGCGGCACCCGGGTGGGCGAGCAGCTCGCCGCGCTGCCCGTGACGCTCTCCAGCGACCCGGCCGCCGAGGGCGTCGCCTGCTCGCCGTTCGTGACGGCGCGCTCCTCCGGGCGGGAGAGCTCGGTGTTCGACAACGGGCTGCCGCTCTCGGCCACCGACTGGATCCGGGAAGGGCGGCTGGAGTCGCTGCGGCAGACCCGCTACTCGGCGGAGCTGAGTGGTCTGCCGGTGACGCCCGCCATCGACAACCTGATCATGCGGGGGCCGGGCGGCGGCCGTTCGCTGGAGGAGATGATCGCCTCCACCCGCCGCGGGCTCCTGGTGACCTGCCTGTGGTACATCCGCGAGGTCGACCCGCAGACGCTGCTGCTGACCGGGCTGACGCGTGACGGCGTCTACCTGGTCGAGCACGGCGAGGTGGTGGGCGAGGTGAACAACTTCCGGTTCAACGAGAGCCCGGTCGACCTGCTGGGCCGGCTGAGCGAGGTCGGCCCGTCCAGCCCGACGCTGCCGCGCGAGTGGGGCGACTACTTCACCCGCGCCGTCATGCCCGCGATCCGGGTGCCCGACTTCAACATGTCGACGGTCAGCCAGGCGAGCTGACGGACCCGCGACGCCGGGGAGGTGGCGGTCGTGACGGACCACCGAGGCGCCCGGCGTCGTGGGGGTGCTGCTCGGCGGGCTGGGTGAGACGCCCCGGTCGGCGGCGGTGGTGGAGGGCATGCGGGAGCTGGGGACGGAGACCCAGGCGGCGCTCGACCGGTCAGCCGCCTGACCGGCTCAGGGCGCTGCCCGGGTCTGCTGCGCCGGACCCCGGGCCGTCGGATACGAGCCGGTCGGCCGGCTCCGGCACGTGTGAGGCGCTGCGGCGCGGCTTTCGCGCCTTCGCTAGGCGTCTTCGAGGCGGAAGCCGACCTTCAGGCCGACCTGGAAGTGGGCCACCTCCCCGTCCTCGATCTGGCCGCGTATTTCGGTCACCTCGAACCAGTCGAGGTGGCGCAGGGTCTGCGCGGCCCGGCTGATGCCGTTGCGGATGGCCTGGTCGACGCTCTCCGGCGAGGTGCCGACGATCTCGGTCACCCGGTACGTGCGATCCGTCATCTCCAGATCCTCCTTACTCCAAGGCCATGGTCGCATGGCCCCTCCGTCCGGCCAGGGGCCCTGTCGCCACCGGCCCGTCCGAGGTCTAACGTGGGGTTTATGAGGAGTTGGCGCAGGAAGCAGGCGGTCCACACAGTCACGGACGCCAAGCCTTCGCTCAGCAGCGACATCCGTCATCGGGAGCGGAGCTACCTCATCAAGATGGGGATCCGCACGATCTGCCTGATCCTGGCGGTGGTGGTGCCGCTGCCCTGGCCGTACAAGCTGCTGTTCATCGCCGGGGCGGTCTTTTTGCCGTACATAGCCGTAATCCCGGCCAATGAGCGGGGCAAGGACGCACCACCTCCCACCTTTCAGACCCCGGACGCTAACCAAAGCGAGATCCCAATGCACCGACGCGAGATCGGGTCGTGACTAACTCTTGACGCATCTCAGGGGTTGTAGGTGTACGCTTTAGACAAGCGCTCCGGTCCCCCGTCGGAGTGCTGATGCCGGCGTTCCGGGCCCCCGTCGGAACGCCGATGAAGCGACGCCGGGTGGTTTGCCCCCGTAACCACCCGGCGTCGCCCTTTTCCCGGCAAAGTTTTCGAATCGGATGATCTTATCCGGGTGGCCGGCTTGGCAGTCGGATAGGGCCGCTTTCCCGAAATCGTTTACACCCCACCCGTACCCGAATTCACAGGGAATCTTCAGGTTCGGGCGGGGTTGACTGCCTTAGTTCGTTCCAGTCTCAGCGGTCCGTCAGCGTCTCGGTCGTCGCCTGGCCCCAATTCCGGGCCAGCGCCGTCAGCCGCTCCACCGCCTCCTCCGGCGCGGTCCCGGCCCCCTGCGCCAGCCCCAGCAGGTACGCGGTCAGCGGCGCGGCGGGCCTTGTGACGCCGTGCGCGACCTCCTTCGTCAGGTCGAGGATCTGGTCGCGGTCCACCTTGGCCGGGTCGATCCCCAGCTCCTCGCAGGCCAGCGCCGTCCACTCAGCGAGCACGTTCATTCCGAGCCTCCTCCAGGTCTTCACCAGTGTCACAGTCGAACCAGGCCTGCCGCGGCAACGCCACCCGCCGGTCCGCGAGCGGGCCCAGCAACCCGCGCAGCGACCGCCCCTCGTACGCCTCCAGCGCCTCACGGAGTGCGGCGGTCTCCCATACGCCGAGCAGCCACTGCTCCCGGCCCCCGGCGTCCACGGCGACGACCCCACGGGGCCTGTCCGCCGGAACCGTGGCGGCCACCCCGCGGGGCCTGTTCGCCGGATCCGCGGTGCTGCTCGTCTCCGATGGGGCGCCTTCCCTGCCGCCTGAGCCAGGTCCACGGGTGGAGTTCCCGTCCGACAGGGCTAGGTCGCCGCCAGATCCGCCTGTAAGGCTCCCGCCAGACAAGGGTGGGTCGCTGCCGTGTCCTCCGGCGAGGTTCCCGCCAGACAGGGCCGGGCCGCCGCCAGGCCCACCTGTGAGGCTCCCGCCAGACAAGGGTGGGTCGCTGCCCTGTCCTCCGGCGAGATTCCCGCCAGACAGGGCCGGGCCGCCGCCAGATCCACCGGTGAGGCTCCCGCCAGACCACGCCGGGCCGCCGCCAGGCCCGCCAGTGAAGCTCCCGCCGGACGGGGGTGGGGCGCTGTCAGGGGCAGCGGGATCGCTGGAAGGGTGCTCGTGCTGCCGGATGCGGGGGGCCGGGGTGGTCGGGGCGTTCTGGGCCGGGAGGTGGGTCAGGAGGGCGGTGAGGTGGGAGGGGGCGAGGAAGGGGAGGTCGCCGGCCAGAAGGGCCACCCGGGGGGCGGTGACCTCGGCGAGGCCGGCGCGGAGGGCGGGGATCGGTCCGGCGCCCGGCGGGTCTTCACGGACGTAGACGGCGCCGGGGATGTCTCTGGGCGGGCCGACGATGATGACGCGGGCGGCCTCGCGGGCGGCGGCGGCGACGTTGGCGATCATCGTCGTGCCGCCTACCTCGAGGCCCGGTTTGTCCACTCCGCCGAGTCGTTGCGCCCTGCCGCCTGCCAGGATCACCGCGTCGAACACGTCTCCACCGTACGCGGTCATCGGGACCGCAGGAGGTCCAGGAGGCGCGGCGCGTCGAGGGCGTGGGCGGTGCGGCCGTCGACGCCTGTGGTGGTCTCGGCGGCGAGCAGGGAGTTGAGCACGGACTCCTCGACGGTGTCCATGGCCGCGGCGAAGAGCGGGTTCAGCTCGTGGTCGGGCATGGGGGCGACGCCGGTGCGGGTGGTGAAGGCGATGGCGTAGTCGCCGCTCCCGTGGCTGTAGTCGGCGCCGACCCGGGCGAGCGCGTACACGGCCCGTCTGGCGATCCGGGTGAGCTGCCGGGCGTCCACCGGCGCGTCGGTGGCGATCACGATCATGCAGGACCCGTCCTCGTCCGAGGTGGGCTGCCGGTCCTCAGCGGAAACACCACCCTCGGCCGCGCCTGTGAGAGTCCGCTCCCCCGGTCCCACGTCCGTGAGAGCCTGCTCCCCCGCGAGATCAGTCCCGTGTTCGGGAGGGCCTGCGGGGCAGCCCGCTCCCCCCGTCGTGCCGGTTCCCGTGTTCGGAAAGGTCTGCTCCTCCGGCGCGGGGTCGCTCGTACGGGGGAGGAACCGCTTCTGTGGGGTGGGGAGGTTCAGGAGGGCTGGGGTGATGGGGTGGCCGTGGAGGCGGAGGGTGCCGCTGAAGTTGGCCTGGACGAGGGCGCCGAGGGTGTGGCTGCCGTGCGGCGTCTGGATGAGGCGGGAGGCGGTGCCGATGCCTGCTTTGAAGCCGAGGGCGGTGGTGCCGGTGCCCGCGCCGACGCAGCCCTCCGCCACCGGGCCGCCGGTGGCCGTGGTGATGGCTTGCAGGACGTGGGTCTCGGTGATGGGACGGGCGCGGATGTCGGACAGGTGGCCGTCGTTGCACTCGCCGACCACCGGGTTGAAGGTCCGTACGCGCGAGCAGCCGGGCTGGGTGAGCATCCACGTCACCAGGGCGTCGGCGGCGCGGAAGGCGGACAGGGTGGCGGTGAGGACGATCGGGGACTCCAGCAGGCCGAGTTCGGCGAGCTGGGTGGCGCCGATGAGCTTGCCGTAGCCGTTGCCGGTGAACAGGCCGGCGGGGAGCGGCGCGTGCGGGCCGATCCCGGCGGGGACGACGGCGGTGACGCCGGTGCGGACGGCGGGGTCGCGGACGAGGGTGACGTGCCCGGCGCGGACGCCGGGCACGTCGGTGATCGCGTTGTGCCGGCCGCAGGGGCCGGTCGCGAGCCCCAGGCCGGCGGTCCGCATTCAGCCGCCGATCGCGGACATGGGGCGGGCCGGCTGGAGGAAGGAGGGATCGTCGATGCCGTGGCCGGGGCGCTTGCTCGCCACGGCGGCGATCCACCGTTCGGCGAGTTCGTCGTCGGTGGCCCCGGCGCGCAGGGCGGTCTTGAGGTCGGACTCCTCGCGGGCGAACAGGCAGTTGCGGATCTGGCCGTCGGCGGTGAGCCGGACGCGGTCGCAGGCGCCGCAGAACGGCCGGGTGACGGACCCGATCACGCCCACCCGGGCGGGCCCGCCGTCGACGAGGAACCGCTCGGCGGGTGCGCTGCCGCGTTCCTCCAGGTCGTCGGGGGTGAGGTCGAAGGAGCCGGTCAGCATTTCGAGTATCTCGTCGGCGGTGACCATGTTGTCGCGCCGCCAGCCGTGCTGGGCGTCGAGCGGCATCTGCTCGATGAAGCGCAGCTCGTAGCCCCGTTCCAGGCACCAGCGCAGCAGCGGCACGGCCTCGTGCTCGTTGACGCCGCGCATGAGGACGGCGTTGACCTTGACCGGGCGCAGCCCGGCGTCGTGCGCGGCGGCCAGGCCGTCGAGCACGTCGGTCAGCCGGTCCCGGTGGGCGAGGCGTTTGAAGGTCTCGCGGTCGAGGGTGTCGAGGGAGACGTTGACCCGGTCCAGCCCGGCGTCGGCGAGGGCGCCGGCCATGCGGGCCAGGCCGATGCCGTTGGTGGTGAGCGAGACCTGCGGCCGGGGGTCCAGCGCGGTGGTGCGGGCCACGATGTCGGGGAGTTCGCGGCGGAGCAGCGGCTCTCCGCCGGTGTAGCGGACTTCGGTGATGCCCAGGCGTTCGACGCCGACGGCGACGAGCCTGACCACCTCGTCGGCGGTGAGGAGCTGGGCGTTGGGCAGCCAGTCGAGCCCTTCCGGGGGCATGCAGTAGGTGCAGCGGAGATTGCACTTGTCTGTGAGGGACACCCGTAGATCGGTGGCCACCCGCCCGAACGAGTCACGCAACATGGGCGTCACCTCCAGTGGTCGCCAAAAGGACAGCCTATGCTCGGACTCCGGCGGGTCTCAAAACGGCGCATCACCGTACAGCCTCCTGCAGAGCTGGCGCGTAGCGTGCCACGTGGGCCGCGTCGGCGAGATACAGCTCATCATGGCCCCCGGCCAGATGCGCCGCGAAGGCGGCGTCGCCCGCGGCGGCCTTCTCCCTGATCAGCCGGGCCAGATCCCGCAGGCGCTCCGCCACCGTCTCGGTGAAGGCCGCGCGGTCGGCGAGCCCGTACGCGTCGCAGAAGAGCCGCGCCCGGCGCGCCTGCTCGGCGACCGGCAGCACGGCGCCGCCGTGGCGCGGGGAGCCGGTGAGGGGGACGAACCGGTAGGCGGCGTAGGCCACGTCCCAGAGCCGCGGCGCGGGGTGGGCGGTATCGAAGTCGATGAACGCGACGGGCGCGCCGTCGCGGAAGACGCAGTTGTACGGGGCGACGTCGCCGTGGCAGACGACCTCGGCGGGTTCGCGCGGCGGGAAGTACCACGTGGCGTCCGGGGGCGGGACGAAGCCGGCCGTGGCGTCGTGGTAGGCGCGCAGCAGGCGGGCCACGGCGGTCAGGGTGGCGTCGTCGCGCAGGTACGGCAGGGCCGGGTCGTGGGCGACCTCGCCGGGGACGAAGTCGAGGATCTCCCGGCCCTGCTCGTCCAGGCCGTGCGGGCGGGGCGCGCCCGGGAAGCCGCGGGCGGCGAGGTGGCGCAGCAGCGCGTGCACGGCGGGCGTCCACGGCCCGGCGGGCCTGCGCACGGTGTCTCCGCTGCGGGCGACCTGGTTGACGCCGCCGCCTTCGAGGAGTTCCTCGGGCGGGTCAGGCGGCACAGTCACGCTTCACCTGGACCTCTCGGGTGGGAACGGGGGTGATCGTGACAACACCGCCGGTGTGTTCTTTAGTCCCGGTGGCCGCGCAGCCAGGCGAGGACCTGCCCGGCGTGCTCGCCGGGCGGGAAGATCGGGTAGAAGACGTGCTCGATGCGGCCGTCGCGGATGATCAGGGTGTGGCGCCGGTAGAAGCGCCGCCCGCCCGCCTCGAAGGTCGGCAGGCGGAGGGCCTCGGCGAGCCGGAAGCCGGGGTCGGCGAGCATGGGGTAGGGCAGGTGCAGGCGGTCGGCGACGCCCTTCAGGTAGGCGGCTTCCTGGACGGACAGGCCGTACACGCCGGACGCGCCGGCGGCGAGGAGGTCGGCGTGGTGGTCGCGGAAGCCGCAGGCCTCGGGCGTGCAGCCGCGCGCCCCGGGGATGGTGTCCCAGCCGTCGGGCAGGTCGACGTCCGGGGTGCCGATGAGCGGGAAGAGGTAGAGCACGTGGCGTCCGCGCAGGGCGTGCGGCCGGACGGGGTCGCCGGTGCTTGCGGCCAGTTCGATCTCGGGCATGGGCAGGCCGGGCAGGTGGCGGGCCGCGCCGTCGTCCTGGGGCACGGGCAGGGCGGTGTGGTCGGTCATGGGGATCGGCTCCTGGTCGTGGTGGGGGAAGCTCCGCCCGGCCGCCTCTCGCAGGCGGGCGGCGAGTGTGTCTCGTCGTTCGGTGAGTGCGCGGATCCTGGCGGTCAGCTCGTCGATGGCGGCGCGGTAGCCGGCCAGTGAGGAGGGGCAGTCGTCGGCGTGCTCGTGACCCGCGTCCAGGCAGTCCAGGAAGGGCCGCGTCCGGCCGGCCGGGATGCCCAGCCGGTTGAGTTCGCGGATCTCGCGGATGCGCCGGACGTCGCCGGGCGAGTAGTCGCGGTAGCCGTTGCCGAGCCGGGCCGGCGTGATCAGACCCAGGGACTCGTAGTAGCGGATGGTCTTGGTCGTCACGCCGGCGCTGCGGGCGGCTTCACTGATCCTCATCGGCATCACCTGCGGGAGAAGCTAGACCTTGCCCCCGGGGGCAAGGTCAAGCGCGGATTAAATGATTGGGCTTGACCAGCGATTCCAGGGCAGACTGGATCAAGAACGAACAAGGAGCCCCAAGTCATGCCGAATCGTCCCGCACCTAACCTGCTGTCCTGGGCGAGCGAGATCGACGACCAGACCATCGCCCAGGCGGCCCGCGCCGCCCGGCTGCCGTTCGTGTCCGGTCACGTGGCGCTCATGCCCGACGCGCACGTGGGCATCGGCGCGACGGTCGGCTCGGTGATCCCCACCGAGGGCGCGATCATCCCGGCCGCCGTCGGCGTCGACATCGGCTGCGGCATGGTCGCCACGGAGACCACGCTGACCGCCGACGACCTGCCCGCCACCCTCGACGCGCTGATGCCGCTGGTCGAGCGCCGCATCCCGGCCGGGGTGGGCAAGGGGCACGAGGACCCGTCGGTGGACAGGGCGCTCGCCGCGCTGGGCCGCCCGCACACGAGCCTGACGTCCAAGCAGGAGGAGAAGGTCGCCCGCCAGTTCGGCACCCTCGGCTCGGGCAACCACTTCGTCGAGGTCTGCCTGGACGAGCGCGACCGGGTGTGGACCGTGCTCCACTCGGGGTCGCGCGGCATCGGCAACCAGCTCGCCACCATGCACATCACCGGCGCCAAGAAGCTGATGAAGCGCCAGGCGGTCGGCCTGGAGGACCCGGACCTGGCGTACTTCGTGCAGAACACGCCCGAGTTCGACGCCTACATCGAGGACATGCTCTGGTCCCAGCACTACGCGATGGCCTCGCGCGCCCGCATGGACAAGGTCCTGGTCGACGCCCTGTTCCGGGTGGTCGGCCACGGCCGGCGGGTGCGGACCATCAACTGCCACCACAACTTCACCCAGCTGGAGACCCACCACGGCAAGCGGCTCTGGATCACCAGGAAGGGCGCGATCAAGGCCGACAGCGGCGACGAGGGCGTCATCCCGGGCTCGATGGGCGCGCAGTCGTACATCGTGCGCGGGCGCGGCAACCCCGACTCCTACCACTCGTGCGCGCACGGCGCGGGGCGGCGGATGTCGCGCACCAAGGCGAAGCGGGAGCTGTCGGCCCGGTCGCTGCGGGAGGCGATGCGCGGCCGTACCTGGAACGCCGACCGCGCGGCCGCGCTGGTCGACGAGCACCCGGACGCCTACAAGCCGATCGACCAGGTGATGGCGGACCAGAAGGACCTGGTCACCGTCCAGCACACGCTCCGGCAGGTGTTCAACTACAAGGGCTGAGTACGATCAGGCGGATGACATCCGTCTACGTGTTCAACGGCCCGAACCTCAACCTGCTCGGCACCCGCAAGCCGGAGGTGTACGGGACCACGACCCTGGCCGACGTCGAGGCGATGTGCCGCGAGGAGGCCACGGCGCTCGGCCTGGAGCTGGTCTTCGGGCAGTCCAACCACGAGGGCCAGCTCATCGACTGGATCCAGGAGGCGGGCGCCGCGGTCAAGGCCGGAAACGCCATCGGCGCGGTGCTCAACCCGGGCGCCTACACCCACACCTCGGTCGCGCTGCACGACGCGATCGAGGGGGTGGAGCTGCCGGTGATCGAGCTGCACATCTCCAACGTGCACCGCCGCGAGCCGTTCCGGCACCACTCGTACATCTCGCCGGTGGCGCGCGGGATCGTGGTCGGTTTCGGGGTGTACGGGTACGTGCTGGCGATCAGGGGGCTGCACAACGCGTCCCGCCCGGTCTAGAATCTCATTCTAGATTCTCCCGGGGAGGCGCGGTGGGCGAGCTGAAGGTGACCTGCGAGCCGGAGGACGTCGGCCTCGACTCCGCCCGGCTCCGCCGTATCGACGCCCATCTCGCCCCGTACGTGGGCGACGGGCGGCTGCCCGGCTGGCTGGTGCTGGTGAGCCGGCGCGGCGAGATCGCCCACCTGTCCACGTACGGGTTCCGCGACGTCGCGTCGCGGGCCCCCGTCGAGACCGACACGCTCTTCCGCATCTACTCCATGTCGAAGCCGATCACGTCGGTCGCGGTCATGATGCTGTACGAGGAGGGGCTGCTGGAGCTGACCGACCCGGTCAGCCGCCACCTCCCGGCCTTCGCCGAGATGCGCGTCCACGACAAGGGCCCGGCGGCGGAGCCGGTGCGGATCTGGCACCTGCTCACCCACACCTCGGGCATGGTGTACGGGTTCCAGCGGGCGAGCGCCGTGGACGAGCTCTACCGCCGGGCGGGCTTCGACCGGGGCGCGCCGCGCGGCATGAGCCTGGCCGAGGCGGTCGACCGGTGGGCGGAGCTGCCGCTGCTGTTCGAGCCGGGCACGCAGTGGAACTACTCGGTGGCCACCGACGTGCTCGGCCGGCTGGTCGAGGTGGTGTCGGGCCGGCCGCTGGACCGGTTCCTGAGCGAGCGGATCTTCGGGCCGCTGGGCATGGACGACACCGGGTTCTGGATCGGCGAGGAGGACGCGGGCCGGATGGCCACGCTCTACTCGGCCGACCGGCACCGCAAGGCCGTGGCGATGGACACGCGGGGCGCGGAGCTGCGGCGGCCGTCGTTCCTGTCCGGGGGCGGCGGGCTGATCTCGACGGCGGGCGACTACCACCGCTTCACCCAGCTGCTGCTGCGCGGCGGGGAGCTGGACGGGGTGCGGCTGCTGGGGCCGCGCACGGTCGCCTACATGACGCGCAACCACCTGCCGGGCGGGGCCGACCTGGAGGACTTCGGGCGGCCGGTCTTCGCCGAGGTGTCGTACGCGGGGATGGGGTTCGGGCTCGGCTTCGCGGTGGTGCAGGACGCTGTCCGGCACCGGACGCTGGGCTCGGAGGGCGAGTTCAGCTGGGGCGGGGCGGCGAGCACCACGTTCTGGGTGGACCCGGCGGAGGAGCTGACGGTCGTGTTCATGACCCAGCTCCTCCCCTCGGACACCCACCCGATCAGGAGCAGGCTGCGGCAGCTCGTCTACCAGGCGCTGGTGTAGTCAACGCCAGGCGGGGGGCTCGCCGGTGTCGACGAGGTTCCACCGGCCGTTGCCGTGCAGGCGGTCCTCGTAGTAGTGGACGGTGGGCGGCAGGGTGACCCCGGGGCCGGTGGCGAAGGTTTCGCGGGCGGCCTGACGCAGGCGTTCGGGGTCCACCGCTAGCGTGTCGGCGGCGACCTGGGCGAGGCGGTCGAGCGCGTGGTGGCCCATGAAGCTGTCGTAGGTGAGGCTGAAGACGCGCTCGCGCGGCTGGCGGACGTCGCCGGAGATGACGTTGACGGGGGGCAGGCCGCGGGTCAGGCCGCGCTCGGCCCGGATGGCCGGGTCGACGTAGACGCCGCAGTCGCGGTAGACGATCGCGGTGCGGCGGCCGTCGGGGTCGAAGGCGACCAGGGTGTTCTGGCCGTGCGGTTCGGGGACGCAGCCCGTGGTGGTGACGGCGTGCAGCCAGAGGCGCACCATCGGGGCGACGACGCGGCGGGCCAGCCACCCGGCCGGGTCCTCGCCGCTCCGGGCGATCAGCTGCGCCATGAGCGGCGGGTCGCCGGGCTCGCGCACGTCTCGCCCGTACAGCGCGAACAGCGGCACCGTGAACCGCGGCGTCCCGGACGCGGCCGGGACGGAGGTGCGGGCGGGGTCCCGGCCGGAGTCGTGGGCGCGGGGGCGGGTCTCGCGGATGAGGAAACCCCAAGCCTCGGCCGGGGTGCTGCCCAGGACTCCGGCGGCGACCTCCGGCAGGACCGGCAGCCCGGCCGCCGTCAGCTCCTCGGCCGCCCAGAGCTGGAGCGAGATGATCGGCTGCCGCAGCCGCCGGGTGAAACGGGACAGCCGCCGCGGGTAGTGGAGCTTGATGAAGTGCGGCTCGACCGGCTCACCGCCGATCCGCTCGACGAAGACCGTGCGCGCGTTGGCCGACGGCACCACGGTCAGGTCGGGGCCGCGTTCGGTGAGCGCGTCCAGGCCTGGCAGGCCGGGGAAGGCGAGCGTCTCCGGATGGACGGGCAGCAGGAACCCGTCGCCGCCCCGGTAGAGCTTGACCGTCGTCGACTCCAGGGTGTTGCGCAGGAAGGCGCCCCGCTCGGGCGGCACCCGGAAGGTCGGCACCGCGAACCGGTCGAGGCCGAGCTGCGGATGGTACGGCTCGGAGATCTCCAGGTCCTGGGAGAAGCGGCTGTAGGCGCGGGTGCCCGCGCCCAGATACCGCTCGGCGTACTGCCACACCAGCGGCGGTTCCTGCCGGTCGTCAAGGATCATTCGCACCCGTTTCTGATGAGAGAGCCGGTTGATACCCGGCATCGGGCCGTCTCAGTCGAGGTAGCGGAAGCAGGGCGGGGGATGCATGAGGAACTCGTGGTGGGACAGGTTCCAGGCGTACGCGCCGGCCAGGGCGAACACCACCAGGTCGCCCGGCCGCAGCCCGCTCACCGGGACGTCGCGGGCGAACACGTCCCTCGGGGTGCAGAGCTGGCCGACGAGGGTCGCCGGGCCGTCCAGCGCGGGTCCGCCGCCCGCCCGGCGCAGGACGGTGAACGGCTGGTCGTGGCCGCGGGCGACGGGGGTGCGCAGGTGGTGGGTGCCGCCCCGCAGGACGGCGTAGCCGCGGCCGTGGTTCTGCTTGACGTCCAGGACGTCGGTGACGTACCAGCCGTGGTAGGCGGTGAGCGACCGGCCGGGCTCGACCCGGAGCCGTGCCCCGGTGGCGGGCAGGGCGGCGGCGTACGCCTTCCAGTCGAACCGCAGCTCCGGGTCCCGGTAGTCGACGCCCATGCCGCCGCCCAGGTCGAGCTCCGGGCCGTCGAGCGCGGGCAGGTGGTCGCGGAGCCAGGGCAGCGCCCAGGACGTCACGCGGCGCGCCAGATCGGCCATCGCGGCGGCGTCGTGCTGGGCCCAGGTGAGGTGGGTGTGCAGGCCGCGCACCCGGACGTGCGGGGCCCGGGCCAGCAGGGGCAGGCAGGCGGCCAGGCCGTCCTGGTCCATGCCGAACGGGCTGGCGGCGGCCTGCCGGGTGTCCTCGCCGGGCAGCTCCGGGTTGGCGCGCAGCAGCACGTCCGCGGGGGCGCCGAGGGCGATGAGGCGGGCCAGCTCGCGGGGGCTCTCCACGTGCAGCCGGTGGACGGGCGGCGACAGGGCCTGGGCCAGCTCGGCGTCGGTCTTGCCGGGGCCGCTGAAGGCGACCGGCAGGCCGGGGGCGACCTCGCGCACGCGGGCCAGCTCGCCGCCGGAGGCGACCTCGAAGCCGTCCACGTACGGGGCGAGCGCGCGCAGGATCCCGGCCGCCGGGTTGGCCTTGACGGCGTAGTAGATCTCCGCGGTCCCGGCCAGGGCGGCGCGCACGGCGGCGGCGTGCTCGCGCAGGCCCCGCAGGTCGTACACGTAGGCGGGCAGGTCCCCGCTCCCGGCCACGCGCAGCGCCTCCGCCCGCACGGGTTCCGTCATCATCGGCGCTCCCCCTCTCGTCTCCGGAGCAGACGGTACGGGAGAGCGATCATGGTCCGCATCCCCGGAGCTCCGGCATGAGGAAACCCCGTCCCGCCTCGCTCCGGGGTGCTGGGGAGAGGCGGGACGGGGTTGTCCTGACGGGTCAGCCGGAGCAGGTGAAGCCGGAGACCGTCTGGGTGTTGCCGTTGGGGCGGTTGACCTGGAAGCCGAACGTGGTGCTGGCGTTCGGGCCCAGGTTGCCGTTGTAGCTCATGTTCTTCGCGGTCACCGTCTGGCCGCTGGTGGTGAAGTCGGCGTTCCAGGAGCCGACGATGGTGTGGCCGGCGGGCAGGGTGAAGGTGACGGTCCAGCCGCTGAGGGCCGACGAGCCGGTGTTGGTCACGGTGACGGGCTCGATGACGTACCCCTCGCCCCACTGGGTCTGGAGGTTGCCGGTCGCGGTGCAGGGTCCGCTCGGGCCGCCGCCGCCCTCCTCCGTGGTGAAGGTGACGGTGCTCGACGCGTCGGACAGGTTGCCGGCGCCGTCGCGTGCTCGCACGTACACCGTGTACTGGGTGTCGGCGGACAGCCCGGTGAGGGTGATCGAGTTGGTGGACGACTGGCCGAGCAGCGGGTCGGTGGCGCCCTGCTCACGGTAGACGTTGTAGCCGGCCAGGCCGCTGCCGCCCGAGTCGGTGGAGGCCGACCAGGTCAGTGTGGCCGAGCTGGAGGTGACGTTGGATGCCGTGGGAGTGCCGGGGGTGGTCGGCGGGGTGGTGTCGTCCGGCGTGCCGGTGCCGTCGTCGAGCGCGTCGTGGACGGCGTCGTAGGACGCCTTCTTCTGGTAGTTCTCGTCGTAGATGAGCGCGGCGCCCTCACCGGAGAACGTGTCGGGCACCCACGAGTGCCGGTCGGTGAAGCCCCAGATGGTGACGCCCGAGCAGGCGTTCACGGCCAGGCAGGCCTCGATCACCTGGCGGTAGTAGTTGGCCTGGGTGCTGTCCTTGCTGGAGTTGCGCGGCATCTGCATGCGGACGTCGATCTCGGTGACGCGGACCTCGACGCCGAGAGCGGCGAAGCGCTCCATGTTCTGCCGGATGTCGTTCGGGAAGCCGTACTGGATCGCCAGGTGGCCCTGGAAGCCGACGCAGTCGACGGGCACGTTCTGCTCACGCAGCGACCGCACCAGGTTGTACATGGCGGTGCTCTTGGCGTTGATGCCCTCGACGTTGTAGTCGTTGATGCAGAGCGTGGCGTCCGGGTCGGCGGCGCGGGCGTAGCGGAAGGCGTCGGCGATGAAGCTCTGGCCGAGCGTGTTGTACCAGAACGAGGAGCGCAGGTTGCCGTTCTCCTCGAAGACCTCGTTCACCACGTCCCAGGAGACGACGGTGGGGTTGTCGGCGTAGCGGCCGACGACCTGGCTGATGTGGTTCTGCATGGCCTGGCGCATGGCGCTGGCGCCGAGGCCCTGCACCCAGCCCGGGGTCTGGCTGTGCCAGACGAGGGTGTGGCCGTGGACCTGCTGGTTGTTCTGGGTGGCGAAGTCGACGATCGCGTCGGCGCCGGAGAAGGTGAACTGGCCCTGGTTGGGCTGGGTGGACTCCCACTTCATCGCGTTCTCGGCGGTGATCTGGTTGAACTCGGTCGCCGCGATGTTGCGGTACTGGGTCTCGTTCTGCAGCGGCCCGGTGGCGAGCGCCGTGCCGATGAACTTGCCCTGCGCGGCGGCGTGCTGGCGCAGCGGCGCCGAGGCGTCGGCGGGGCTGACCGGCAGGAAGAACACGGCGAGCAGCCCGAGCAGGGCAGCCGCAGCGAGCGTCCTGGGCCGGGTGCCGGGTCTGATGAGCGTTGACGAAAGCACGAGCACCTACCTCCGGAAGCGTGCCAAGATCCGGGTCCCGAAATTTTCGGCGACTTCGGGTCCCTGCCGGGACGGTAGGGACGGCTGGAGACAGGGTCAATGGGTGTACGGCCCCGGAGCTGTTCGAGCAGGTGACGGCCGGAAATTATCGATAACATCGTGAAACTTTCATCCCGGCTGTCAGACAGAAGCGGTGTGCCCGCCCCGCTGGGAGCGGCGGGGCGGGCACGGAGTGACGGCTCTCCGGGCGCCGCGGCCGAGGGCCGCGCCGCCCTTGCCACCGGGCCTGAGGGAAGGCGTCAGGGAGCCAGGCCTGGGCCGGCGTGAAGCCGGACCACGAGGGTGGCGGCCGCCGGCAGGCGGTCGATGGAACGCATGCACCTCCTTGAGCGGGTAATCGGATCACCACCCCTACTACTACCCACCGTAATCAAGAAGTAACACTCCGCGCATGGGCTGCCGGGAAAACTCCCCTGCCTTTCGGACTAATCCCGCTTCACGCCACCTTTGCGTCAACCGGAGGGACGACACTGCCGGACGTAGTCGTCCAGGCCCTGGGCGAAGAGCGACAGTTCCTCCCACCGCGCGGACCTCAGCCAGAGCTCGTCACCGCGGCCCGGCGGATCCGGCCGCCAGCCGTGCTCGGCCAGCCGGGCGCGCGCCCTCTCCAGGGCGGCTCCGGAGGTGGCGGTTCCCATGTCGACGACAAAGGTCTCGTTGCGGGACGTGACCCGCGGCCCCTGGTCACCCCAGTACCACCTGCTCGTCGCCTCGGCGACGACCTGGCCGATCGACCGGACCTCCGCGAGGGCGCCCGGGTCGACGCGGTGTTCCCCGCCGCACGCGGTGAGCAGGAGCGCCGCGAGCAGGATGAGGACGGCACGGCCCGGTAAGGGGGTCACGAGGCGATCGGCTCCTTGGGGTCGGGCAGGTCGATGGTGTCGCGGAGGGTGACCGGCTTGAAGAGCAGGGTCGCGATGATACCGACGACGCCGAGCCCGGCCGAGATGAGGAAGATGTGCCCGGTGGCGTCCCCGTAGGCGGCGCGGACGATCATCTTGATCGGCTCGGGCAGGGCGGCGAGGTCGAGGGTGTCCGTGCCGGAGCCCCCGGACACCGGGATGCCCGCCTTGGCCAGCCCCTCGGAGATGCCGGTGGCGACCTGCCCGGCGAGCACCGCGCCCAGCACCGAGACGCCGACGGTGCCGCCGAGCGAGCGGAAGAACGTGATGGCGCCGCTGGCCGCGCCCAGCTCTCGCAGCGGGACGGTGTTCTGGATGGCGAGCACCAGGTTCTGCATCGACATGCCGACGCCCGTGCCGACCAGCGCCATCGCGGCGGCGATGATGAGCAGCGAGGTCTGGTGGTCCATGGTCGACAGCACCAGGAAGCCGAGGGTGAGCACGATCGAGCCCGTCACGACGTACGGCTTGATCCTGCCGCTCCTGGAGACCATGCGCCCGCTGATCGTGGAGGAGACCAGCACGCCCGCCATCATGGGGATGGTGAGCAGCCCCGCCTGGGTGGGCGTGTAGCCGCGGCCGACCTGGAAGTACTGGCCGAGGAAGACCGCGCCCCCGAACATGGCCATGCCGACCGCGAGGCTGGCCACGATCGCCAGGGCGGGGGTGCGGCGGCGGATGACGTGCAGCGGCACGACCGGCTGGGCGGCCCGGCTCTCCACCCAGGTGGCCAGCGCCAGCAGGACGGCGCCGCCGCCGGCCATGGCCGCGGTCTGCCACGACAGCCAGTCGAAGGAGTTGCCGACGAAGGTGACCCAGATGAGCAGCACGCTCACCCCGGCCGCGATCAGCGTCGCGCCCGCGTAGTCGATCTTGACGTCGTCGCGGCGGACGGTGGCGACGCGCAGCGTCTTCTGCAGCAGGGCGAGGGCGACCACGGTGAACGGCACGGCGATGAAGAAGCACCAGCGCCAGCCGAGCCACGGGGTGTCGGCGATGAGCCCGCCGAGCAGCGGCCCGCCGACGGTGGCGACGGCCATCACGCCGCCCAGGTAGCCGTTGTAGCGGCCGCGCTCCTTGGGGCTGATCATCGCGGCGATGACGACCTGCACCAGGATCTGCAGCGCGCCCATGCCGAGCCCCTGGAGGGCGCGGAAGGCGATGAGCTGGCCGGTGTTCTGGGCGAAGCCGCAGGCCAGCGAGGTCACCATGAAGATGACGATGGCGATCTGGAGCAGCAGCTTCTTGCTGAACAGGTCGGCCAGCCGTCCCCAGATGGGCGTCGACGCGGTGGCGGTCAGCAGTGAGGCGGTGACCACCCAGGTGTACTGCGACTGGGTGCCCTTCAGCGCTCCGATGATCTCAGGCAGCGCGACCGCGACGATCGTGCCGCTGAGCATGGCGACGAACAGGACCAGCAGCAGCCCGCTCAGGGCTTCCAGCACCTGCCGGTGGGTCATCGGCTCGGCGGGCGCCGAGGTGGGTGCGCTCACGCGCGACCTCCGTTCAAGCTCTCGGGGTGACCAGGACACCCTACTTCCCACTGGGAAAGTTTGCGCATTGGGAATCTATTCCCCGGATCGGTAGAGTGGCAGCGAGATGGACACCACGACGCTGGGGCTGCGCGAGCGCAAAAAGGCCGAGACCCGGCAGGCCGTACACGAGGCGGCGCTGCGGCTGGTCGTCGAGCACGGCTTCGACGGCGTGACGGTCGAGGCCATCGCCGACGCCGCCAACATCTCCCGGCGCACCTTCTCCAACTACTTCGCGGGCAAGGAGGACGCTCTCCTGTACGGGGAGGGGAAGCGTTTCCGACGGCTGGTGGCGCTGGTGCGCGAGCAGCCTCCCGGCGACAGCGCATGGCAGGCCATGTGGGCCGCGATCGAGCAGCTGTACGAGGAGGTCGGCATACCGGACCGGGAGTGGGCGGTCCGCACCCGGCTGGCCAAGAAGCATCCGGCGCTGCTGGCCCGTCAGCTCGCCATCCACGCCGCCCTGGAGCGCGAGCTGGCCCAGGCGATCGCCGACCGGCGCGCCCCGGCCCGGCCGCGGGTGATGGCGGCGGCCTTCCTCGGGGCGCTGCGGCTGGCCACCCACCAGTGGATCGAGGAGGAGGAGTCGCGGTCCCTCGTGGAGATCAGCCGGGAGATCATGGACGAGGTGGCCCGGCCCTTCACCTGACCAGTGGTGTCTTCTCTCGCGCGCCCCGCGGCATCTCTTCGAAGGAGCGGGTGGACCTATCTCCCGTGGTGGCCGCCCGCCGAAGTGTAGAACGTTCTCCGTTGATATCCTGCGGTCTTGAAGGTCTGCCACCCTGTGGGGTGTGGTTCGTTCTACGGAGGGCTGATTGACCGCCAGGGTGACGATCGCGGATGTCGCGCGGCGCGCGCAGGTGTCCACCTCGGCGGTGTCCAAGGTGCTGCGCAACGCGTACGGGGTCAGCCCCGCGATGCGGACCCGGGTGCGGGCGGCCATCGACGAGCTGGGCTACCGGCCGCACAACGCGGCCCGTGCGCTGCGCGGCCACGCCTCGACGCTCGGGGTGCTCCTCCCCGACCTGCGCAACCCGTTCTTCCCCGATCTGATCGACGGCGTCACCGCGGGGGTCGGCGGCACCGGCTACACGGTCGTGATCAGCCAGTCGGGCAGCGGCCCGGAGAGCGAGTCCCGGGCCGTCCACGCCCTGATCGACCAGTCGGTGGGCGGGGTGGTGCTGGTGGCCCCGCTGAGCCCGCAGGCCCAGCTGGAGGCCATCGCCAGGACGGTGCCGGTCGTGGTGCTGGGCCGCCACGACCGCTCGCCGTACTACGACGCGGTCTTCGACGACGACGAGGTGGGCGCCGAGCTCGTGGTCGAGCACCTGGCCGCGCTGGGCCACCGCCGCATCGCACACGTGGCGCACCGCGACGCGGGCCGGGGCCATCCGGACACCCTGCTGGAGAACCTCCGGGCGCGCGCCTACGAGCGGGCCATGATCCGGCTGGGCCTGGGCCACCACACCGACATCGTGTGGACCTCGTACAGCGAGGAGGGCGGCCGTCAAGGCACCGCCGAGCTGCTGAGCAGGCCGGAACCACCCACGGCGATCTTCGCGGGCGCCGACCTGGCCGCGATCGGCGCGCTGGCGGCGCTGAGCGAGGCCGGCCTCGCCGTGCCGGAGGACATGTCCGTCGCCGGTTACGACAACACGTGGCTGGCCTCGCTGGCGCACATCTCGCTCACCAGCGTCGACCAGTCGGCCGCCGACATGGGCCGGACGGCGGGGCGGCTGCTGCTGGAGCGCATCGGCGGCAGGACCGCCTCGGCGCGCATCTCGATCACGCCGAGGCTGGTGCCGCGGCGCACCACGGCGCCGCTGTCCTGACCGTACGCCGGCCCGGCCGCGCGGCGCTGAGGCGGTGCCGGGCATCGGATATCGTCGAGAGCGAGACGGTAACGGGATGATTCGCACATCTGCTACCCGCCGGACATTCAGGCCGTTACCCTGCCCGGCAGTGCCGCCCACCCAATCTTTCGGGAGTCCCACTTGACCGTCCACGCCGACGTCGCCAGAGAGCGCATCGAGGAGCTGCTCAGAACCGCCGAGGAGCGGATCCTGCGCCGCTGGAGCACCATCGCCCGGACTCCGGCCGACGAGCTGCACGACCTCTACCAGGCCCTGCGCACCGCCCTCGGGCAGGAGCAGCAGGACCTGAGCGACGTCCGGGGCCTGCTCGCCGAGCTGTCGCGCGCCCGCGCCCGCCAGGGCCACACCCCGTCCGACACCGCCCGCGCCGTCTACGGGCTGAAGGAGGCGGTGTACGAGCTCGTCGAGACCGACGGGGACCCCGAGGCGCTGCGCGGGTTCATCTGGTTCTCGCGCCTCATCGACGACCTCGGCCTCTACACGATCGAGACGTACGCGGCCGCCCGCGAGAAGGTCATCCTGGACCAGGCCGAGCAGCTGCTGGAGCTCTCGACGCCGGTGGTCAAGCTGTGGGACGGCATCGTGGCCGTGCCGCTGGTCGGCACCCTCGACTCGGCCCGGACCCAGGTCGTGATGGAGAAGCTGCTGCAGACCCTGGTCGAGACCGGGTCCGAGCACGCCGTGATCGACATCACCGGCGTGCCCGCCGTCGACACCGAGGTGGCCCAGCACCTGCTCAAGACCGTGGTGGCGGCCCGGCTCATGGGCGCGGAGTGCGTGATCTCCGGCATCAGCCCGCAGATCGCGTACACGATCGTCACGCTCGGCATCGAGTTCGGCGACATCGTGACCAAGGCCACGCTGGCCGACGCGCTCGCGTACGCGCTGCGCCGCAGCGGCATCGAGGTCGGTGAGCGCCGCCGGACGCGGGTCGCGGTCCGGACGGAGGACGCGTGATGGAGCGCGTCCCGATCCTCAAGCTCGGCGACCTCCTGATCATCTCCATCCAGATCGACCTGGACGACCAGAGCGTGCTGGCGCTCCAGGAGGACCTGGCGGACCGGGTGGTCGCGACCGGGGCGCGCGGCGTCATCATCGACATCACCGCCGTCGAGATCATCGACTCCTTCATAGGCCGGATGTTCGCCACCATCGCGGGCATGTGCCGGATGCTCGACGCCGAGACCGTGGTCGTCGGCATGCGCCCGGCCGTGGCCATCACGCTGGTGGAGCTGGGCCTGTCGCTCGGCGGCGTACGCACCGCGCTCGACCTGGAGAAGGGCGTGGCGCTCCTCGGCGACGCGGGCCGGGGCGCCGGGCGATGACCGGGGCGGGGCGGCTGGCCATCGCCGGCAGCGCGGACCTCGTGATGGTCCGCCAGCAGGTACGGGCCGTCGCGATCGAGGCCGGCCTGTCCCTGATCGACCAGACGAAGGTGGTGACCGCGGCGAGCGAGCTGGCCCGCAACGCGCTGGTGCACGCCGGCGGCGGCACCGTCACCATCGAGGTCGTCGAGGACGGGCGGCGGCGCGGCCTGCGCCTGGCCTTCAGCGACGACGGGCCCGGCATCCCCGACACCGAGCAGGCGCTCACCGACGGCTTCACCACCGGAGGCGGGCTGGGGCTGGGCCTGGGCGGCTCGCGCCGCCTGGTCGACGAGTTCGACCTGACCTCCGCGCCCGGCAAGGGCACCATGGTGGTCGTGACGAAATGGATCCGCCGGTGAACCGGGCCGGGCAGGACGTCTGGATCCGCGCCGAGGAGCCGAGCGCGGTCGGCGCGGTGCGCAGGGTCGCCGTCGGCCTCGCCCAGGACGCGGGATTCGACACCGAACGGGTCGGGCAGGTGGCGGTCGCGGTCACCGAGGCCGCCTCCAACCTGGTCAAGCACGCGGTGGAGGGAATGGCGCTGGTGCGGCCCTGCCCGGGCGCGCCGGAGGTCGTCGAGCTGATCACGCTGGACCACGGGCCGGGCATGCCGGACGTGGCGCGGGCGATGCGCGACGGCTACTCGACCTCGGGCACCCTCGGCATCGGACTGGGGGCCATCACCCGGATCGCCTCCTCGTACGACGTGCACTCCCTGCCCGGCAAGGGAACGCTCCTCGCCGTCCACTTCGGCGCCGCCCGCTCCGGCCCCATCTACTCCACCCCCGTCCCCCCGGCCCCCGTCGAGCCCGGGGGCCACTCCGGCTCGGGCCGTCCGGGCGCCGCCCATCCCGGCCCCGCCGGCTCCGGGTCTCGCGACTCGGGCCCCGCCCACTCCGGTTCCGTCCACGAAGGGGGCGAGGGCGGCGCGCACTCCGGGGCCGGGCGCGTGGGGAAGGAGTGGGAGGGGCCGCCGCGGGCCACCGGGCTCGTGCGGGCGATCGGTGAGGAGACCGTCTCCGGCGACGCCTTCGCCCTCGCCATCGGCGAAGAGGCGACCACCGTCCTGATCTGCGACGGGCTCGGCCACGGACCTGCCGCCGCGTGCGCCTCTCAAACCGCCGTCGAGCTGTTCCGGAGCGGCCCGGACGACGAGCCGCTGGCCATCCTGCGGCGCCTGCACGCCGGTCTGTCCCCCACCCGCGGCGGCGCGGCCGCGGTCGCCCGGGTCACGCGGGAGAAGGTGACTTACGCGGCGGTGGGCAACATCTCGGGCTGGATCGTCCACCCCGACCGCCGCCAGGGCATGGTGTCGGTGCCCGGCATCGCCGGGCATCAGGCGCGGCGGCTCCAGCAGTTCGAGTACGAGCTGGACGAGTACGCGACCGTCGTGCTGCACTCCGACGGGCTGTCGGGCCGCTGGTCCCCCGCCGCCATGCCGGGCCTGTTCTCCCGCTCCCCCGCGGTGGTCGCCGCCGGGCTGCTGCGGGAGGCGGGCACCCGCAGGGACGACGCGTGCGTCGTGGTCGTGAGGCCGCGGCGATGACGGCGCTCGAACTGGCCAGGATGCGCCTGAGCGAGGAGCGGGACGTCTTCGCGCTGCGCCGGCTGGGCCGGGCCGTCGCCGAGCTGGCCGGGCTGGAGGCCCAGGACCAGATCCGGGTCGCCACCGCGCTCAGCGAGGTCGGCCGGGAGGTGGTCGCCGCCGGGGCGCTGGTGCTGTTCGTGCTGGACGCCGGGGAGCTGCGCGTCACGGTCGAGCACACCGCGCGGGTGACCGATTCGGAGGGCCTGGCCCTGGCCGCCCGTCTGGTGGACGGCGTCGTACCGGAGGAAGGGCGCGTCACGATCACCAAGCGGCTGACGGGAGCGGCGCCCCAGCTGCGCGAGGGCCAGGTCCGCGAGCGGCTGGCCCGAATGGCGCCGGTCAGCGCGATGGACGAGCTGCGTCACCAGAACCAGGAGCTGGCCGCGACCCTGGAGCACGTGCTGCGGCTCAACGCCGAGCTGCAGGAGACCAACCAGGGCGTGATGGCCCTGTACAACGAGCTCTCCACCGAGCTGGAGGAGACCAACCGGGGCGTGGTCGCCCTCTACGCGGAGCTGGACGAGAAGTCGTCGCAGCTGCGGGAGGCGGCCGAGGCCAGGAAGCGGTTCTGGGCGACGGTCAGCCACGAGCTGCGCAGCCCGCTCAACTCCATCATCGGGTTGGTGCGGCTGCTGACCGGGCCGGGCGGCGACCCGCTCACCGAGGAGCAGGAGCAGCAGGTCGGGTTCATCGGCGGTTCGGCCGAGACCCTGCTGATGCTCGTCGGCGAGCTGCTCGACATGGCCAAGGCCGAGTCGGTCCCGCTCCGGCCCGAGCACGCGCCCGTCGACCTGGTGGCGCTGGCGCACCACCTGCGGGCGACCATGCAGCCCACGGGAGCGGTGGTGCTGAGCACGGACGTGGCCCCGGAGGTGGCCGAGCTCTACACCGACGAGACCATGCTCGTCCGGGTGCTGCGCAACCTGCTGTCGAACGCGCTGAAGTTCACCCCGGAGGGCGAGGTGCGGCTCGACGCCCGCTTGGACGAACGGGCCGGCGAGGTGGTCATCGCCGTCTCCGACACCGGCATCGGCATCGCCGAGGAGGACCAGCGCCACGTCTTCGAGGAGTTCTTCCAGGTGCCGAACGCGCTGCAGGTCAAGGCCAGGGGCACCGGGCTGGGCCTGCCGTACGCGCGCAGGCTGGCCGAGGCGCTCGACGGCCGGCTCGACCTGACGAGCGCGCCGGGCGAGGGCACCACCGTGACGGTGCGGCTGCCCCGCCACCACGGCACGCCGGAGGTCGGGCGGCTGCTGATCGCCGACGACGACCAAGGCTTCCGCGAGCTGGCCCGTAGGATGCTGTACGGGATCGCGCACGAGGTCGACGAGGCCGCCGACGGCGCCGAGGCGCTGGAGATGATGACAGCGCGGCGCCCGGATGTCATCGTGCTTGACATGCTGATGCCCCGGCTCGACGGCAACGGCCTGTTGCAGCGGATGTCGGAGGACGAGACCCTGGGGGAGGTCGCGGTGGTCGTGGTGACGGCGGCGCCCGGCGCGGCGGTGCGGGGCCATCCCGTGCTGCCGAAGCACGGGCTCCGGCGCGAGCAGCTCCTGGAAGCGGTGCGCGAGGCGATCCGGGGACGCCGTGCCTGACTCCGGTCCCGCGAACGTGCTGGTGGTCGACGACATGCCGGCCAAGCGCTACATCCTCTCCAGCTGGCTGCGCCGGGCCGGTCATCACGTGGTCGAGGCGGGCGGCGGCGAGGAGGCGCTGGCCGTGCTCGGCGCGCGCCACCCCGACCTGGTGGTCCTCGACGTGCGGCTGCCCGACCTCGACGGCTTCGAGGTCTGCGAGCGCATCAAGGCCGACCCGGCGACCGCCTCGATCCCGGTCATCCAGGTGTCGGGCAACGCGACGACGGTCCGCGACCGGGCCGAGGGGCTGGAGCGGGGCGCCGACGCGTACCTGTCGGAACCGATCGAGCCCGACGAGTTCACCGCGACGGTGGAGGCGACGCTGCGCTATTCGCGGGCGCGGCGGCGGGCCGAGGTGATGGCGGCCAGGCTGGCCGAGCTGGCCGAGGTGACGCTGCAGATCAACCGCTGCGACTCGTTCGAGAGCCTGCTGGCGGTGGCGGCGGCGGGCACGGCCTCGATCCTGGGCCGCCAGGCCCGGATGCTCGCGCTCCCGGCCGACGGGCGGCTGCGCCGCTACGTCGCCCGGCCCGGCGAGGCCGCCGCCGCGGCGCACGTCCCGCAGAACCTGCTGGAGCGGCTGTGCGGCCTGGCCCTGGGCGAGGAGCCCGGCGCCGAGGTCATCCACCTGGCCGCCACCGCCTGGACCGAGCTGCTGCACGGCTCGGGGGCCGAGCGGCCCGTCACAGGCGTGCTCTGCCGCACCAAGACGGGCCGGCCGCCGGTGTTCCTGGGCGTGGAGGCCGGCACGGCGCTCGACGACGACGAACTCAACCTGCTGCGGCAACTCGCCCAGGAGCTGGCGCTGGCGGTCGACGCGCTGCGCGCCTACACCGAGGAGCACGCCACCTCGCTCACCCTGCAGCGCAGCCTGCTGCCGCAGCGGGTGCCGGAGGTGCCCGGGCTGACGGTGGGCCTGCGCTACCGGCCCGCCCGGGACAACGTCGAGGTGGGCGGCGACTTCTACGAGGTGCTGGAGGCCGGCGACCGGGTGCTGGTGGCGATCGGCGACGTGATGGGCCACTCGCTGCACGCCGCCACCATCATGGCCGAGCTGCGGCACGCGCTGCGCGCCTCGGTGATGGACCGGGTCGACCTGGCGGCCTCGATGGACCTGCTCAACAAGGTCCTGCGCCGCTACCACCCGGGCATCACGGCCACGGTCTGCCTGCTGCTGCTCCATCCCGGCACCGGCGAGCTGCAGCTGGCCAACGCCGGTCACATCCCGCCGTTGCTGGCCGGGCCGGGGGCGCGCTACCACGGGCTGGGCAACCTGCTGCTCGGGGTGGCGGAGGAGGACTACAAGGTGGATCACCTGGTGCTGCCGCCCGGGGGGACGCTCATGCTGTTCACCGACGGCCTGCTGGAGGACCGCGACGTGCTGCTCGACACCAGCCTGGAGCGCGCCAGGGAGCTGGCGGAGACGGTCGAGGACGACCTGGAGCGGTTCTGCGACCGGATGCTGGCGGCGTTCGGGTCGCGGGAGGACGACGTGGCGCTCGTGGTGCTGCGCCGCGATCCCCTGGGGTGACGGACTTCAGGTGCGCGGCGCGTACATGATCACCGCCATTGCCTCGCACCCGGAAAGGTCCCGTGACCTGCAAGGCGCCATTCGGCGTGACACCGCCGCGTGACGCAGGTCGTACGGGCGGCGCGCCAGCGAGGAGTCCACCTACTGAGAGACGAAGGCGATGCGGCGGGCCTGCTTCCAGACCATGCCGAAAGCGGACGGAGGAAGAGGGGACATGAACATCCGGGTAGCGCCAGGTCAGGAAGGAGGTCCCAACAGCTCCGGAGCCTGGGTCCGGCCGGAGAGTCAGGTACGGGGGGCGTACATGATGACCGCCACCCCGAGCAGGCAGATCGCGGCGCCGATCAGGTCCCAGCGGTCGGGCCTGAACCCGTCGGCGACCACGCCCCACAGCAGCGAACCGGCCACGAACACCCCGCCGTAGGCGGCCAGGACCCGGCCGAAGTGGGGGTCGGGCTGGAAGGCGGCGACGAACCCGTACGCGCCGAGCGCGAGCACGCCGGCGGCGATCCAGAGCAGGCCGCGCTGCTCCCGCAGCCCCTGCCAGACGAGCCAGGCGCCGCCGATCTCGGCGACGGCGGCCAGCACGAAGAGGATCAGGGAACGCACGGTGGTCATGGGCGCGACTTTACCGGCGAGGTTCCGCCGGTCCGCCCGGGCGAGCGGCGCTCCCCCGCGTCCGGCGGCCGTTTGAGAAGCGTTTCTCCTGGTAGTCGCCTCGCATGGACAGGGACATCCAGGCGGTGGTCATCGGTGACGTGATGCTCGACTCGTGGCTGCGCGGGCCGGTCCGGCGCATCGCCCAGGAGGCGCCGGTGCCGGTGGTCAGCGTCGAGGCCACCGACGACGCGCCGGGCGGGGCGGGCAACACCGCCGCCAACCTGGTCGCGCTGGGCGCGCGGGTGCGGCTGATCGGCCCGGTCGGCGACGACGCCTGCGGGGAGAAGCTGGCCACGGCGCTCGGCCTGCTCGGCGTGGACGCCCGCCTGGTGACCGTGCCCGGCAGGCGTACCCCGCACAAGCAGCGGCTCATGGTCGGCGAGCAGCTCATCGCCCGCTACGACGAGGAGGACCGCGAGCCGATCCCCGCCTCCGCCGAGGCCCGGGTCCTGGAGGAGCTGGAGGAGGCGCTGCCCGGCGCCGACGTGGTGATCGCGTGCGACTACGGGGCGGGCGGGTGCACCGGCGCGGTGCGGCGGGTGCTGACCGGGCTGCCGCTGCTGGTGGTGGACGCGCACGAGATCACGCCGTGGCGGGGATGCGCCCCGGCGGCGGTGCTGCCGAACTACGGCGAGGTCCTGCGGCTGCTGCGCGAGGAGGGCGATCACCAGGACCGGGTGCGCTTCCTGACCGGGAGCTCCGGGCGGCTGCTGGCCGAGTCCGGCGCGCGGATGGTGGTGACCACGCTGGACGGCGAGGGCACGCTGCTGCACCAGGAGGGACGGCCGCCGTACCGGACCTACGCCGAGCCCGCGCCGGACCACATGACGACCGGGGCGGGCGACACGTACACGGCGGCGTTCGCGCTCTGGCTGGCCGCGGGCGCGACGCCGGAGCAGGCGGCGCAGGCCGCGCAGGCCGCCGCCGGGGTGGTGGTGCGCAGGCCGGGCACCGCCACCTGCACCCGGCGGGAGCTGCTGCGGGCGCTGCACCGCGAGGACGGGCAGGCGCAGACGCCGGAGCGGCTCGCGGCCCGGCTGGACGAGCACCGGCGGCGCGGGCAGCGGATCGTGTTCACCAACGGCTGCTTCGACGTGCTGCACCGGGGGCACGTGACCTACCTGGAGCGGGCGGCCCGGCTCGGGGACGTGCTGGTGGTGGCGGTCAACAGCGACGCGAGCACGGCGCGGCTGAAGGGGCCGGGGCGGCCGATCAACTCGTGTGAGGACCGCATGTCGGTGCTGGCGGCGCTCGGCTACGTCGACTACGTGACCTCGTTCGAGGAGGACACGCCTGAGCGGCTGCTGCGGATGGTCCGGCCCGACCTGTACGTGAAGGGCGGCGACTACACGCCGGACATGCTGCCGGAGGCGCCGCTGGTGCGGGCGATGGGCGGCGAGGTGCGGGTGCTGGACTACATCTCGGACCGGTCCACGACGGCGATCATCGAGCGGGTGCGGTCCCTGCCGGAGGAGGGGACGGCGGACCCGGTGTGAGCACTATGTCACTTTACGGTGACATTTCGTGATATTGGGGTACGGATTCTCGGGGTTCGTTGCTCGTTCGGGGGGATCAAGAATGGCCGGCAGACCTGTCGTGATCGGCGTCAACCGCACCCAGGATGGATCGATCGCGGTCGCGTGCGGCCGGACCTCGGTCCACAGCCTGCAGAAGGAGCGGATGAGCCGCCGCAAGCACCACTGGGGCCGGCTCGGCGACCTGCCGGACCACTACCTGCCCCGGCTCTCCCAGCTCGCGGGGCCGGTGGACCTGGTGGTGGAGGGCTACTCCTCCGACGAGGAGATCGCCAACCTGGCCGCCTACCGGGCGGAGCTGCGCGAGACGCTCGGCCTGGGCGAGGAGACGCCGATCGTGCTCGTCTCGCACCACCTGAGCCACCTCTACAGCGCCTTCCCGCCCTCCCCGTTCGAGGAGGCCGCGGGGCTGGTGGTGGACGCGCAGGGCAGCCGGGTGCGGGACTTCACCGAGCCCGTGGACCTGCCCCCGGGCACCCCGGGCGGCCTGCTGGAGGTGTCCTCCTTCTACCGCTGCTCGCGTGACCGGATCGAGTGCCTGGCCAAGCAGCTGTGGGACGGCGACTGGGCCAGACCGGCCGGGCTGGGCTGCTTCTACTCGCTGCTGACCCGGATGCTCTGGCCGAGCGGCGAGGGCAACGAGGGCAAGGTGATGGGCCTGGCCCCGTTCGGCGACCCGGACGCGCTGGGGCTGCCCGAGCTGGACGTGCGCGGGCACGAGGTGTTCATCCCGCAGGAGTGGCTGGACGCCTTCGCGCAGGGCGCGGCGTTCCGCTACGTGACCAACGGGGCCAGCACGTTCAAGCGGTCGGCCAACCTCGCCGCCGCCGGGCAGCGGGCGTTCGAGCGGGCGCTGGCGCGGCTGGTGGCCTGGCTGCACGAGCGGACGGGGCAGGCCAACCTGGTGTTCGCCGGCGGCACCGCGCTGAACTGCTCAGCCAACGGGCGGCTGATCCGCGAGTCGCCGTTCCGCGAGGTGTTCATCCCGCCGAGCCCCCACGACGGCGGCACCGCGGTCGGCTGCGCCCTGTACGGGCTGATCGAGTGCCTGGGCGTGGAGAGCGGCTTCCGCTGGGCCGACGACTTCCTCGGGCCGGACCCGGACCCGGCCGCGATCGACGCGGCGGTGCGGGCGCTGCCCGAGGACCTGACGGCCGAGCGGCCCGCCGACCTGACGGGCGCGATCGTCGAGCTGCTGGCGAGCGGCCGGACGGTGGGACTGCACCAGGGCCGCTCGGAGTCGGGGCCGCGCGCGCTGGGCAACCGGAGCATCCTCGGCGACCCGCGGGTGCCGGCCATGCGCGACTACGTGAACTTCGAGGTGAAGGGCCGCGAGTGGTTCCGGCCGCTGGCGCCGCTCGTGCTGGCCGATCACGCGGAGCGGATCTTCGACGTGGACCGGCCGGCGCCGTTCATGCAGTACGCGGCGGACGTACGGCCCGAGCACCGCGACGCGCTGCCCGGCATCACGCACGTGGACGGCACGGCCCGGCTGCAGACGGTCGAACCGGTCCGTACGCCGTTCCTGCACGAACTGCTGACCCGCTGGCACGAGCGGACCGGCTGCCCCGTGCTCATCAACACCTCGCTGAACGGGCCGGGCGACCCGCTCACCGAGACGCCTGAGCACTCGATCGCCACGCTGCGCAAGACCAACCTGCACGCGCTCGCCCTGCCGCCGTACCTCATCCGCAAGCGCGACGAGCCGCCCGTCCCCGGGGAGGACTGGCAGCCCCCGGCCCGTCCCGCCTAGCGGCCGAGCCGGTCCAGCACGTTGCGGGTGATCCGCTCGACCACCGGGCAGCGGTCCAGGCCGCGCACCCAGTCGGTGGTGGCGGCGGTGAACACGGTCCCGTCCGACGGCGGGCCGTCGGAGATCGGGTGGTCGGAGGGCGGGCCGCCGGGGGTGTGCACGCCCAGGGTCGCGGCCCCGTTGCCCATCCCCCAGCCGCTCGGGCGGCAGTCGCCGACGGCCAGGATCGTGAAGTCGGCCGGGGTGCCGTCCGCGCCCGTCGGCGTCGCCCGCCCGCCCGCCTCGTACGCCGCCCGGTCGAACTCCGCGCCGTCGCACTCGTACCCGACGAGGTAGTCGCGCTCGCCGAACACGTCGCCGTCGCGCACGCCCGTGCCCTCGAACACCCAGTGGCCGGCGTGCTGGACCCGGAAGCCGACCCGGATCGGGTGGTCGTCGCGGTCCCGCTCGCCGCCGTTGCGGAAGCTGACGCCGGTCAGCGCGTTCTCCGGGCGGCCGTGCTCGTGCCAGAGCCCGGTCCGCTCGTACGTCACCTCGTCGTGGAAGGCCACCCGCCACCAGCAGGTGTTGCCGCCGAAGAAGGCGGCGTTCCCGCCGCCGCGCACCCAGCCCTCCACGGCGTCGCGCATGGCGTCGGACCAGTACTCGTCGTGGCCGGCGCTGACCAGCAGCCGGTACGGCTCCAGCAGCGCGCCGCCGTCGCGGTGCAGGTCCAGGTCGGTGCAGAAGTCGACGGCGTATCCGGCGCGGGCCAGCCAGGCGGTGAAGCGGGCGTCCCAGTGGGCGAAGGTCTGTCGGGGTGTCGGGTCGTACGGGTCGTGGTTCGCGATGTCGTACGGATGACCGCCGGTTCCGCCGCCGGGCCGGTGCAGGCTCACTCCGGCGGGCACCGGGCGCGGCAGGTCCTCCGGGCGGGGCTGGTTGTACAGGCACCACTGGCCGTGCCCGGTTTGCGGGTCGAAGGCGGGGCCGCAGGCGAGGTTGTAGGCGTGGTAGGTGAACAGCGGCAGCTTGTAGAGCACGGCCGCCGTCGGCTCGGCGGGGCGGACCACGAACAGCGCCCTGGCCTCGCGCCCGTCGGGTGTGCCGGGGTCGGGCCGGGTGGCGTCGCGGCCCCGGCCGTCGCCCTCGACCAGGAGCGCCACGTACAGGCCGGGGGTGTCCGGCGCCCGCATCGGGTAGGCGGCCCAGCCGGGCAGCGGCTCGTCGCGCAGGCCCGTGCCGGGGCTCCCCCAGTCCTGGAACGGCAGGTGGGGCGGCGCGTCGGCGCCGGGGAGCCAGTCCGACCCTCCGGCGGGGCGGAGCGCGGACCCGTAGCGGTGGAACTCGACCCGGAACTCCGGAGCGCCGGTCGCCACCCGCAGCACCAGGGTCCCACCGGCGCGCGGGCTCGGCTGCTCGGCGTACCCCCGGATCATCCTCGTCCCCCCGATCGGCCGGTCGCCGTGCGCCGTGCCCGGGGGCGATCATCGGCAAACGCCCGGATCGGCCAAGGCTGCGCCGTCCCCGGTGATGAGGCCGGTGTGAGCACTGTGCCGTTCCCCAGGATGGGGCCGGTGTGAACTCTGGGGAATTTTTCATACTTTGACGGGGCGAATAGCCACGTCTTGTCAAGATCACACAGCTATCGTGGCGCGCATGTTATCGGAAGTAGACACGGGCCGCCCGTCGCTGGGGCACCGGCTGGAGGCCGCCCGCGACCGCGCCTTCGTGGGACGCGAGGAGGAGCAGGCGCTCTTCCGTGCGGCGCTCGGCACGGACCGCTCGTTCATGGTCCTGTTCGTGCACGGCCCCGGGGGCATCGGCAAGTCGGCGCTGCTGCGCCGGTTCGCGGCCGACGCCGCCGCGGCGGGGCGGCCGGTGGTGACGGTGGACGGCCACACGGTGGACCCCTCCCCCTGCGCCTTCGAGGCCGAGGCGGGGCAGGTGCTCGCCCAGGAGCGGGGGGTGCTCCTGGTCGACACGTTCGAGCGCTGCCAGGGCCTGGAGGGCTGGCTGCGCGAGAGGTTCCTGCCGCGGGTGCCGGCAGGAACCCTCGTGGTGGTCGCCGGGCGCAACCCTCCCGATCTGCGCTGGCAGGCCGACCCCGGCTGGGCGGAGGTGCTGCGGGTGATCCGGCTGCGCGCGCTCGCGCCGGGGGAGGCGATGGCGCTGATCGACGCCCGCGGGGTGACGGCGGAGCTGCGCGAGCCGCTGCTGGAGTTCGCGCAGGGCCATCCGCTGGCGCTCTGCCTGGGCGCGGCGGTGGCCGCCAAGGACGAGCGGGCGTCGGCGCGCTGGGCCCTGGAGGACAGGGACATCCCGGAGGAGCTCGCCGAGACCCTGCTGGACCAGCTCGTCGGCGAGGTGCCGTCGGCGGCGCACCGGCACGCGCTGGAGGTGTGCGCGCACGCCCACGCCACCACCGAGGAGCTGCTGCGCGCGGTGCTGCCGGAGCGGCCGGGGCCGCTGTTCGACTGGCTGCGCCGGCTGCCGTTCATCGAGTCGGGCCGGCATGGGCTGTTCCCGCACGACGTCGTACGCGACGCGCTGGAGGCGGACCTGCGCTGGCGCGACCCCGAGGGGTACGCGGACATGCACCACCGCATCCACGCCCACCTGGCCGCGCAGGTCCGCGCCGCCTCCGACCAGGACGCGCTGGCGGCGATGGGCTCGCTGTTCTTCCTGCATCGCCACGACGGGGTGACGCCGAAGTTCCAGAACTGGCGCGGCGACGGCGAGGTGCACGAGGAGCCGTTCAGTCCCGAGGACCGTGACGAGGTGCTCCGCATGGCGGCCCAGGCCGAGGGCGAGGGGTCGGCGGCGGACGCCGCGTACTGGCTGGAGCAGCAGCCGGAGGGGTTCTGGGTGCACCGGCACACCGAGACCGGCGAGGCCGTCGCGCTCATGTCCTGGGTGCGGGTCAGCGGCCCGGCCGAGGCGGACGCCGCCTGCCCGCTGCTCGCGGCGGCGTGGCGGCACGCGGAGGAGACGGCGCCGCCCCGGCCCGGGGAGCACATCGCGCTGGCCCGCGCCTGGGTGCTGCCCCGCTACCACGGCAGGTCGCCGGTGATGGACCTGGTGCAGTGGCGCGCGGTCGGCGAGTGCCTGCGCTCCCACCGGCTGGCCTGGACGTTCCTGGTCATGCGGGACCCGGACTCGTGGCGGCGTTACCTGCGCCAGTACGACATGCACGACCTGGACGCCCGGATCCCGGTGGGCGGCGAGACGTTCGGCCTGTTCGCGCACGACTGGCGCACCACCACCCCGGAGGCGTGGCTGGAGCGGATGAGCACCCGCGGTCTGGGCCGGCGCAGCTCCGCGCCCGCCCGGGGCGAGGAACTGGCGGTGCTGGCGCGTACGGACTTCGACGCGGCGGTACGGGACGCGCTGCGGAACGTGTCGCGGCCGGGCGCGCTGGCGGGCAACCCGCTGGCCCGCTCCCGGCTGGTGGCCGCGCACCCCGAGGGCGACCCCGCCCGGGCCGTGCGCGCCCTGCTGGAGCAGGCGGTCGAGCAGGTGCGGCAGGACCCGCGCGCGGACCGCTTCCACCGGGCGCTGGCCACCACCTACTTCGGCCGGGTCCCCACCCAGGAGGCCGCGGCCGAGCGGCTGGGGCTGCCGTTCAGCACCTACCGGCGGCACCTGTCGGCCGGGCTGGAACGGGTGGCGGAGATCCTGTGGCATCAGGAGGTGTTCGGGGCCCGGCCAGGCGCCTGAGCAGCGGCGCGGCGGGCCGCTCGACCCAGCGGTGCACGGCGTGCGCGGCCAGGCACATGACGGCGACCAGCGCCGCCAGCAGCACCCACCGGTTCACCGCGCCGCCGGTCCGCTCGATGACGATGAAGCCGATGTGCGCGTGGAGCAGGTAGAGCGGGTAGGTGAGCGCGCCGGCCGCGACCAGCCAGGGCCTGGCGAGCGGCCGGACCGCGCGCACCGCGGCCAGCGCCATGACCAGGAACGCCGCGGTGATCACGGTCGCGATCACCCGCGGGTCGTACTCGACGCCGTACCGGGCGCCGACGGCCTCGGCGTACCCGAGGCCGCGGTGGACGGCGTTGGCCAGGCAGAGCGGCACGAGCAGCAGCGTCTGCCAGGTCACCCCGAACTGGTAGACCATGAACAGCGCCATCCCGCCGATGAAGTAGTGCGCGAACTCCGACTGCACGACCAGGTCGGCGACGCGCGGCAGCACCCCGAGTTGAACCAGGGCGGTCATGGCCAGCCACCCCCATAGCAAGGCCATGACCCGGCCCCTGGTCACCCCCATCCAGGCCACCACCAGGATGAGGAAGTAGAAACGCATCTCCGCCCAGAGCGTCCAGTAGACGACGTCCACGTTCGGCACGTCGAACACCGGCTGGAACATGGTCAGGTTGACCAGGATCTGGACCGGCGAGAGGTCGAACATGCCCTGCCCGAGCGTCACCGTGACGAGGCCGGTCACGATGACGCCCAGCCAGTAGGCGGGGTAGAGGCGGGCCAGGCGGGAGGCGGCGAAGGCGCGCGGTGTCCTGCCCCAGGCGCTCATCAGCACGACGAAGCCGCTGATGAGGAAGAACAGGTCCACGCCCAGGTAGCCGTACTGGGTCAGACCCGAAATTTCGGGATAGGTGACCGAGGTGGTGCCGCCCACCGGACCGGAGAAGGTGTAGTGGAACAGCACCACGCAGAGCGCGGCCAGCAGCCGCAACCCGTCCAGCTCGTACAGCCGGTCCGCCTTGCGACGGCGGCTCCGATACGTCCTCTCCCCCGTGTTCACCCGGGTGAGCATGCCGCCGGGCACTGCTCGGTCAACAGATCGTTTTACGCTCGATCACTGCTCAATGTCTTATCGGACGGGGCAGAACAGGGGAAGCGGCTTAATCGGGGTCGTCTTAGGGAGCGGAACGGGGAAGCGGCTTACCCGAAGGAGTGCCTTATTAAACGGGCGCGTCCCCGACCGCGAAGCCATCGCCGGCACCGCCGTCGACCTGCTCGCCGGTCTCCTGGCCGGTCCCGACCCCGGCCGGCGGCCCCAGGAGGTCTGCGCCTCCCACACCCTCATCGCCCGCGAGAGCACCCTCCGGCTTTCAGGCCCAGAGCGACGCCGGGTCCTCCAGCACCGACCGCACCGTCGCCAGCGCCGCCCCCAGCAACGGCCCCCGCCGCCCCAGCTCCGACACGGTCAGCGCCTGAGGATCCCAGGCCCGTACGGTCACCCGCGCGGCCAGCTCCCGCCGCATCGGCGGCACCAGCCACTCCCCCAGCTCCGCATAGGCCCCGCCCAGCACCACCGCGGCCGGATCCAGCAGATTCACCGCCCCCGCCAGCGCCGTCCCCAGCGCCCGCCCGGCGTCCTCCAGCGCCGCCACCACCCGCGCGTCCCCCTCCCGCGCCCGCGCCACCAGCACCCCGATCCCATCCGCCCGCCCACCCGAGAGACCAGCCGCGACCCCAGCCCCGGAACCAGCGGGCACCTCCTCCGCGGACACTCGGACGGGCTCGTACGACCGAGCAGCCGTACGTTCCTTCCCCGCCGCACCGGGTCCGGAGAGAGGATCGGCCTTCTCCGCAGGCACGCTGAACGGCCCCTCCGCCCTGACAACCTCCGGCCCGTACGAACGAGCAGCCGCACGTTCCTTGCCCGCCGTACCAGCACCAGCCGGAGATCCCTCCGCAGGCACACCGGAGAGACGGCCCTCCGCCTCGCCAACCCCGGGTTCGGGCGGAGAAACGGCCACGGACACGGCGGAATCGCGCCGGCGGGCCTCTGCCGCGACGGCTCCCGTCCTGTACGAGCGAGCAGCCGCGGACTCTGAGGACGCTGCTCGGTGCCCCGCGCGGCCATCGGCGGGTTCGTCATGTGAGACCGGGCGGGGCTGCCCCGCCGATACGCCGGAGCCGGGTGGCAGGCTCGCCGGGGTGGTACCAGCCTGAGGGATGCCGGAGACGGACGGACGCGCTGCTTCGTGCCCAGGTTGGCTGGAGGCGGGGGCGTCGAGTGGAGCCGTGGCGTGATCGGTCGGCATGCCCTCTGGGGTGGCGCTGGACCCGGGGGTGGAAGGTGACGCTGATCGGCTGTCTGCCGGGCCGGATCCCGGGGTGAGAGAAGACGCTGATCGGCTGCCCGCCGGGGCGGTAGCGGACTCCGGGGTGGGAGGAGACGCTGACTGGCTGCCCGCCACGGGGGTACCGGACTCCGTGACGGGAAGCGCTGGTTGGCTGCCCGCCGGGGTGGTAGGGGCCTGGGGAGTGCCGGACGCGGCATGGCTGTCTGCCAGGCCGGGCCCCGGGGTGGGAGGAGGCGCTGATTGGCCGCCTGGCGGGATGCTAGGGGCCTGGGGACTGCCGGACACCGCGTCTGAAGGGGTGGGGGACGTGAGGGGTGGTGGGGCGGGGAGGCCGGCGGCGCGGAGGACGGCGGCCTTGGCGGCGTACTGTTCCAGGCAGCCGCGGGCGCCGCAGGAGCAAGGGGGGCCGTCGGGGTGGACGGGCATGTGGCCGAGTTCGCCCGCCAGGCCGCGGGCACCGGTGAAGAGGCGGCCGCCGACGACCAGGGCCGCGCCGATGCCGCTTTCGGCCGAGACGTGGATGAAGTCGGCCGCCACCGGGTGCGCCCACAGCTCGGCGAGCGCGCCCAGGTTGGCCTCGTTCTCGACGCGCGGCGGGAGCGCGCCCGGCCACAGCTGCGTGACCGGGACGTCGTGCCAGCCCAGGTTGGGGGCGCTCTCGACGGTGCCGGAGTCGCGGGCGACCAGGCCGGGCACGGCCATCACCGCCGCCACCGGCCGCAGCCCGAGCGCGGCGGCCTCGGCGACGGCGGATCCGGCGAGCGCGGAGAGCCGGGCGAGCACCCCGGCCGGGGGCAGAGCCGCGTTGGGGCTCTCCACGACTGTCCAGACGCGCACCTGGCCGCGCAGGTCGGTCACGCACACCCCGAGGTGCTCGACCCCCACTTCCAGGCCGAGCCCGGCGGGGCCGCGGTCGCTGACCATGAGCGCGCTGCCCGGCCGCCCGACCCGTCCGTTGGCGGCCGGGCCCAGCTCGGTCAGCAGCCCGGCGGCGAGCAGTTCGTCCACCAGGCTCGACACGGCGGGCCTGGTCAGCCCGGTGTGCCCGGCGACGGCCGCCCTGGACGCCGGGCCGTGCCTGGCGACGGTGTCCATGACGAGGGCCAGGTTGTGCCGTCGCATGCTCTGCTGCGACGCCGGCCGTGTCCTGCCTCTCACCGCGCTTCTCCCCCGCCGGACACCCTCACCCGGCCCTGACCAGAACCGGTACGGCACTCGTACCGGAAGCCGCCGGACCCGGTCCCGGACGCCCCCATCCGGCCCTGACCAGAACCGGTACGGCACTCGTACCGGAAGCCGCCGGACCCGATTCCGGACGCCCTCACCCGGCCCTGACCAGAACCGGTGCGGCAGTCGCCGGGACCGGCGACGCCGTGGCGGCGGGAGAGGACCCGCCGGGGGCGGCGGGAGAGGACCCGCCGGGGGCGGCGGGCGATGGGGTGCCGGCGGCTGTGACGCATGCGGGTCCTTCCGTTCAGAGCCGGGTGAACAGCTGACCGGCCCGGGGCAGCGTACCGGCGATCCGCTCCATCGCCGCCGTGTCCTGGGCCACCGGCTCCAGCAGCTCGCCGCGGGCGGTGCCCCAGCGGCGGGCGACCTCGTCCGCGGCCTCGCCGGTGAGCAGGGCGGCGGCCTGGGCGGCGGCGCCGAGGGCGACGAGCTCGGCCGCCGCCGGGACCACGACCGGCCGCCCGGACAGGCGCAGGATCGTCTGCCGCCAGGCCGTGCCCTTGGCGCCGCCGCCGATGAGCAGCAGGGGCGTGGCCGGGTCGGGCTGCTCGCCGCCGGCGCGGAGCACGTCGTCGAGCGCGGCCAGCAGGGCGGCGGCGGCGCCGTCGTAGGCGGCCTGGAGGATCTGGCCGGGGGTGGTGTCGTGGCGCAGCCCGTACACGAGCCCGGCGGCGTGCGGCAGGTTGGGGGTGCGCTCGCCGTCGAGGAACGGCAGCACGACGACGCCGCCGCCGGGCTCGACCGCCTCCCGGTCGCGGCCGAGCAGGCTCGCCATCTTGTCGATGGCCTGGGTGCAGTTGAGCGTGCAGGCCAGCGGCAGCCAGTTGTCCAGCGCGTCGGCGAACCCGGAGACGATGCCGGTGGGGTCCTCGGGGTGCTGCCGGGCGACCGCGTAGACGGTGCCGGAGGTGCCGAGGCTGAGTACGGGGGTGCCGGGTTCGAGGCCGAGGCCGAGGGCGGCGGCCATGTTGTCGCCGGTGCCGGCGGCGACGGGCGTGCCTTCGGGCAGCGGCCCGCCGGCCTTGACGGTGCCAGCCTGGCCGGAGACGACCCGGGGCAGCAGCGCGGGGTCGAGCCCGATGTCGCGCAGCAGGTCGGTGTCGTAGCCCTGGGGCGTCCACCAGCCGGTGCCGGAGGCGTCGCCGCGGTCGGTGACGCCCTCGCCGGTCAGGCGTTCGGTGAGGTAGTCGTGCGGCAGCCGGACGGCGGCGGTCCGCTCGGCGTGGTGCGGCTCGTTCTCGCGCAGCCAGAGCCACTTGGTGATGGTGAACGACGAGGTGGGCACGCTGCCGGTGCGCCGGGCGAGGGTTTCGGCGCCGTACTTGTCGATCAGCGCGGCGGCCTGCCCGGCGGAGCGGACGTCGTTCCAGAGCATGGCGGGCCTGATGGGCTCGCCGGCGTCGTCGAGGGTGACCAGGCCGTGCTGCTGGCCGCCGACGGAGACGGCGCCGGCCCGGTCGGCCCAGCCGGTCTGCTCGACGGCCGTGCAGAGCGCCCGCCACCACTGCTGGGGGTCGCTCTCGCGGCCCGCGCCGGAGGAGACGGTGTGCGGGGCACGGCCTTCTCCGACGATGGCGCCGCTGTCCACGTCTACTGCGACGGCCTTGGCCGACTGGGTGGAGCTGTCGATCCCGATCACGACGCGCTGTGCCGACATGGTGCCTCCCGGGTTTCTGGGCTTCCCTACCGCGCCTCCGCATACTAATTTGTTTTTTGCCCTTACGAATAGGAGTCCCGATGACTGACAGCCTCACGCCCCGCCCTGAACACAAGTTCTCGTTCGGCCTGTGGACGGTCGGATGGCAGGGTCGCGACCCGTTCGGCGACGCCACCAGGGCTCCGCTGGACCCGGTGGAGTCCGTCAACCGCCTCGCCGAGCTCGGCGCGTACGGGGTGACCTTCCACGACGACGACCTGATCCCGTTCGGTTCGAGCGACACCAAGCGCGAGTCCCACATCAAGCGCTTCCGCCAGGCGCTGGACGCGGCCGGTCTCGTGGTGCCGATGGCGACCACCAACCTGTTCACCCACCCGGTCTTCAAGGACGGCGCGTTCACCGCCAACGACCGCGACGTGCGCCGCTTCGCGCTGCGCAAGACCATCCGCAACATCGACCTCGCGGTCGAGCTGGGCGCGAAGGTCTACGTCGCGTGGGGCGGCCGGGAGGGCGCCGAGTCCGGGGCGGCCAAGGACGTGCGGGCGGCTCTCGACCGCATGAAGGAGGCCTTCGACCTGCTCTGCGAGTACGTGATCAGCCAGGGGTACGATCTGCGCTTCGCGGTCGAGCCGAAGCCGAACGAGCCGCGCGGCGACATCCTGCTGCCCACCGTGGGCCACGCGCTGGCGTTCATCGACGAGCTCGCCCACCCGGAGATGGTCGGCCTCAACCCGGAGACCGGTCACGAGCAGATGGCCGGGCTCAACTTCACCCACGGCATCGCCCAGGCGCTCTGGCACGGCAAGCTCTTCCACATCGACCTGAACGGCCAGACCGGCGTCAAGTACGACCAGGACCTGCGCTTCGGCGCCGGCAACCTGCGTGACGCGTTCTGGGTGGTCGACCTGCTGGAGACCGGCGGCTACACCGGCCCGCGGCACTTCGACTTCAAGCCGCCGCGGACCGAGGACATGGACGGCGTGTGGGCCTCGGCGGCCGGGAACATGCGCACGTACCTGCTGCTGAAGGAGCGCGCGGCGGCGTTCCGCGCGGACCCGGAGGTGCAGGAGGCGCTGCGCGCGGCCCGGCTGGACGACCTGGCCCGGCCGACGCTGGCGGACGGGGAGTCGCTCTCCGATCTGCTGGCGGACCGCGGCGCGTACGAGGAGTTCGACGCGGACGCGGCGGCCGCGCGCGGCATGGCGTTCGAGCGGCTGGACCAGCTCGCGATGGACCACCTGCTCGGCGCCCGCTGACCGGTTCCCTTCGCGGCCCCCGTCCTTCCAGGGCGGGGGCCGCGGCATGTCCGGGGTCCGGCGCGAGAGTGAACCGAACCCCGCGAATCGCCGTATCTCCCTTTAGGCACCCCCGTACCAGGAGGAGCCTAGACGCTTCAGGAGCCACTTAGGTTTACCCCAATATCCGGATTTCGGGGACAAACCTGAGCAGGACTCGACAGAATGCGGATTCCATCCAGCGTCTACCGCAAACTGGAGGGAACCCCCCATGCGTAGACCCTTAGGGGTACTCGCGTGCCTCGTGAGCGCGGCCGCGCTCTCGGCACCGGTCGCCACGGCGCATGCCGCGACGGTGTCCCAGCCGGCCTGCCGCGTCTCCGTGGCCAAGCCGCGCCTCACCGAGGACGGCAAGATCAAGGCGACCGCCTCGCTGCGCGACTGCTACCGGCCCGGCATGGTACGGGTGCGCATCCTGCGCGCCGTGCCCGGGAAGGACCGCGTGCTCAAGAGCGGCGCCGACCGGGGCCGCCGCCCCCGCGTCACCATCGCGATGCCGTGCGCGCCGGGCACCTACTACGCCGTCGCCACCGACTACCGCGGCAACACGGGCAAGTCCCGGGCCCTGCGGGTGAAGAAGTGCGACCTGCCCGCGCCCGCGCCGACCGCGACCTCGACCAAGCGGCCGCAGCCGGCCCCCACCGTGACGGCGAGCAGCCGGCCGCGGCCCACTCCGACCACGACGGCGACCAGCAGGCCCCAGCCGACCGTGACGGCCACGAACCGGCCCCAGCCGGTCCCGACCCGCACCACGACCACCCCGCCGCCGCCCGCCCCCAGCCCCACCCGCACGGCGACGCAGGCCCCGCAGCCCGTGCCGACCAGCACGCCGGGCACGGTCGGCACGGCCGAGGAGAACGAGGTCGTCCGCCTGACCAACGCCGAGCGGGCCAAGGGCGGCTGCCAGCCGCTCAAGCACGACCCGCAGCTGCACCAGGCCGCGTCCGGGCACTCCGCGGACATGGCCAAGAAGGGCTACTTCAGCCACACCTCGCAGGACGGCCGCACGTTCATGGACCGCATCCGCCAGGCCGGCTTCACCGGCGGCCGCGGCTGGGCCGAGAACATCGCGATGGGCCAGCGCACCCCGGCCGACGTGGTCAAGGCCTGGATGAACAGCTCGGGCCACCGGGCGAACATCATGAACTGCTCGTACACCCTGATCGGCGTCGGCGCCGTGAAGAACTCCTCGGGCCAGATCTACTGGACCCAGAACTTCGCCGCCCGCTGACCTGAAGATCTTCTCCTCACGCGGCGTGTGGAGGAGAGCCGCGGCGCCCCGCTACTCCCACGGCGGGGCGCCGCGGCATGTCTAGGCCGGCAGCGAGTCCGGGCGGCGGTGGTGCAGCCCGATGACCGGCACCTCGTGCAGGCTCCCCGAGTACAGGAACTGGGTCATGCCGACCAGCAGCCGCCGCACGTCCTCCTGGGGCCGCACCACCAGGCGCAGGAACTGACTGGTGGTGCCCAGCTTGTTGCCGCACTCCCGCACGTACACGCCGTGCTCGGTGAGCAGGTGGTCGCGGAGCGGCACCCCGTCGAACCCGGACGGCAGCTTCACCAGCAGGAAGTTGCCCTGAGAGGGGAAGACCGTCAGGTCCGGCATGCACGACAGCTGGTGGTGCATGGCGCGCCGGTCCTGGGCCAGGCGGCGCAGGCTCTCCTGGTACTCCCCCATGCACTGCCTCAGCATGAACACGACCACCTCGGCGAAGGAGTTCAGGTTCCACTTGGGCAGCGCGTCCGCGATCTTCGCGGTCAGCGCCGGGTTGGCGACCAGGTAGCCGAAGCGGATGCCGTGCAGCCCGAAGTTCTTGCCGAGGCTGCGCAGCACGATCACGTTCGGCCGCACCGCCGCCTCCGCCGCCACCCCGGGGTAGGGCTCGGCGTCCACGAAGTCGCCGAACGACTCGTCCACGATCACCAGGTCGAGGTGGATGAGCTGGTCGAGCAGGTGCAGCACCTCGTGTTTGGGCAGGTAGCCGCCGTCGGGGTTGTTCGGGTTGCAGATGACCGCGACGCGGGAGCCGCGGGTACGGATGAACGACACGTAGTCGCTGACGTTGAGCGCGAAGCCGCGGCTCTCCTGCAGCGGGTACATGTCGACCCGCTTGCCGGTCTCCAGCGGCTGGTCGGTCCAGCGGCCGAAGGTGGGGATCGGGACGGCCAGGCTCTCCCGCACCAGCAGGTGGTCGATCCAGGTGATCAGCTCGGTGGAGCCGTTGCCCATCGCCACCGTCTTGGGATGCAGCCCCATCGTGGCGGCCAGCTCGGCGGTGATGGTGCCGGCGCCGCTGGGATAGTACTTGAGGATCGTCTCCAGGTTCTTCCCCAGGTGCTCGAAGATCTCCGGCGTGGGGAAGTACGGGTTGCAGGGGATGCAGAAGTCCACCGGCGGGCGCCGGCCGTCGGAGTCGCGCAGCAACGAGAAGTACGAGGGACTGTGCGCCTGGGCACGCAGACTGCCGAGCTCCACGAAACCTCCATGAGACGGCCCATGAGACGGAACGTGTGGAGGTACGCGCGGCCGGGTGTGCGGGTTCAGCGCCTTTACAACGTAGATCGCCCGGCCCCTGGCAGGGACCGGGCGAGGCCGTCACTCGATCAGTGGCGGTGGTGCTTGCGGTGGTGGTGGCGGTGGCCCACGACCTTCACCCAGTCGGTGTCCTCGGCGGAGGCCAGGTGGCGGGAGCCTTGGAAGACCGCGCGCCAGGTGCCGGACGTGCGCGCCCGGACCTTGGTGTGGAACGAGCCGTCACGGCGGGTCTTGACCGTGTCGACGTGCTGCCACCCGCTGCTGCCGGCCGGCTGGAAGAGGATGGCGATCCGCTTCCAGCCGAGGCGGTGCCAGGAGCCGCTCGTGTCGCAGTGGTCGGCGTGGTGGACCGAGACGAAGCCCTCGATGTAGTCCTCGGAGCACTTCACCGACAGCTTGCCCGTGACCGACAGCGGCTTGCCCCGCCAGGCGGGCTCGGGGGTGACGTCGAGTTGGAGGCTGGTGCGGCCCCCGGAGTCGGCCACGGCCGGGGTGGCCGCGCCCGCGAGCACCGCGGCGCCCATCGCTGCCGCCGCCGCTCCGGCGGCGAGTCGTCGCAACATGAAAAATCCTTCCCCGTGCTTGACGCGCCCCGGACAGGGCGTGTCAACGCCAAAGACGCACAAAGGTCAGGAAAAGTTGCGGTAAATCCGGTCACGATTGGGCAACGGCGGCGTCAGGACGCGCGCGGCCGGGCGGCGTCCGCGGCGTACTTCCTGGTCCCGGGGAAGTAGGCGCGCCACTCGCCCGGACGGCCGCCCACGGTGCGGGAGAACCGGCCGCCGGAGTCGGTGGTGGTCCCGGTGACCGTCTCCCACTCCGCCGACGGGTCCCGGCGCCACTGGATCGCCACCCGCTGCCCGCCGAACGGCGTGAACGCGGCCAGGCCGCGCGGGTCCAGCCGCTTGAGCCGGCCGCTCAGCCGCAGGCCCCCGCCGTGGTGCCCGGCCCGCACCGACGTCAGCCGGGTCTCGCGCTTGAGCTCGAACGCGGCGTACTCGGTGACCTCCGCTCCCCCGGCGCCGCGCGCGGTCACGGCGACCGTCCAGGTGCCGGCCGGGTAGAAGCGGTTGAGCCGCTTGTCGGGCAGGAACCGCCAGGTCTCCCAGCCGCCGGGCTCGGCGCGGCCCCACTTGGGCTCGCTGGTCCAGATCTCGTCCGGTTCCCCGAACGGCGCGGGGCCGGGGCCGGACCAGTCCTCTTCCTCTTCTTCCGCGGGCGGGCGCCTGTCCTCCAGGAGCGGGCCGGGCGGCGGGCCGGGCTCGACCTCGACGACGACCCCCTGCCGTCCCCGCACCCCCTTGGCGACCACGTCGATCACCAGGCGGACCGAGTCCGACGGGCCGACGACGGGCGCGGCGGGACGGATGTCGATCTCCCTGATGACGGGCTCGTCCGGGACGGCGGCGGACGCCGGGGCCGGCGCGCCCAGCGCCGCCGCCGTGAGCGAGGCGAGAAGAAGGCATCTGGTCATGCGCAAGACGGTAGGAACCGCCCGGTCACGACCAGGGCCACGACACACGCCTCTGATGGCAAAAACGGTCTAATCGGTGTACAGGCTCTCGATCAGGTCGGCGTACTTGCTGTGCACCACCCGCCGCTTGAGCTTGAGGCTGGGCGTCAGCTCCTCGGTCTCGGGCGTCCACTCGGTGCCGAGCAGCGCCCACTTCTTGACCTGCTGCACCCGGGCCAGCTTGGCGTTGGCGGCCTCGACGGCGGCGGCCACCTCCTTCAGCACGTCGGGGTGCTCGGCCAGCTCGGCGAGCGTGCCGTAGGCGATGCCGCGCGACTGGGCCCAGCCGGGGGCGATCTCGCCGTCGAGAGTGAGGATGGCCACCGGGTAGGGCCGCCGGTCGCCGTAGGCGAGCGCCTGGCCGATCAGCGGGTGCTCCTTGAGGTGGTTCTCGATCTCGGCGGGCGAGATGTTCTCCCCGCCGGCCGTGATGATCAGCTCCTTCTTACGGTCGATCACCCGGTAGAAGCCGTCCTCGTCGACGGTGCCGATGTCGCCGGTGTGCAGCCAGCCGTCGGCGTCGATGAGCTCGGCGGTGGCCTCGGGCCGGTTGAGGTAGCCGGTGGTGTCGAGCGGGCTGCGGGTGAGGATCTCGCCGTCCTCGGCAAGGCGGACCTCGACACCCGGCTCGGCCCGGCCGACCGTGCCCAGGCGGTAGCAGGTCGGGGCGTTCCCGGTGAACGCCCCGGTCGTCTCGGTCATCCCGTACACGTCGATGACCTTCAGCCCGAGCCCGGCGTAGAAGCGCTGCACCTCGGCGGGGAGCGGCGCGGCGCCGGTGGCGGTCCACTTGGCGCGGTCGAACCCGATCATGCCGCGGACGATCGACAGCAGCGAGCTGTCGGCCTTCTCGTACGCTTCCTGGATCTCGGGGGTCATGGTGTGGCCGTACTGCCCGGCCTCCACCCAGGCGACGCCGGCGGCCATGGCCTGGCGGACCGCGGCCTGCTGCTCCTCGGGCTGGGTGGACAGGACCGCGAGGAGCTTGGCCATCATCTTCTCCCACACGCGCGGCACGCCGAAGAAGAGCACCGGCCGGACCTGGCCGAGCACGGTGCCGAGGTTGGCCAGGTCGGTGCAGAAGTACACGTGGGAGATCTTGACCAGGGGCAGGTAGAGGCTCAGCACCCGCTCGGCGATGTGCGCGTAGGTCAGGTAGGAGATCTGGGTGCCCTCGGTCGGCAGGTTGGCCATCCGGTCGGTGCAGGCCACCTCGTAGAAGACGTTGTGGTGGGTGAGCGGGACGCCCTTGGGCTGGCCGGTGGTGCCGGAGGTGTAGAGGACGGTGACGGGGTCGTCGGCGGTGACGGCCCGCCAGCGGGCGTCGATGTCGGCGGGGTCCTCCTCCAGCCGGGCCCGGCTCAGGTCGAGGAAGTCCTGCCAGGACATGAACCGGTCGCCGTCCGGCGCCCCCTCCAGCATGATGATCTTGCGGAGGTCCGGCAGTTCGTCCAGCGACGGCTCCCAGCGGGCCAGCTCGGCGGGCCCGCCGATGACCGCGATCTTGGCGTTGACGTCGCCCGCGACGAAGGCGACCTGCTCGGGCGCGAAGGTGCTGTAGATGGTGCAGCCGACGCCGCCCGCGTGCACGGCGCCCAGGTCGGCGAGGACGTGCTCGCTCCGGTTGACCATCATGAGCGCGACCGCGTCGCCGGGTTCCAGCCCCAGGGCGGCGAAGCCGGCCGCGATCTCCAGCACGCGGCGCCTGGCCTCGGCGTAGGTGAGGGTGGACCAGCCGTCGCCGTCCGGGTCGGAGTAGGCAGGAGCGTCCGGGTGTTGCTCGGCGGCCTTTCTCAGCTGCTCGCACAGGGTGAGCCCGGCGATCGAGCGTTCGATCTCCGCCCGTACCTCGAGGACGTCGGCCATGGACCTGCCTCCAGTCAGTAATCACTTGCAAGGCTGGGATGCATCGCACCACACGGCGCGGGTAGCGGCAAGTGCCTGGAGAACTCGTCACGTACAGTGATGATTCCCATGCGAGACGTGACCGGAGATGGCATGACCGACGGCGGCAGGACGTTCTTCGGCCAGCCCTGGGGGCTGGCGACGCTGTTCGGCACCGAGATGTGGGAGCGGTTCAGCTGGTACGGGCTGCGCGCCATCCTGGCCACGTTCATGGTCGCCTCCCCCGCCCGCGACGGGCTGGGCCTGTCGGAGGAGACCGCGCAGGCCGTGGTGGGCATCTACGGCGCGCTGATCTACCTGGTCGCGCTGCCGGGCGGGTGGGTCGCGGACCGGATCCTGGGCGCGCGCCGGTCGGTGTTCTGGGGCGGGTTCGTCATCATGTGCGGCCACATCAGCATGGCCGTCCCGGTGCCCTCGCCCGCCTTCGTCTGGCTGGGCCTGCTGCTGATCGTCCTGGGCACCGGGCTGCTCAAACCGAACATCTCGGTCATGGTGGGCAAGCTGTACCCGGAGGACGCCGACGCGCGCCGCGACGCCGGGTTCTCGCTGTTCTACCTGGGCATCAACCTGGGCGCGTTCTTTGCGCCGATCGTGGTCGGGCGGCTGGCGGAGGGCGACCGGTGGCATCTCGGCTTCGGCGCCGCGGCCGTCGGCATGGCGCTCGGCCTGCTGCAGTACGTGATCGGCGGGCGGGTCAGCCTGCGCGGCACCGGCGACCGGCCCGGTGAGCCGCTCCCGCCGCACGAGCTGCGGAGGTACGGGCTGATCGCGGCGGCCGGAGTCACCGGGGCGGTGCTGGCGCTGGGCGCGTGGGCGGCGACGGGCACGTTCACGCTGGGCCGGTTCACCGCGGTGATGACGGCGGTGATCCTGGCGGTGCCGGTCCTCTACTTCGGCTACATCATGCTGGGCGCGCACGGCCTGACCGAGGACGAGCGGACCCGGATGAAGGCGTACATGTGGCTCTTCGCCGCCGCCGCGATCTTCTGGATGATCTACGACCTGGCGCCGAGCAAGCTGCTGTTCTTCGCGCAGAACAACATCGACCTGTCGCTGTCGGGCATCCCCATCCAGGCCGCCACCACCCAGGCGTTCAACCCGCTCCTCATCATGATCTTCGTGCCGGTCTTCGCCGCGCTCTGGGTACGGCTCGGCGACCGGGTGACCACCTCGCAGAAGTTCGGCTTCGCGCTGGTCATGGTGGGGCTGAGCTTCGTCGTCATGGCGTTCGCGGCCCGGCTGGCCGAGAGCGGCCGGGTGTCGGTGTGGTGGCTGGTGCTGGTCTACCTGGTGCAGGTCTTCGGCGAGCTGGCGATCAGCCCGGTGGGGCTGTCGGTCACGACCAAGCTGGCGCCGCACGCGTTCAAGGGGCAGATGCTGGGCGTCTGGTTCATCGCGGTGTCGGTGGGCGACGCGGTCGGCGGCCAGACCGGGCGCCTCGGGGCCGTGCTGCCGGACCCGCTCTACTACCTGCTGCTGGCCGCGATGGCGATCGCCGCCGGGCTGGCGCTGCTCGTCTTCACCCGGAAGCTGCGCGCCATGATGGCCGAGCACCCGGACCCGGTGGCCCCGCCGATCCGGTAGACAGTCCTGCGTGGCAGAACTCTTCGACCTCGCCGGCATCTTCGTCTTCGCGCTCACCGGCGCGCTGATGGCGGTGCGCAAGCGCCTGGACGTGGTGGGCATGGCGGTGCTGGCCGAGATCACCGCCCTGGGCGGCGGCATCGCGCGCGACCTGGTGCTGAACGTCACGCCCACGGCGTTCCTGAGCCTGGGCTACGTGCTGGTCCCGCTGGCGGCGACGGCCGTGGTGTTCTTCTGGCATCCGCACGTGACCCGCGTCATGCCGGTCCTGCTCGTGCTGGACGCCGCCGGGCTCGGCCTGTTCTGCGCCGTCGGCACCGCCAAGGCGCTGCTGTACGGGCTGAGCCCGCTGCACGCCGCCCTGCTCGGCGTCACCACCGCGGTGGGCGGCGGCATGCTGCGCGACGTGCTGGCCGGGGAGATCCCCACGCTGCTGCACGACCGGCAGCTGTACGCGGTCCCCACCATGGTCGGGTCGGGGGCGCTGGCCGCGATGGACGCGGCGGGGCTGAAGGGCTGGCCGGTCGCGCTCGGGGCGGCCGTGCTGACCTTCGTGCTGCGGATCGCCGCCATGCGGTTCAACTGGCGCGCCCCGCTGGCCCGCGGCGTCCGCAGGGAGCCCTAGACCTGCCCAGACCCTGTTTCAGACGACTGGGCTCAGCGCGTCGGGCGCCCGGACCGCGCCGGTGCGGCCCAGCCGCCGTGCCGTCACCAGCCGGGCGACGCCCTCCCGCAGCACCTGGGGCGGCTGGGTGAAGGGCAGCCGCAGGTAACCCTCCAGCGTGCCCTCCAGGCCGAACCAGGGGCCGGGCGCGATCCGTACGCCATGACAGGCGGCGGCCTCGGCGAGGGAGACGGCCGAACCGGAGTCGAGCCGGATCCAGAGCGTGCCGCCGCCGGGCGGCACCGTGAACCGCCACTCCGGCAGGTGCTCGCGCAGCTCGGCGACGAGCGTGGCCCGTGAGGCGCGCAGCGCGCGGCGGCGCTCCTGCCGGGTCTCCTCCAGCCGGTCGAAGAGCGCGGCCACGACGAGCTGCTCCAGCACCGGGCTGGCGATGTCCACCGACGCCCGGTGCGCCGCCAGGCGGCGGGCCAGCGCGGCCGTGGTGCGGATCCAGCCGATGCGCAGCCCGCCCCACCACAGCTTGGACGCCGAGCCGATGCTGATCACCCGGCCGCCGGTGTCGAAGGCGGCCATCGGCGCGGTCCGCGGCACCTCGTCCAGCGCCAGCTCCGCCCAGGTCTCGTCGGCGACCAGCAGGGTGCCGGAGCGGCGGGCCGCGGCGGCGACCGCCGAGCGGGTGGCGTCGTCCATGAGCGCGCCGGTCGGGTTCTGGAAGTCGGGCATCAGGTAGGCGAGCCGGGCGCCGACCTGCCGCATCGCGCCGGAGACCAGGTCCTCGTGCCAGCCGTCGGCGGAGACGCCGGTGGAGACTACCCGGGCGCCGCGCCGGCGAACGGAGTCGACGGCGTGCGGGTAGGTGGGCGACTCCACCAGGATCGCGTCGCCCGGGGCGGCGAGCGCGCCGAGCACGACCTCGATGGCGTGCTGGGAGCCGGTGGTGACGAGGATCTGCTCCGGGCGGGTGGCCACGCCGCGCTCGGTGTAGCGGGCGGCGATCCGCTCCCGCAGGACGGGCAGCCCGAGCGGGTGGTAGCCGTTGCCCATGCCGTACCGGGGGATCTCCTCGACGGCCTCGGTCATGGCCGCGCGCAGCGCCGACGGCGCGGGCGGGGCGGCGGCGTGCAGCTGGATGAGGCCGTCGCCGTCGACGGCGAGCCAGGGGTTGTCGGGGGTGAGCGCCGGGTCGGGCAGCGCGGTCCAGCTCCCGGCGCCCTGCCGGCTCTCCAGGAAGCCGCGCTCGCGCAGCAGGTCGTAGGCGGCGGTCACGGTGGTGCGGCTGACGCCGAGCGCCCGGGCCAGGTCGCGTTCGGCGGGCATGCGGACCCGGACCGGGATCTGCCCGTCCAGGACGGCGGCGCGCACGGCGTCGGCGAACGCCCGGTAGTAGGGCCGCTCCCGGGGTCCGGCGCCGACGAGCCGGGCGAGCTGACCGGCCGACAGATGACGCATGAGGCCACTTTCGCGGATTGGCCCTGTAGGGGCAACCCGGGGACATGGCACGGTGGAGACACCATGAAAGAAGCGACCGTCACGCACACCGGCTCCCTGCCCGCCCGCCTCACACGTCTGTACGGCGGCCTGGCGCTCTACGGGACCGGCATCGGGCTCCAGATCGAATCCGGCCTCGGCAACGGCCCCTGGGACGTGTTCCACCAGGGCGCCGCGCTCCTGACCGGCCTGTCCATCGGGACGATGATCATCATCGTGGGCGCGCTGGTCATGCTGGCCTGGATCCCGCTCCGGCAGCGCCCCGGCTTCGGCACGATCAGCAACGTGATCTTCGTAGGGGTGTTCGCCGACGTCTCACTCCACCTGCTGCCCACGCCCGACCACCTCCTGCTCCGCTGGCTCTTCGTCGCGCTCGCCGTGACCTCCATCGCGCTGGCCACCGTCCTGTACATCGGCGCGGGCATGGGGGCGGGCCCGCGCGACGGCATCATGACGGGCCTGATGCGGCTCGGCCTGTCGGTGCGGCTGAGCCGGTTCCTCATCGAGGTCACCGTGCTCGCCGCCGGATGGCTGCTGGGCGGCACCGCCGGGCTGGGCACGATCGCCTTCGCGTTCGCCATCGGCCCGCTGACCCAGCTCTTCACCCGCTGGTTCCCGCTGTCCCCGGTCCGGCACACGTGAGCCGGAGCAGCCGCGGCAGACGCTAGTGTCAAGCCATGCGGATCGAGGACTACGCGCTCATCGGTGACATGCAGTCGGCGGCACTGGTCGGCAGGGACGGTTCCATCGACTGGCTCTGCCTGCCCAGGTTCGACTCCCCCGCCTGCTTCGCCGGTCTGCTCGGCGACGACCGCAACGGCCACTGGTGGCTCGGCCCGACCGGCAGGCCGATGGCCGACCGGCGCCGCTACCGGCCCGACACACTCATCCTGGAGAGCGAGTGGGACACCCCCACCGGCACCGTCCGGGTGATCGACTTCATGCCGCCGCGTGACGTGAACCCCGACGTGGTCCGCATCGTGGAGGGCGTGTCCGGCACCGTCGAGATGTCGACCCAGCTGCGGGTCCGCTTCGACTACGGCCGGATCGTGCCGTGGATGCGCCGCAACGGCAGCCATCTGCAGGCGGTCGGCGGGCCCGACTCGGTCTGGCTGCACTCCCCGATCCCGCTGCGCGGCGGCGACTACGCGCACGAGGCGACCTTCGAGGTGAAGGCGGGCGAGCGGATGCCGTTCGTGTTCACCTGGCACCCCTCCCACCAGCCGATGCCGCCCCAGATCGAGTGCGAGGACCAGCTCGCCCAGACCGAGGCCATGTGGCACGACTGGGTGAGCACCTGCAGCCACCAGGGGCCGTGGCGGGAGGCCGTGATCCGCTCCCTGATCACGCTCAAGGCGCTCACCTACGCGCCCACCGGCGGCATCGTGGCCGCCCCCACCACCTCCCTGCCGGAGGACATCGGCGGCGTACGCAACTGGGACTACCGCTACTGCTGGCTGCGCGACGCCACCATGACGCTCGACGCGCTGATCGGCGCCGGCTACCTGGACGAGGCCGCCGCGTGGCGGGCGTGGCTGCTGCGCGCGATCGCCGGCCGCCCGCAGGACCTGCAGATCATGTACGGGGTCGCGGGCGAGCGCCGGCTGCCCGAGCTGGAGCTCGACTGGCTCGACGGCTACGAGAGCTCCCGCCCGGTCCGGATCGGCAACCAGGCGGTCAACCAGCTCCAGCTCGACGTGTACGGCGAGGTCATGAGCTCGCTGTACCTCGGCCGTACCTCCGGGCTGACCCCCGACGAGCGGGCCTGGTCGATCCAGCGGCAGCTCCTCGACTACGTGGAGGAGCACTGGGACGAGCCCGACGAGGGCCTGTGGGAGGTGCGCGGGCCGCGCCGCCACTTCGTGCACTCGAAGATGATGTGCTGGGTGGCGTTCGACCGCGCGGTCAAGTACGTCGAGCGGTTCGGCCGCACCGGGCCGGTCGAGCGGTGGCGGGCGGTGCGCGACAAGATGCACGCCGAGATCTGCGACAAGGGCTACGACCCGGCCCGCAACACCTTCACACAGTCCTACGGCTCCCGCGAGCTCGACGCGTCGCTGCTGCTCATGCCGATGGTCGGGTTCCTGCCGATCGACGACCCGCGGGTGACCGGCACGGTCGCGGCCATCGAGAAGGAGCTGATGGCCGACGGCTTCGTGCTGCGCTACCCGGTGGCCGAGGACAACGACGTCGACGGGCTGCCCGGCGCCGAGGGCGCGTTCCTGGCGTGCAGCTTCTGGCTGGTCGAGGTGATGGCCATGCAGGGGCGCAAGGACGAGGCGGTCGAGCTGTTCGAGCGGCTGCTGGCGCTCCGCAACGACGTCGGGCTGCTCGCGGAGGAGTACGATCCGCGCTACGGCAGGCAGGTGGGCAACTTCCCGCAGGCCTTCTCGCACGTCCCGCTGATCCACGCCGCGCGGGCGCTGACGAAACTGCTGTGATCTAGGCGGCCAGCCTCGCCAGCACCCGGGCGAACTCGGGCGGCGGGGCCACGACCAGCCTGGTGTGGCCGCTGCGCAGCTCGATGTCGGCCCTTATCAGCGCGAGCCGCCCGTCGTGCCACCAGTAGACCTGCGAGCTCAGCCCGCCGGTGCGGGCGGCGTGCACGCGCAGCCGCTCTATCGCCCGGACCACGCCGAGCCCGTGGACCGGGTGGACGAGCAGGGTGTACGGGTCGGGCAGGACGGCGAGCACCCCGTCGTCCGGCACCGGGAGATAGTCGTCCAGCCAGCGCAGGTGGGTGGCGGCGGCCGGGGTGGCCGCGGTGAGCCGGGTCACTGGGGTGCCGGACAGCTCGATCGACTCGACGGTCAGCCGTTCGCCGACCCGCACGTTCGACACGGCCAGCTCCAGCGCCCGCGCGGCGGGCAGCGGCCAGCAGCCCGCCTCCTCGGGCCGCACCGGGCGGTCGCCGACGGCGAGGATCTCCAGCAGGTCGCCGTTGAGGTGCCGGCCGACGACCCGGGCGGGGTCGGCCACCTCGTCGGCCGACTCCACGCGGGTGGTCAGCAGGGAGCGGACCTGGTCCAGGTCGCAGTAGTCGAGCGGGTCGCCGGAGACGGCGTGCGCGAGGTGCTCGGAGACCAGGGTCGGCCAGTCCTCGCGGGCCCGGCGGCCCGCCTCCCTGCGCAGCCCGGCGAGCCGGACCCGGATCTCCCGGGGCCCGCGCATGGTCAGGGAGGCGCCGTCCGGCGCGAACACGCAGGTGTACCCGAGGGACTCGGTGACCAGCGCCAGCAGCGAGTCGAGGTCGACGTCCTCGGCTGACCGGCGCGAGGGCTCCCGGTCACGTGGAAAGGATGGCACGCGCCATGTCCCTTTCTGTCGGATTTGTCCCTTTTCTCTCCTACCTTGCCTGGCTCTCGTTCCAGTACGGGCCCGTCAGGGAGCACGATTCGGTATCAATAGCACCAAGAGCCCCAAGCCACACACTCATCTGGGGTGATCCATGGCCTGCGGGAAGCCCGGCGACGACCGGCACCCCGAGCGGCGCCAGCCGGTCGCGGAGCGCCGGATACGGGTCGCCGCAGTCGACCCAGGAGCCCAGCGCGATCCCCCGCACGCCCTCGAACGCCCCCGCCTGCAAGAGCTGGGTGAGCATCCGGTCGACGCGGTAGGGCTCCTCGCCGATGTCCTCCAGGAACGCGATCCCGCCCGCGAACGACGGCTGGTAGCGCGTGCCGCAGAGCGAGGCGAGCAGCGACAGGTTACCCCCGCTCAGCACCCCCTCGGCCCGGCCGGGCACCAGCACCCGGTCGCCGGTGACCGGCGCGGCGGCCCCGGTCAGCGCCGCCCGCAGATGGGCCAGGGTGTCCGGCTCGGGACCCTCCTCGCCGCCGAGCAGCGCGCTGCCGGGCATCGGGCCGTGCAGCGTGGGCACGCCCAGCTCCACCGCGAACGCCCGGTGCAGCGCGGTGATGTCGCTGGAGCCGACCAGCACCTTCGGCCCGGCCGCCCGCATCGCGTCCCAGTCGAGCAGCGGCAGCAGCCGGCCCGCCCCGTAGCCGCCCCTGGCGCAGAACACCGCCGACACCGCAGGATCGCACCACGCCGCCTGGAGGTCGGCCGCCCGCGCCGCGTCCGTCCCCGCCAGGTACGGCAGGTCCTGGCGGTCGAACACGTGCTGGCCGACGACCACCTTCATGCCGAGCCCCTCCAGCCGCTCGACCCCGCGCCTGAGCGCGGCGGCGTCCACTGGACCCGAGGGGGCCACGACGGCGACGGTCGCGTCATGATGCAAGAATCCAGGTGTCTCAATCACCCGGGAAACGGTGTCACACTTACCTCTCCTATGCGACTTCCGCCCCACATCCTCGTGGTCAACGGCATCAAGGTCCGCAGGCCGGTGTTCCTGGTCGGCGCCCCGCACTCGGGCACGGACCTGGTGGCCCGCGCCCTCAAACGGGCGCCGGGGTTCCACCTGACGACCGGCCGCGCCTGCGTGGCCCACGTGGTCTACGCCTTCGCCCGGCGGCCGTCGATCGGCCGCACCTCGGGCGCGGTGCGGGTGATACGCGACGCGCTCGCCGAGTCGTGGCAGGTGCTCGACGGCTCGTGCGGGCTCTGCTCGGACGTCTGCCGCGAGGCGGGCGGCGTGACCAGCACCGGCCCGTGCGTGGCGACCGGCGAGGTGACGAGGTTCGGCGACGCCAGCCCCGACCTGCTCTACGCGGCGCCGGTGCTGCTGCGCGCCTTCCCCGACGCGCGGATCGTGCAGCTCATCCGCGACGGCCGGGACGTGGCCGCCGACATGCTCGGCGACCCGGCCTGCCTGGCCTGGTTCAAGCCCGTCATGCTGCCGGAGGACACCGAGTTCCCCAACGCGTTCCTCGGCGTCAACCGCGACGAGCACCGCGACCGGTGGAAGACCATGCCGGTGGCCGGCAAGTGCGCGCTGCGCTGGCGCAGCGCGGTGCGGCTGAACGCGGCGCTGCGCAAGGAGCTGCCGGAGGAGCAGCTCATCACGGTCCGCTACGAGGACCTGGCGCGCGACCCGGCGCGGGAGGCGGCCAGGCTGTCGGAGTTCCTGGGCACGCGGGTGCCGAAGGTGGCCCTGTACGGGGCGGCGGCGCCCCGGGTGGGCGGCTGGCGCACCCGGCTGCGCTCGGCCGACGCCGAGCTGGTGGAGAAGGTGACCCGCGAGGAGCTCACCCGGCTGGGCTACCTGAAGAGCTGAACTGGGTGCGGTAGAGCTCGGCGTAGAGCCCGCCCTTCCGCAGCAGCTCCTCGTGACGCCCGCGCTCGGCGATCCGGCCCTCGTGCACGACCAGGATCTCGTCGGCCTCCCGGATGGTGGAGAGCCGGTGCGCGATGACCAGCGAGGTGCGGCCCGCCAGCGCCGTCTTGAGCGCCTGCTGCACGGCCGCCTCCGACTCCGAGTCCAGATGCGCGGTCGCCTCGTCGAGCACCACCACGCGGGGCGCCTTGAGCAGCAGCCGGGCCAGCGCCAGGCGCTGCTTCTCGCCGCCGGACAGCCGGTAGCCGCGCTCGCCCACCACCGTCTCCAGCCCCTCGGGCAGCCCCTCGACCAGCTCGCCGATCTGCGCGGCCCGCAGCGCCGCCCACATCTCCTCCTCGGTGGCGTCCGGCCGGGCGTAGCGCAGGTTGGCCGCGATGGTGTCGTGGAACAGGTGGGGGTCCTGTGTGACCACGCCGACGGTCTCGCGCAGCGAGGCGAGCGTGGCCTCGCGCACGTCGAGGCCGTTGATCCGGACCGCCCCGCCGGTGACGTCGTAGAGCCGGGACACGAGCGAGGTGATCGTCGTCTTGCCGGCGCCGGAGTGGCCGACCAGGGCGACGAGCCTGCCGGGCGCGGCGGTGAAGGTCACGCCGTCGAGCACCTGCGGGGACGGGCCGTTGTCGGCCTTGGCGATCGACTCCAGCGACGCCAGCGACACCTCCTCGGCCGACGGGTAGCGGAAGCGCACGTCGTCGAAGTCGATGGTGACCGGGCCCCCGGGCACCGGCCGGGCGTCCGGCCGCTCGGCCACCATCGGCTTGAGGTCCAGGATCTCGAACACCCGGTCGAAGCTGACCAGGGCCGTCATCACGTCGACGTGCACGTTCGACAGCGACGTGAGCGGCCCGTACAGGCGCATGAGCAGCGCGGCCAGGGCGACGAGCGTGCCGAGCTCGAAGGCGCCGGACACGGCCAGCACGCCGCCGACCCCGTACACCAGGGCCGTCGCCAGCGCGGCGACCAGGCCGAGCGCGACCCGGAACACGGTGCCGTACATGCCGACCCGCACTCCGATGTCGCGCACCCGGGCGGCCCGCTCGCCGAAGACGGCGGCGTCGTCCTCGGGGCGGCCGTAAAGCTTGGCCACCATGGCGCCGGCCACGTTGAAGCGCTCGGTGGTGACGCTGCTCATCTCGGCGTCGAGCTGCATCTGCTCGCGGGTCAGCGCCGACATGCGGCGGCCCACCCACTTGGCGGGCACGATGAAGATCGGCAGCAGCACCAGCGCGATCAGCGTCACCTGCCAGGACAGCACGAGCATGGCGCCGAGCACCAGCACGAGGCTGACCACGTTGGCGACCACGGACGACAGCGTGGTGGTCAGCGCCCGCTGGGCGCCGATCACGTCGGTGTTGAGCCGGGACACCAGCGCGCCGGTCTGCGCCCGGGTGAAGAACGCGACCGGCATCCGCTGCACGTGGTCGAAGACCTCGGTGCGCAGGTCGTAGATCAGGCCCTCGCCGATGCGGGCGGAGAACCACCGCTGCACCAGCGTCAGCGCGGCGTCGGCGAGCGCCAGCCCGGCGATCGCCACCGAAAGGGCGATCACCAGGCCGGTGTCGCCGGGGATGATGCCGTCGTCGATGATGGCCTTCATGAGCAGCGGGTTGGCCACCACGATGCCCGCACCCGCCACCACGAGCAGCAGGAACGCGGCGATCTGCCCGCGGTAGGGCAGGGCGTAGCCGACGATCCGCCGCACCGTGCCGGGTGCGAGCCGCTGCTTGGTCACCGAGCCGTCGCGCCGCAGCGACGCCCAGACACCGGGGCCGAAGCCCCCGCCCATCATCGACATATAGGGGACATCCCTCCACTCCCCCAGCTAAGCGTCTCCGGGCCGTCCGCCGATTCCCTGATCAGCTCAAGGCGAAACCGCCGCCGTGAGGTCAGGACCGGCCGCCGAAGAGGGCCTTGAGGCGCTGGGCCTGCTCGGCGCCCTCCGCCGCTCGCTGCTCGTCGAGGGTGCGCCCGGACGCGCCCTGGAGCAGTCGTTTGGTCGCGGCCGCCGCGTCCCGGTCGGTCGACAGCAGCTGCGCGGCCTTCTCAGCCACGGCCCCGGCCAGGTCGCCGGCGGCGACCACCTGCTCGGCCAGGCCGATGCGGTAGGCCTCGTCGGCCTCCACCACCCTGGCGGTCAGGCAGATGTCGATCGCCTTGGCCAGGCCCACCAGCTCCACCAGGGGCTTGGTGCCGGTCAGATCGGGCACCAGCCCGAGTGCGGGCTCTTTCATGCAGAACTTGACGTCGTCGGCCACGATCCGCAGGTCGCAGGCGAGCGCGAGCTGGAATCCCGCGCCGATCGCGTGCCCCTGCACGGCCGCGACGGAGACGATATCGGGGCGGCGCAGCCACAGGAAGCCCTGCTGGGCCTTGTCGACCGCCTGCTTGAGCGAGTCGTCGTCCTGGCTGCTCGCCGAGCCGAACGAGCCCTGCCCCGGCACCCCCTCGTCACTGAACATCCGCAGGTCGATGCCTGCCGAGAAGGACGGTCCCTCACCTTTCACCACGACCACGCGCACCTGCTCCGGCAGGGCGTCGCCGATGCTCCTCAGGGCCGACCAGGTCGCGAACGTCTGCGCGTTGCGCTTGTCCGGCCGATCGAGGGTGACCGTGGCTATCTCACCGTCCACCTCGTAGCGCAGGCCGATCTCCGCCAGATGGTCGGCGGACATCTCCTCCGCGTACCCCCCGCGCTGCTGTGGCGCCTTCACGTCCGCCATCACCGCTGCCCTCCTCGCTGGACCGTCGCGCCCGAGCTTACAGAATGACATTCTGGGCTCGGGCGCGACGGCAGGCTGACTAGGGACGAGCGGCTGCGGTCGCACGTTCCGAGGCGGCCGTCAGCGCTTGGACTTACCCCGGGTCGCCCCTCCGCGCCCGCGCAGAGTCACGCCGGACTCGCTGAGGATGCGGTGGATGAACCCGTAGGACCGGCCGGTCGAAGCGGCCAGGGCGCGGATGCTCTCGCCCGCGGCATAGCGCTTCTTCAGATCGCCGGCCAGTTTCTCGCGATCGGCCCCCGTCACACGGGTGCCCTTCTTCAGTGTCTCGGCCACGAGTACCTCCTGTAGTGCCGGACTTCCGCAGCGTTACTCCGCCATGATCAGTCATTTCAGCGGGATCGGCTACCTACTCCACGGGAAAAGATCCGTACCCACTCAAATTAAGATCAGGCAAGTGCCACAAGATCGGAAAATTCTTCGCTCCATGCGTCTTCAGTTCCGTCAGGTAGCAAGATCACCCTATCTGGTGACAGGGCGTCAACGGCACCCTCATCATGGGTTACAAGAACGATAGCTCCTGAATACGACCTCAGTGCATTGAGGACCTGCTCACGGCTCACCGGATCGAGGTTGTTGGTGGGCTCGTCGAGCAGCAGGACGTTGGCGCTGGACAGCACCAGCGTGGCCAGCGCGAGGCGGGTCTTCTCGCCGCCGGAGAGCACCCGGGCGGGCTTGTCGACGTCGTCGCCGGAGAACAGGAACGAGCCGAGGACCTTGCGGAGCTCGGCGTCGGTGAACGCGCCGCCCGCCGAGCGCATGTTCTCCAGGACGGTCCTGTCGCCGTCGAGCGTCTCGTGCTCCTGGGCGTAATAGCCGATCTTGAGCCCATGGCCGGGCCGGATCTCCCCGGTGTCGGGCTTCTCCAGACCGCCCAGCAGGCGCAGCAGGGTGGTCTTGCCGGCGCCGTTGAGCCCGAGGATGACCACCCGGTGACCTCGGTCGATGGCCACGTCCACGTCGGTGAAGACCTCCAGCGACCCGTAGGACTTCGACAGCCCCTCGGCGATCAGCGGGGTGCGGCCGCACGGCTGCGGCTCCGGGAAGCGCAGCCTGGCGACCTTGTCGCTGACGCGCTCCTCCTCGGTGGAGGCCAGCATGCGGTGCGCGCGGCGCATCATGTCCTGCGCGGCCTTGGCCTTGGTGGCCTTGGCGCGCATCTTGTCGGCCTGCGCCAGGAGCGCGCCGGCCTGCTTCTCGGCGTTGGCGCGCTCGCGCTTGCGGCGCTTCTCGTCGGTCTCGCGCTGGGCGAGGTAGGTCTTCCAGCCGACGTTGTAGTGGTCGACGACGCACCGGTTGGCGTCCAGGTGGAGGACCTTGTTGACCGTGGCTTCAAGAAGCTGGACGTCGTGGCTGATGATCACCAAGCCGCCCTGATGAGATCGCAAAAAATCACGAAGCCACCCGATTGAGTCCGCATCTAGGTGGTTTGTCGGCTCGTCCAGAAGGAGAGTTTCCGCGTCACTGAAAAGAATTCTGGCCAATTCCACCCGGCGCCGCTGACCGCCAGAAAGCGTTTTCAGGGGCTGTCCCAGCACCCTGTCGGGCAGGCCGAGGGAGGAGGCGATGGCGGCCGCCTCCGACTCCGCGGCGTAGCCGCCGAGCACGTGCATCTGGTCTTCGAGGCGGCCGTAGCGCCGGACCGCCCTCTCGCGCGTGCGGTCGTCGGCCGAGGACATGGCCCGCTCGGCCTCGCGCAGCTCGCGCAGGACCGTGTCCAGGCCCCGGGCCGAGAGCACGCGGTCGCGGGCGAGCACGTCCAGGTCGCCCGTGCGCGGGTCCTGCGGCAGGTAGCCCACGCTGCCGGTGCGGGTGACGGTGCCGCCGGCGGGCAGCGCCTCTCCGGCCAGCACCTTGGTCAGCGTCGTCTTGCCGGCGCCGTTGCGGCCGACGAGCCCGATCTTGTCACCGGGGTTGACCCGGAAGGAGGCGTTCTCGATGAGGAGCCGCGAGCCCGCACGCAGTTCGATGTCAGTAGCAATGATCATGATTGGCGAAGCACTCCCGTGCTAGGAGACGAGGGATGAGGGCGTGCGACGCCGGTCAATCGGGAGTGTGCATACCGATCAGTGTAGGGCCCGTTGCTGGAGCTCCAACTCTGCGTGAGCAGCGGTGTACCGGTCAGTCCTCCGGCAGGTGCCCGGGGATCAGGGCCAGGTTCTGGATCGCCGCGAGCCCGTACTGGGCGGCGTCGTTGGTGCTGACGAACGGCGCGTCCCAGAGCGCGGCGGGCACGTGCGGCCCCTCGACACGGGTGAGCCGCCACTCCGGCTCGCGCTGCAGCGCGTTGCTGTTGAGCTGGTCGCCCTCGTCGCGGAAGAACTTCCGCCAGGCCAGCGCGGCGAGCCCGGCGTCGCCGAGGCGGGCCGCGGCGTAGGCGGCCAGGCGGCTGTGGGCCTGGATCAGCGAGATGCCGGTCAGCGCGCGGCCGGTCTCGGCGGCCTGCCGCTCGGGCGCGGCGAGGTAGAGCCGGCAGTAGTCGAGCCAGGCCCGCTCGAAGCCGGGCGCGTCCAGGCCGAGCGCGATCAGCTCCGAGCAGATCTCGGGCAGGCCGAAGACCGCCGACAGGTGCGAGACCTCGACGGCGTCGCGCGAGGTGTCGAACCGGCCGGTGGCCAGGTCGAGGCGGGCCTCGCCGGTCAGGAAGCCGCGGGGCAGCGCGCCGATGCCGGTCATGGTGCCCAGCAGCCGGTCCCTGGCCCGCTCGTCGCCGTGCCGTTCCCAGCGGGTCAGCCAGGCGGCGGCGAGCGCCCCCCAGTCGGTGCCGAGCCCGACGGACGGGGCCGACGGGTCGTGACCGCCCCGGCGGAGCTTGCGCAGCGGGTCGAGCGCGGCGTACGCCTCCTCGGCCCCGGCCACCTCGTCGAGCAGGTCGCCGGTCCGCTCGTCGGCGGTCAGGTAGTAGAAGATCCGCCGGTAGACCGCGCTGGAGATCCGCAGCTGCTTGCAGCTGCACCCCCAGTGCTGCACGTTGTGCCGGCTGCCCAGGCCCTTCCACCGGCCCAGGTGGTAGACGTCGACCTCGCCGGTGTGGCGGGTCATGGCCTCGGCGAAGCGGAACACGCCGGCCCGGCCGGTGCGCAGGAACTGGTACCACAGCCACAGGTCGGGCGAGAGCTCGGAGTTGTCCCAGGCGTAGCCGCCGACGTCGTAGCGCCAGGTGCGGCGGTCGGCGTCGTAGGTGTGCATCACGTCGCCGTAGTCCCAGAAGCCGTACCAGCGGCGCTGCTCGCGTTCTCGCTCGTACAGGTCGAACAGGAAGTCCAGGCGGTCCTCGATCGCGGCGCGGGCGGGCGTGCTCCGGTCGGCGGGGGCCCAGTCGCCGAACACGCCCGCCGCCCGGATCCGCCCGGGGCCCGCGACCAGCAGCGGCGGCTCGTTCATCGCGGCGGCGTGCGCCGCCAGGTCCGGGTGCGCGGGCGTCGCGCCGTACACGCGCAGGGTCAGCTCGTGGGTGCGGGCGATGCCGTGCGCGTCGCCGAAGCCCGGCTCGTGGTCCTCGTACGTGATCTCCAGGCCTTCGAGCTGGGCGGCGTGGGTGTCCTGGCCGAGGCCGTCGTGCCAGAACCGCAGGTCCATGGCGGGCGCGGACGGGGACCAGAGCCAGACCGTGGCGGTGGCCAGGTCCTGGGCGGCGTCGCGGACGTCGAGCCGCGTGGGGTGCAGCCGCCAGAAGTCGCGCAGGCCGAAGCCGAGGCCGCCGCTGACGCCGCCGAGGTAGCCGTACCCGGCCGAGCGGGTGCCGGACGGGATCGTCACCCAGGCGTGGCCCTCGGCGGTGCGCTTGCGCAGCAGGTAGCCGTCGGCGGAGAGCTGGTCGAGGGTGTAGTCGTTCCAGGCGGGGATGAGGTGGAGGCGGCCGGACACCTCGGGGTCGCCGATGGGGCCGCACGGGCGGCCCGCCACCTGGGCGCGCCGGACCTCCTCGCCGGGGTCGCGGCGCAGGCCGGTCAGGCCGCGCACCGCCTCGGTGAGGAAGCCGCCGGGCCCGGCCAGCCGGACGTGCCGGTCGTGCGGCTCGTCCCGCATCACCACGCCGGCGCGCAGGCCCAGCCCGGCGAGGAAGTCGCGGCCGGGGTCGCCGTCCCAGACGAAGCTGTGCACGATCCGCACGTCCTCGGCGCCCGCGTAGAAGTACAGGCGGACGGTGAAGGGCAGCCAGTCGCCGTGCCGGCCCTCCGCCCTGACGACCGCGCGGACGGGCCCGTCCTGCTCGACGGTGACGCGCTCGATCCGGCCGGTGGCCCTCTGGCGGTGTACGGTGCCGCCCTCGTCGGGGGTGGGCCCGTCCTGGCGCAGGCTGATCAGGCGGACGTCGCGGAGGATCTCCCGGCCGTCGCGGGCGGCGGAGCGGACCAGCGTCTCCCCCGCGTCCTCGATCGTCCAGGCGACGGTCCCGGTGCTCACGGTGAGCCGCCCGTTCTCGCGGGCGACGGTGACGGGCGACGGGGGCGCGGCGGGCTCCTGCCCCGGGTGGAGCCGGTACGGGCCGTCGCCGGGAGGTACGGCGGCGTGGGCGGACCACTTGACCGAGCCGTCCGGCCAGGTGGCGGTCACCCAGCTCTGCACCGGCGTCTCCTGCCCGCCGGGACCGGTGAGGGCGAAGGGGGCGTCCGGGGAGACGGCGCCGCGCGGCCACGGGACGCCCCAGGTCACCCCCTGCCCGCCCGGGCTGTCCAGCCAGCGCAGCGACGTCTCCATGCCGGTCACTCCTTCACCGACCCGATCAGCACGCCCTTGGCGAAGTGCTTCTGCAGGAACGGGTAGAACACCAGGATCGGCAGCGTCGCGATGACCACGACCGCGAACATCAGGCCCTTGGCGGGGAAGAACACCGTGTCCAGGGCGCTGATGGCGTTGGCCGCGTCGGGGCTGGTGAGCTGCCGGACCAGCACCTGCAGCGTCCACTTGTCGTTGTCGTTGATATACAGCAGGGGCGACATGTAGTCGTTCCAGATGCCCACCGCGTAGAACAGCGAGAACGTGGCGATGATCGGCTTCGACAGCGGCATGACGATCTTGAGGAAGACGCCCATCTCGTTGCAGCCGTCGATCCGCGCCGCCTCCTCCAGGGCCTGGGGCAGCTCCTGGAAGAACGACTTCACAATGATCAGGTAGAACGGGTTGATCGCCAGCGGCAGGATCAGCGCCCAGTAGCTGTCCAGCAGCCCCAGGTCGCGCACCACCAGGTAGGTCGGCACGATGCCGCCGCCGAAGACGAGCGTGAACACGACCAGGTTCAGCACCAGGGTGCGGCCCGGCAGGTAACGCTTCGACAGCGGGTAGGCCATGGTGAAGGTCAGCGCGACCTGCACCAGCGTGCCCACCGCGGTCACCGCGATGGTGGTGAGCAGCGCCCGCAGCATGGTGTCGTTGGCGAAGATGTACTCGTACGTGCTGGTGACGAACTTCTCCGGCCACAGGAAGAACGGCCGGGTGGAGATCTCCGACTCGGTCGCGAACGACCCGGCGAGCACGTAGAACAGCGGGAGCACGGTGATCAGCGCCACCGAGCCGAGCAGGAGCACGTTGAGCGTGTCGAACACGCGGCTGCCGAGCGAGCTGTAGTGCTTGATCGGCGTGTGGGCGGATTTCTTGTCGGACACGGCCGCGCGCTCCTAGAAGAGTCCCCGCTGGCCCATGCGCTTGGCCAGCCAGTTGGCACCGAAGATCAGGATGACACCGGCGATGCCCTTGAACAGGCCGACCGCGGTGGCGTAGCTGTAGCCGCCCCCGGCGATGCCGACGTAGTAGACGAAGGTGTCGAACACCTCGGCGGTCGAGCGGTTCAGCGAGTTGGTGAGCAGCCAGATCTGCTCGAAACTCTGGTCGAGCAGGTTGCCGGAGGTCAGGATCGCCATGACGACGATCGTCGGGCGGATCGCCGGCAGGGTGACGTGCCAGAACTGCCGGAAACGGCCGGCGCCGTCCATCCGCGCCGCCTCGTACAGCTGGGTGTCGACGCCCGCCAGCGCGGCCAGATAGATGATCGTCCCCCAGCCCGACGTCTTCCACAGCAGCTGCAGGATGACCAGCGGCCGGAACCACTCCGGCTGGGCCATGTAGTCGACCCGGGGACCGCCGCCGGACAGGGCGTGGATCCAGCTCGCGATCACGCCGAAGTCCACCGCGAACAGCAGGTACGTCAGCGAGAAGACGATCGTCCAGGACAGGAAGTGCGGGATGTAGATCAGCGACTGCACGAACCGCCGGTAGACGCTGACCCGCAGCTCGTTCAGCAGCAGCGCCAGGATGATCGGCGCGGGGAAGACGAAGACCGCGGTGAGCAGGGCGAGGAACAGGGTGTTGAAGAGCAGCCGCGCGAAGTCCGGCCCGGCGAACAGCGCCTCGAAGTGCTTGAGGCCGACCCAGGGGCTCCCGGAGTAGCCGAGGAACGGCACGAAGTCCTGGAAGGCGATGGTCAGGCCGTACAGCGGCAGATACCTGAAGAGCGCGAAGTAGACCAGACCGGGGACGAGCATCACGTACAGCCAGCGGTAGCGCGTCAGCGCCGCGCGGACCCGCACCCCGCCGGATCCGTCCCGCTTCTTCTTGGGGGCCGCCTCGGCGAGGGGCGGCGCCAGATCGGTGGCCACGGCGGCCTCCTTTCGCGAGGAGAGGCCCGGGGGGCGGCCCCGGGCCTCTCGGGTCGGGCCGTCAGCCGCCTAGCTTGGAGATCCCTTCCTGGAGCTCGGCGAGGATCTGGGTGCCGCCGCTGTCGTACCAGCGCTTGATCTCGGCCTTGAACTGCTCCTCGGACAGGGCCCCGGCGAGATACTTGATGCGGGCGTCGGTCGGGATCGGGCCGAGCGTGGCGCCCTTCTCGACCGCGGTCTGCGAGATGACCGGCAGCGACGGGTCGTGCACCGCGGTCTGCAGGTCGAGCTCCGCCAGCTCGTCGCGCTGCTTGAGCCACTCCTTCTCGGCCTCGCTGGGACGCATCCACTCGTACGCGTCGCCGGCGACGCCGACGCTGGCGGTGGTGCCGAGCTGGATGAAGCCGAACTGCACGTCGTTGTTGATGACCTTGACCGCCGGGTCGTCCTCGTTGATCTTGACGGCGTAGCCGTCCTCGACCTTGAAGTTGCGGCCCTCGATGCCGTTGTTCAGCAGGATCGAGCCTTCCTTGCCGGCCAGCTTGTCCAGGGCGGACAGCACGTCGTCGAGCTGCTCCTCGGTGCGGACGCGCTGTTTGGAGACGGTCACGATGCCGTTGTGGCCCGTGAACGGCAGGGAGAACTTCTGCCCGTCGGGCCTGCTGAGGTTGCCCGCCATGGCGACCTTCTGGTCGTAGGTCTCCGGGTCCAGCTCCTTGAACTTGTCGAACAGCTCACCGGCCCGGACGTTGACGTCGATGATGATGCCGCCCTTGCCCTGGAGGAACGGGTCGTTCCACTTGCCGGTGTCCAGGGTGGCCCAGTCGGGGTTGACCAGGCCCTCGTCGATGAACCTCTTGATGTACTTCTGCGCCTCCCAGAACTCCGGCACGTCGAACTCGGGCACGAGCTTGCCGTCGCGCATGCCGTAGTTGTTGGGCGTGCCGAACCAGACGTCGATGGCGTTGTACGGGCTGGACGCGGAGAACACGGGGGCGGGCCACTTCGGCAGGATGAGGCCGTAGGTGTCCTTCTCGCCGTTGCCGTCGGGGTCCTTCTCGGTGAACGCCTTGGCGATCTCGTACAGGTCGTCGGTGGTCTTGGGCAGCTCCAGGCCCAGCTTGCCGAGCCAGTCCTTGCGCAGGATGACCGCCGAGCGCAGCAGCGGGCGGACCCGGTAGACGCCGTAGTTGCGGCCGTCGGTCTTGGAGTTGATCCAGGCCTGCTCGGACCTGGGCTTGAGGTTCGGGTACTTGTCGAGCTTGTCGGTCAGGTCCCAGAACGCTCCCGCCTTGGCGGCCTGGACGAACGAGGCGCCCTTGGGGTCCTGGATGACCATGACGTCGGGCAGGGCGTCGGAGGCGAGGGTGACGTTGGTCTTCTCGTTGTACTCGGCGTTGGGCACCCAGGTGATCTGCAGCTTCTTGCCCACCAGCTTCTCGACCGCCTGCTGCACCTCGCCCTCCGGGTCGGGGGCGGTCTGGAAGAGCGGGACCATCATGGTCAGGGTGCTGAGGTCCGCGGCCTCATCGCCGCCGGCGGAGCAGGCGGACGCGAGGAGAGCTGCTGTCAGCGTTAACGCGCCGGCAGCCAGCCGGCGACGACGGGATGCGGTCATCGGTTCCCTTTCGAATCGAGGCGCGCCTCGTTCTCCTCGAAGAAGCGCAGACAGAGCCACGTGTTGAGGTAGATCCACGCGCCGGCGCTGAGGACCAGTGCGAGGAGGGGCGCCGCCGCCGTCGCGAAGACGACCGCGGCGAGCACGAACAGCAGCAGTACGGACGAGGCCGGCCGGGTGAGCGCGAGCAGGGACGCCTTCGGCAGGTAGGCCGCCAGGGGCAGGTCGTAGTGGGCGTAGAGCGGCCCGAGGTAGCACCCGACGGCGGCCAGCGCCACGAGCGCCACCAGCGTGGCCGCCTGCCACCCGGTGGCCCCCGCGTTCGCGAAGTACAGGAAGTTGCCGGCCAGGACGGTGGCGGCCACCGCCAGCGGCAGGACGAGCAGCGACGCGCGGACGAACTCGCGCCGGTAGACGCGCCAGAACTCCGCCCATCCGTGAATCGTTTCACCTCGGGCGTGCCTGCGGGCCAGCGTGTACGCGGCGACGGTGGCGGGCCCGATCCCGAGCACGACGCCGCCGAGGAGGGTGAAGCCGATCCACAGCGCGTTCAGCCTGGCCGCCCAGACCACCTCGGAACAGGCGGCCTGCAACCTGATTGACATGGCGGGATGGCTCATCCGGCAGCACCTTCTCGTGGCGTGTGCGCGGACCCGGGAAGAGGACGCGTGACGTCGTGGTTCCCGTCCCGTTACGCGGGGGTGAACGGCATCGGTTGCTGCGAAAGTAGTGTTGAATCGACTCAAAGTCAATGAGCCGGGGACTCCGAATCGCGACCCCGCCTCACCTGTTACCCGCGGCCGCCCGTACGAGAAACCCTCAGCCGTTCTCGCGCAGCGCCTTGCTCGACTCCCGGACCACCAGGTCCGGCTGGAAGATCACCTGCCGGTGCCGGTGCTCCCCGGGCGAGGAGACCTCCTCCAGCAGCAGCTCGATGGCGGTGCGGCCGAGCAGCTCGCGCGGCTGGCGCACCGACGACAGCGGCACCGCCGCGGCGGCGGCGAAGTCGATGTCGTCGTAGCCGACGATCGCCACGTCGCCGGGCACCTTCAGCCCGCGCAGCGACATGGCCTGGAGGAACCCCAGGGCGAGCAGGTCGTTGACGCAGAAGGCGGCCGTGGGCCGCTCCCGTTCGGGCAGCGCGGCCAGCCGTTCGCCGGCGGCCCGCCCGGCGGCCACACCCAGCGCCGCGGTCTCGAAGTCGACCAGCTCGACCCCCTCCCCCGCGGCCTCGACGGCGGCGGAGGCCCCGGCGTAGCGGTCGGCCACCTGCTTGATCGAGAACGGCCCGCCGACGAACGCGATGCGCCGGTGACCGCGCTCGATCAGGTGGGCGGCGGCCACCTGACCGCCGAGCCGGTCGTCGACCGCGACCGAGCACTGCATGCCGGTGGCGGCGCTGTCGACCAGCACCACGGGCGTGCCCCGCGCGGTCAGCTCGGCCAGCCGCGGGCTGGCGGCGTCGACCGGGGTGATCAGGATGCCCAGCACCCGCTGCTGTTCGAGCTGGTCGAGGTGGCGGCGCTCGCGGTCGGGGTCGGCCGAGCTGTTGCAGAGCATCATCATCGTGTCGTGCTCGTCGGCCACCGCCTCGGCGCCCTGGGCGACGTCGGCGAAGAACGGGTTGGACACGTCCAGGACGACCAGCCCGACCGTGCGGCTGCGCCCGACGCGCAGGTGGCGGGCCACCTCGTTGCGGACGAAGCCCAGCTCGCGGATGGCCTCGAAGACCCGCTCACGCGTGGCCGGGGAGACGATCTCAGGGCGGTTGAGCACGTTGCTCACGGTGCCGACCGAGACCCGCGCCAGCTGCGCGACCTCTTTGATGCTCCTGGTCCCCATTGATCCTCACGAGGCCGTGCCGCTGTGAACGCGACCATCATAGCCGTCCTGAAGATTTTTTTGAATCGTCTCAAACATGTGCCGTTCCCGTGATCAGCCGCCCCCGGGCGGATCCGTCAGATCGACGCGGACGGCCCGGAACAGGGCCGGGGTCTCCTTGAGCACCGCCAGCTTCGGGTCCGGGACCGTCAGGAAAGGCGCCGCCTCCAGCGCCAGCAGCGGCGCCAGGCGCCGGTCGGCGCGGAGCGCGTCCACCGCCCGCCGGTCGCCGCCCAGCACGACGGCGTCCAGCCCGTCCAGGTGGGGCGTCAGGACCCGCAGCGCCGTCTCGGCCGCCGCCTCCAGCGCCTTGCCCGCCTGGTTGGACCTGCGGCGGGCGAAGCGCTGCTGGGACCAGCCGCCCGCCGCCGTGCGCCCCTGCACCAGCCGCGACCCGACCTTGGAGGCCACCAGCTCCGTGCCGTCGAACACCCCCGCCGCGTACCCGCCGCGCCGTACCAGCACCACCCCCACCCGCCGGGCGGCGAGAGCGTGCTCGACCAGCCGGGTCACGTGCGGCGGGCCGGGCCGCATCGGCGGGAACGGCACGTGCAGGGCGGCCAGCGCGCCGTCGCGGGCCGCCAGCCGCACCATGCGGTCGTCACCGTCGGCCTCGAAGGGCCCGTGGCGGGCGGCGAACCCGTCGATCCACGGGTTCAGCCGCTCCGGCGGCACCGACACCCACCGGCCGCCGCCCTTCGCCGGTCGCGCGCTCATGCCGGAAGGCTAGCCGACATCCTTCGTTCACCAGCCGGGGAATCTCGGGGGAAATGTCGGTGAATTCCGTCCCCGCAGCCTGTCGCGGCGTCCCCGTGACCGAGCATCATCGCTACGTGTCCTCCCTGATCACAGGCCCCATCGTGGACCTCGACACGGGTTCGGTGATCGCCCGTCCGGCGATGCTCGACCCCTCGGGACAGCTCCGCGCCGCGCCCCTGCCGATGGTGCTGGACGTCCCCGTCCCCGTCGTGCTGTCGGGCGCCGGCGCCATGGCCCCGCTGCACGAGGCGCTGCGCCGCGCGGGCCGGCATCCGCGCGAGATGATCCTGCTGCTGAGCGGCCCCTGCGCGCCGCAGGACCGCCGGCTGCTCGGCGTGGCCCTCGACGGGCTGCGCACCCACGGCTACCTGCTGGGCTTCGGCGGCGCCGGCACCGGGCACGTGCCGCTCGACCTCATCGCGGACGCGTCCCCGTACCTGGTGGGCATCGCCCCGGAACTGATCGCGCGGGCGCCCCGCGACCACCGGGCCACGGCGGCGGCCCGCGCCGTGGCGACGCTCACGCGCGGCGTCGGCGCCCACCTGCTCGCCCCCGCCGTCGAGGACGAGACGCAGCTCGCGGCGGCCCGCACGTGGGGCGCGCGGCTGGCGACCGGGCCGCTGCTGTCGCCCGGCCCCGACGGCCTGGTACGGGTACCGCTCGCCGCAGGGGCCTCACCGGCGGAGACGGCGACGCTCGGCCCCCGCGTGCAGGAACTGCTGCTCCCGGCCGTGACGCTGCCCGAGGACGCCAAGGCGGAGGAGGCGGTGGAGACGTTCGGCCGCGAGTCCTCGATCACCAGCGTGATCCTGGTGGACGAGTACCAGCGGCCCAAAGGCAGCCTGGACCGCGGCCGGTTCCTCCTGTCGATCGCCACCCGCTACGGCCACGCCCTGTACGGCTCCAAACCGGCACGCAGGCTGGCCGACCCGCCGCGCACGGTCCCGCTGACCACTCCCGCGGTGGCGGCCATGCAGGCGGCCGGCCGCGACACCGGCCGCGTCTACGACGACCTGGTGGTCACCGACGAGGTGAACCGCTGCCTGGGCATCGTCCGCGTCTCCGACCTGATCCGCCAGGTGACCACCCGCCCCACCCTCTGGGCAGACCACCACCCATCAGGACGAACCACCGCCTCGACCTCCCCCGGACCTCCGACCCGCCCCACCAGATAACCCCTCTCAGTCCACCGTGACGAACCACCGCGCCCTCAGACTGATCAGCCAGGTAACGACTCGCCTCGCCCTCTGGGCAGACCGCCGCATACCGGGATGAACCACCAACCCACCCTCTGGATCTCAGACTGATCAGCCAGGTAACGACTCGCCTCGCCCTCTGGGCAGATCACTGCGTACCGGGATAGGAAGGGAGCGTGTGACGGAAGGTGCGCCGGGCCGCGGCGGACGCACCGTGAAAGGACTGGCATGGACTGGGCCGAGCCGTACGGGCCGCTGATCGAGACGACGGTACGGGTGCTGACCTGGAACGTGTGGGGCGAGCACGGACCGCACGAGCAGCGGGCGGAACGGATCGCCAAGCTGGTCCGCGAACTGGACCCGGACGTGGTCGCCCTCCAGGAGTGGGACGGGCGGGAACTCGGCTACGAGCACGCCGCCACCACACCGGGGCGGCTGTGCGCGATCCTGTCACGCTGGCCGATGGTCCGGCAGGAACAGCGGACCCTGCCCGGAGGCATCCAGCCGGGCGGCGCGCTCTTCTGCGAACTGGACGGGCCGCGCGGGCCGCTGCAGGTGTTCAGCGTGGCCCTCGGCGCCTACCGGCTCGGCGACTCGGAGAAACGCCAGGACCAGGTGCGGGCGCTGACGGCGTTCGTCGCACGGGCGGCCGCGGGCCGGCACCCGGTGGTGGTGTGCGGCGACTTCAACGCCCCGCCGGACAGCGACGAGATCAGGATGCTCACCGGCCGGACGGCGCCGGGCTCACCGGGCGTGGTCTTCTACGACGCCTGGGAGATGGCGGGCACGGGCGGCCCCGGCCACACCTGGAGCAACGCCAACCCGTACGCCCGCCCCGCCCTCTACCCGGACCGCCGCTTCGACTACGTGTTCAGCGCCTGGCCGCGCCCGGGCGGCGCGGGCCACCCGGTGCGCTGCGAGGTCGTCGGCGACGGCCCCGACCCCGGCTCCGACCACTACGGCGTACTGGCCGAGCTGCGCTACTAGAGCCCCCGCGCCCCTACTACCAGAGCCCCTGCGCCTTACGGGGTTCCTAGAGCCCTCGCACCTTGCGGACAGCAGAACCTCCGCGCCTTACGCGAAGCGCGCTTCGGGCGTCCTTCTCCCGTCCCCTGGCCGCGATCGCACCATCGGCGGGGACCTCCAGGTGGAAGCGGTGCAGCGGCTCGTGCACGCGGGTGCCGGCGTCGCCGCTGACCGCTCCCGCCGCGGGCCGGCGAGATGAACCGTGGAGGGACGACCGCTAGAGCCAGCCCTGGAGGCGGGCGCGGTGGGCGGCCTCGATGCGGTTGCGCGCGTGCGTCTTCTGGATGGCCGACGACAGGTAGTTGCGGACCGTGCCCTCCGACAGGTGCAGGCGTCCGGCGATCTCGCCGATGGTGGCTCCGTCGGTGGCCGCCGCCAGCACGTCGCGCTCACGGGCCGACAGCGGGTTGGGCCCGGCGGTCAGCGCGGCGGCAGCCAGGTCCGGGTCGATGACGCGCTCCCCGTCCCGCACCCGCCGGATCGCCGCGGCCAGCTCCCGCGCCGGGCTGTCCTTCACCAGGAAGGCCACCGCCCCGGCCTCCATGGCGGTGCGCAGGTAGCCGGGCCTGCCGAAGGTGGTCAGGATCATCACCCGGCAGCCGGGCACGGCGGCGCGGATCCGCTCGGCGGCCGCGATGCCGCCACCGCCGGGCATCTCGATGTCGAGCAGCGCGATGTCGGGCCGCTTCGCCGCGGCGACGGCGACCGCCTCCTCGCCGTCGCCGGCCTCGCCGACGACCTCGATGTCGGGCTCCAGCCCGAGCAGCGAGGCGAGCGCGCCCCGTACCATGCTCTGGTCCTCGGCCAGCATCACTCTGATCATCCGGCGTCCTCCGCTCCGGCCGGCACCTGGACGCGCAGGCGGAAGCCGCCCTCCGGCCCGGGCCCCGCCTCCAGGACGCCGCCCGCGTCGCGGACGCGTTCGGCGAGCCCGGCCAGCCCGCTGCCCGAGTCGCGGCGCGCGCCGCCGTGCCCGTCGTCCACGATGTCCAGGGTGGCCGTCCCTTCCTCGTACGTCACGTCGATCGTGCAGTGTGCGGCCCCGGCGTGCCGGACCACGTTGGTGACGCCCTCCCGTACCGCCCAGGCGAGCAGGGCATCGGCCCGCGGCGGCAGCGGCGGGCCCGGCAGGCGGGTGCGCGCCTCGGCCCCGGCGGCGCGCAGCACGGCGACGGCGCCGTCGATCTCCTCGGCCAGGCTGCGCTGACGGTAGCCGGCGACGGCCTCGCGCACCTCCGCCAGAGCCTTCCTGGCGACCGACTCGATGTCGCCGATCTCCCGCCGCACCTCCGGCACGTCCTCGGCCAGCCGCCCGGCGAGCTCGGCCTTCAGCACGATCACGGACAGGCTGTGGCCGAGCAGGTCGTGCAGGTCGCGGGCGATGCGCAGCCGCTCGTCGGCGGCGGCCAGCCTGGCCACCTCGCCCTGCGCGTCGCGCAGCCGCCGGGCCAGCACGCCGGTGCGCCGCACCCGGGTGAACAGCAGCCCGATCGTGACCACCTGCAGCGCGTAGACGGCGATGACCGCCGGGTCGGTGCCGCCGGCCGCCCCGCCGGCCACCTCCGCGGCCAGGATCGCGCCGATCCCCGCGGTCGCGGCCCGGGGCGGCAGGATCATCCCGTACAGCACGACCGTGAACACCGGCAGCGCCAGCCAGACCCCGCCGAACACGGCGGGCGGCACCAGCCCGAGCACGGTGGTGAGCGCGAGCAGCGGATACGTCCATCGGGTCGGCTGGTCGAAGGCGGGCGGGCCGAGCGCGGTGGCCAGATAGCTGACGGCGAAGGCGGCCAGGGCGAGCCCCGCCCAGACCGCCCGCGCGCCGGTCAGCCTGCCGAGCACGATCTCCACCACCGGGAAGGCCAGGTAGCACAGCCCGAACGCCATCAGCACCAGGCGGCGCGTGCGGCTCGCCCCGATCGTGTCCGCCTCCGCGGTCATGACCGCACGGTAGCGCGCCGGAAGGCTTGGACGGCGGCCGCGCCGAGCGCGACGGCCCAGGCGAGGACGGACAGGAGGCCTGCCGCCGGAAGCCCGCCGCCCGCGACGACGCTCCAGCCGAGCTCGGCGTACCGGTAGACCGGGGTGGCCGCGGCGACGGCGCGCAGCGGGCCGCTCATGATCTCGACGGGGAACCAGAGGCCGCCGGCGAGCGACAGCCCGAACATGACGGCGACCGCGGCGGGCTGGGCGGCGTCGGGCGGCAGCAGCGAGCCGATGGCGAGCCCGAGAGCGGCGAACGGGATCGTGCCGAGCCACAGGGCGGGCACCAGCAGGGCCCACTGCCCGGCGGGCAGCGACACCCCCGCCACGACCACGGCGGCGGCGAACACCAGCGCCAGCGCCGGCAGCACGAGCAGCAGAGCGGCGCCCGCTTTGACGGCGATGACCGCCCAGCCCGGCAGCGGGGTGACCCGCAGCTGGTCGCTCCAGCCGGAGGCGCGCTCCTGCGCCCACGGCAGGGCGGTGCTCATCATGGCCGCGGCCAGCGCCCCGTAACAGGCCATCGACACCATCAGGTAGACCGACTGGCGGACGCCGCCCGCGGCGGTCTGCTCTCCGTAGATGCCGGAGTTGATCAGGTAGAGGGCGACGGGGAAGACCACCACGAAGATCGCGTACCGCTTGTTGCGTAACGTACGGAGCGTCTCGATTCTGGCGTAGTACAGCATCACGGCTCCCTGGTGAGCGCGAGGAAGGCGGCCTCCAGCCCGGCCGCGGAGAGTTCGAGGTCGCGGACGTCGAGCGTGGTCCGCCGATAGAGCGCGGCGAGGGTGGCGTCGGCGTCGTCGGTGCGCAGCACCGCGGTGCCGCCGGCGACCTCGGCGGAGGTGACGCCCGGGAGCCGGTCGAGCCCGGAGGCGGGCTGGCCGCCCAGCGTGAACCGGATGACGTGCCCGCCCGCCGCCGCCTTGATCCGCGCCGCGGTGCCGTCGGCGGCCAGCCCTCCCCCGGCCAGGACGATCACCCGGTCGGCGTGCTCGTCGGCCTCCTCCAGGTGGTGGGTGGCGAACAGCACCGTCCGGCCGTCCGCCGCGTAGTCGCGCATCCCGTCCCAGAACCGGAGCCGGGACTCCACGTCCATGGCGGCGGTGGGCTCGTCGAGCACCAGGACCCGCGGGGCGCCCGCGACGGCCAGCGCGAACCGCACCCGCTGCGCCTGCCCGCCGGACAGCGTCCCGGCCCGGCGGCGGGCCAGGCCGGTCAGCCCGGCGAGGGCGAGGATCTCGTCCAGATCGAGCGGGCGCGGGTACAGGCCGCGGACGAGCGCGACGAGCTCTCGTACGGTCGGCTCCGGGATGAGCCGCCCCTCCTGAAGCATGGCGCCCAGCTCGCCCGCGGCGGCGGCCGCGCGGGGCGGGCGCCCGTGCACGTACACCGCGCCGGAGCTGGGCTCCAGCAGCCCCAGCAGCATGCGGATGGTGGTGGACTTGCCCGCGCCGTTGCGGCCGAGCAGCGCCACGGTCGAGCCGGGCTCGATGGCGAAGGACAGCCCGCCGACCGCCGTCACGTCCCCGAACCTCTTGCCGGCCTGGTCGAACACGATGGCTTTCATGGGTCCGACGCTAGGCGCGGCCGGAGGCGGCGGTCAGTGCCGTCCTTCCGGTCCTGACCGTGACATTTGTCAGAATCCGGTGCCGAAGGCGGCCGGCCGGGGTCAGAGGCGGCAGGCGTAGATGTCGGTGACGAGGATGGCGCGGGCGCCGATGTCCCAGAGCTTGTCCATGACCTGCTGGTGGCCCTGGCGGCGGACCATCGCGCGTACCGCCACCCAGCCCTCGCGGTGGAGCGGCGAGACCGTCGGCCCCTCCATGCCCGGCGTGATCGCGATGGCCTCCTCGATCCGCTCGGCGCGGATGTCGTAGTCCATCATCACGAAGTCGCGGGCGTGGACCACACCCTGGAGGCGGCGGACGATCTGTTCGAGGCCGGGCGTGTCGGGGGTGCCCTGCCGCTTGATCAGCACCCCTTCGGAGTGCATGATCGGGTCGCCGAACACCTCCAGCCCGACGTTGCGCAGCGTGGTGCCGGTCTCGACCACGTCGGCCACCGCGTCGGCGACGCCCAGCCTTATGGCGGTCTCGACGGCGCCGTCGAGCTTGATCACGCGGGCGTCCACGCCCTGGTCGGACAGGTACTTCTCCAGCAGCCCGGTGTAGGAGGTGGCCACCCGCAGGCCGTTGAGGTCGTGGACGCTCTTCATGGCGCCCGCCCTGGTGGCCAGCCGGAAGGTGGAGACGCCGAAGCCGAGCGGCATGATCTCCTCGGCCGGCGCGCCGGAGTCGATGAGCATGTCGCGGCCGGTGATGCCGGCGTCGAGGGTGCCCTCGCCCACGTAGACGGCGATGTCGCGGGGCCTCAGGAAGAACAGCTCGCAGCCGTTGGCCTCGTCGACGACGAACAGTTCCTTGCTGTCTCTGCGGGGCCGGTAGCCGGCCTCCCGGAGCATGGTCTGGGCTGCCTCGCTGAGGGCGCCCTTGTTGGGTACGGCCAGACGTAGCATGTCGTGGTTTCCTTGGATGTGTCGCTGAAGTGATGGGACGGGCGGAAACGGGCGCTCGGCGCCCTAGAGATGCTTGTACACCTCGTCCAGCCCGATCCCCTTCGCGATCATCAGCACCTGCACGTGGTAGAGGAGCTGGGAGATCTCCTCGGCGGCCCGGTCGTTCGACTCGTACTCGGCGGCCATCCAGCTCTCGGCGGCCTCCTCGACGACCTTCTTGCCGATGGCATGGACGCCGGCGTCGAGCGCGGCCACGGTGCCCGAGCCCGCGGGCCGGGTCTGCGCCTTCTCGGACAGCTCAGCGAACAGCTCTTCGAAGGTCTTCATGATCTCTCTCGTCGGTCGGCAGGTGTGCGACTCCAGCCTAGTCTGCGACAGACACCGGCCTGGCCCAGGGGCAGGCCGGTGTCTCGGCGCGTCGCGCAGGTCCAAGCCCGCTGGGGCCGTCACCAGGGCACGGGGCCGTCCACGCTGAAGAACCCGGCGGTGGGCCCATCGGCGTCGAGCGTGGCCAGGCGGACCACGACCTCGGCGCCCTGCGCGGGGGTGAGGAACCCCTGATGGTCGTTGATGTCCGTGGCGACGTATCCGGGGGCGGCGGCGTTGACCAGGATGCCGTCCTTGCGCAGTTCGTTGGCGTACTGCACGGTGAGCGCGTTCAGCGCCGTCTTGGAGGGCGAGTACGCGGCGGACGGCGGCAGCCCTGTCAGCGGGCCGTCCGGGTCGCTGTTGAGGGCCAGGGAGCCGCCCCCGCTGCTGAGGTTGACGATGCGCGGCGCCGGCGACCGCCGGAGCAGCGGCAGCATCGCGTTGGTCACCGCGATCACGCCGAACACGTTGGTCTCGAACACCGCCCTGACCATGTCCAGGTCGACACCGCTGGGGATCTGGTCGACGGCGTCCACGGGCGACACCCGGCCGGAGCCGGTGATGGCGGCGTTGTTGATCAGCACATCGAGGCGGCCGAAGCGCTCCCCCGTCCACCTGGCGGCCTCCCGCACGGTGGCCGCGTCGGTGACGTCCAGGGTGACCGCGTGCGCGTCGCCGCCGCCCGCGCGCACCGCCGCGGCGGCCTCCTCGCCGTGCCCCGGGTCCCTGGCCCCCATCAGGACCGTCATGCCCAGCCCGGCGAGCCGCTCCGCGGTCGCGCGCCCGATCCCCTTGTTCGCTCCCGTGATCAACGCGATCTTCTGATCCGTTGTCTGCATGGTCCTCAACTCCTGTACGAGTGTGCCTGTCTCCCCCGGGACGAGACGGCCGGGCCGCTCTGTGACATGGGCGCGCCGATGTCACAGAACAGGCAGGCTGTCTCGTCCCGGGTAGTGGAGACGGCCACCGAAATCGGAGAGGTGACGGCCATGCGAGGTTTCCACGGAGTCCCGCCCACACGAGGGGAACCGTCATGAACCGGGCCGAGGAGTTGCCCACGCGGGGTTTCCACGGAGTCCCGCCCACGCGAGGAGAGCCGTCGTGAACCGGGCCGAGGAGTTCCAGGAGCTGCGGCCGCTGCTGTTCTCCATCGCCTACCGGATCCTCGGCAGCGTGAGCGAGGCCGAGGACGCGGTCCAGGAGGCCTGGCTGCGCTACGGCTCCTACCCCGGGCGGCCGGCGTCGGCCAAGGCGTTCCTGTCGGCCACGGTGTCCAGGATCGCGATCGACGTGCTGCGCTCGGCTCGCGTCCGGCGGGAGGAGTACAGCGGGCGCTGGTTCCCCGAGCCGCTGCTGGAGGACCCGTACGAGGACCCGGAGCGGTCCGCGGAGCTGGCCGACTCGGTGTCGATGGCGGCGCTGCTGCTGCTGGAGCGGCTCAGCCCGCTGGAGCGGGCGGTCTTCGTGCTGCGGGAGGTGTTCGGGTTCGGCTTCCGCGAGGTCGCCTCGGCGGTGGGCCGCTCGGAGGCGGCGTGCCGCCAGCTCGCGTTGCGGGCGCGCCGCCACATGGACGCGGGACGCGCCCGGTTCGAGACCGACCGGCGGGAACGTGAGGAGCTCGCCGGCCGGTTCTTCGACGCCTTCCGGGAGGGGGACGTGGACGCGCTGCGCGAGCTGCTCGCCGCCGACGTGCAGATGGTCGGCGACAGCGGCGGCAACGCCCCGCTGTGGGGCGCCGGCGTCTTCGGCGCCGCGAAGGTGGCCAGAGCCCTGTCGGCGATCTCCGGGCCGTTCGTCCGGATCGGCGGTGTGATCGAAGCGCACGAGGTCAACGGCCAGCCCGGGGCGATCTTCCGCGACCGCGACGGCAAGGTGGTCAACACCCTCACGTTCGACATCCTCGGCGGCCGGATCCAGACCATCCGCGCCGTCATCAACCCCGACAAACTGCGCCACCTGGGCCCGGTCGCGGACGCCTGGGCCATCGTCCGCGAAGCCAACCGCGCCCGCCGGCCGTGACGCCGGGGCAAGGCGATGAGGGACTGGGTGCACGTGTGGGGCCCCTAGGAAGGCACCTCGCGAGACCCCTCATATGCCGGCTCCCCCGCACAAGTGCACCGTGCGGGAATCCCCCGTACGCCAGCATCCGCATCCAAACGCACGTGCAGGACACCCTCATAGACCAGCCCCCGCACGATCCGAACGCACCGTGCGGAGCGCTACAGACGCCGACACCCCCGCACGATCCGAATACACCTGCGGGAACCCCAGAGACGCGGCACCCCCGTACGGTTCGAATGCACCGTGCGAGAAACCCCCGGAGACGCCAGCACCCCCGTACGGTTCGAATGCACCGTGCGAGAAACCCCCGGAGACGCCAGCACCCCCGCACGGTTCGGATGAACGGTGCGAGGGTGTCAGGACTTACCGGTTACGGGTCAGCGGTCGAAGCGGCGGCCCGATCCGCCGCGGCGGTAGCCGTTGCCCCTGCCGCCTTCCGAGCGGAAGTTGCCCGGGCGGTGGCCGTCGCGGGGCCGGTCGTCGGAGCGGTAGCCGCGGTCACGGTCGCCTGAGGGGCGGCCGCGGTCGGAGTAGCGGTTGCCGCGGTCCTCGGAGCGGTAGCCGCCACCGCGCGGGGCGCGGTCGTCACGGTAGCCGCCGCGGGTGCGGTCGCCGTCGCGGTAGCCGCCCTGGGGACGGTCGGCGCGGAAGGGGCGGTCGCCGCGGTAGCCGTCCTGGTCGCGGCGGTCCTCGCCGAAGGTGCGCGGTTCGCCGTACGAGTCGCGGCGGTCCTCACCGCGGTAGCCGCCCTGGTTGCGGCGGAACCCGCCGTCACGGCGGTCCTCACCGAAGGTGCGCGATTCGCGGTAGCCGCCCGAGTCGCGGCGGTCGTCGCCGAAGCCGTCGTGGCGGCGCGGGCCGCCGAACGGGCGGTCGCCCTCGTGACGGCGGGTGAAGCCGTCCTCGTTGCGGCGGGGGCGGCGGTCGCCGTCGTAGTCGCGGCGGGGGCGGCGGGAGCGGCCGCCGTGGTTGTCGCGGCGGGGCCGCAGCGGCTTGCGGACGTCGGGCTCCCAGACGGGGATCTGCTCGCCGCTCGGGGTGCGGGCGCCGGTGACCTCGGCCACGCGCGGGTGGCCGGGGGTCGCCTTGAGGCGGAACGGGTGGATGCCGGCCCGCCGGGTCAGCGACTCGGTGGAGCGGCGCTCGTTCGGCAGCACCAGCGTGACGACGGTGCCCTTCTCGCCGGCGCGCGCGGTCCGGCCGCCCCGGTGGAGGTAGCTCTTGTGGTCCTGGGGCGGGTCGACGTGCAGCACCAGGCTGATGTTGTCGACGTGGATGCCGCGGGCGGCGACGTCGGTGCAGACGAGCACGTTGACGGAGCCTTCGCGGAACTCGGACAGGATGCGGGTGCGCTGGTTCTGGCGCTTGCCGCCGTGCAGGCCGCCCGCCTTGACGCCGACCCGGGCCAGCTGCTTGCAGAGGCGGTCGACGCCGTGCTGGGTGCGCACGAAGATGATCGTGCGGCCCTCGCGGTTGGCGATCTCGGCGGTGATGTCGAACTTGTCGTCCCGGCTCACCTGGAGCACGTGGTGCTCCATGGTGTCGACGGGCGAGGTGGCGGGGGCGACCGAGTGGGTGACCGGGTCCTTCAGGAAGCGCCGGACGAGCTTGTCGACGTCGCCGTCGAGAGTGGCGGAGAACAGCAGCCGCTGCCCGCCGGGCGGCGTCTGCCCGAGCAGTTCGCTGACCACCGGGAAGAAGCCGAGGTCGCACATGTGGTCGGCCTCGTCCAGGACGCTGATCTCGACGTCCTCCAGGGAGCACTCGCCCTGGCCGATCAGGTCGCCGAGCCGGCCGGGGGTGGCGATGACGAGGTCGACGCCGCGGCGCAGCGCGTCGATCTGCTTGCCCATGGACATGCCGCCGACGACGACCTTCATGCGCAGGCCGAGGCCGCGGCCGAGGGGTTCGAGGGCGTCGTGCACCTGGAGGGCGAGCTCGCGGGTGGGGACGAGGATCATCGCGCGGGGACGGCCGGGAGCGGGCCTGACGCCGGCGATGCGGGCCATGGTGGGCAGGCCGAAGGCGAGGGTCTTGCCGGAGCCGGTCTGGCCGCGGCCGAGCACGTCGGCGCCCGCCAGCACGTCGGGGATGGCCGCGCTCTGGATGGGGAACGGGGAGTCGATGCCCTGCCTCGCCAGGCCGTTCACCAGCGGCTTGGGCAGGCCCAGCAGCTCGAACGCGGACGGGCCCTGCTCTGGGGTCGTCTCGGGCAGGGCAGCGTCAAGTATGGTCACGAAATTCGTGCCTTTCAGTCGAAGTGGCACGTCACTTCTGCGAAAGGACGAGCCAGGACGTACGGCGGCGTCGCCGTACAGATTGCAGTGCGCCCGCCATCGGGGCGGAGCTTGGGGGAAGGCGCACCTGAGGGCGCCGGCCGCAGGCGGCGCGGGACGCGCGATGAGGCGTCAGGTGTCCTTATGTGCCAACACGGGCTTGATCATAATAATTCCCCGAGGAGAGTGTCCGGACTTTCCGGAACCCTCGGCACGCTGAAGTGGCCGGCGCCGCCGGGGGCGCCAGCCTCCAGCCGAAGATATCAGACGTTGAAGCCTAGCATACGGAGCTGGTCACGGCCGTCGTCCGTGATCTTGTCCGGGCCCCACGGCGGCATCCAGACCCAGTTGATCTTCACGTCGGAGACCATGCCGTCGAGCGCCGAGTGCGCCTGGTCCTCGATGACGTCGGTCAGCGGGCAGGCGGCGCTGGTCAGGGTCATGTCGATGGTCGCGACGGGCTTGCCGTCCGGATCCGCATCGAGGTTGACGCCGTAGACCAGGCCGAGGTCGACGACGTTGATCCCGAGCTCGGGGTCCACGACGTCCTTCAGCGCTTCCATCAGTTCGTCGACGGTCGCCTCCCCTCCGGTGCCGGTGGGGGTCTCGACAGGCTTGCTCATCGCGTAGTACTCCTCACCACAGCGTCCTTGTAGGCCATCCACGACAGCAGCGCGCACTTGACGCGCGCCGGGAACTTGGCCACCCCGGCGAACGCCACCGCGTCGCCGAGCACGTCCTCGTCGGGTTCGACCTGCCCCCTGCCCTGCATGAGGCGGGTGAACTCGTCCACCACGGACATCGTCTCCTCGACGGTCGAACCGGCCGCCAGCTCGTACAGCACCGACGCGGCGGCCTGGCTGATGGAGCACCCCTGCCCGTCGTAGGAGACGTCCTCGATCTTGCCGGCGTCGCCCACCCGGACCCGCAGCGTGATCTCGTCGCCGCAGGTGGGGTTCACGTGGTGAACCTCCGCGTCGTACGGCTCACGAAGCCCCCGCCCCTGCGGGTGCTTGTAGTGCTCCAGGATCAGCTCCTGGTACATCGACTCGCCGATCATGGCTATGCGAACACCTTCTGAACGTGGTGGAGGCCGCGCACCAGGGCGTCGATCTCGCCCGTGGTGTTGTACAGGTAGAACGACGCCCGCGTGGTCGCCGGTATTCCGAAGCGCAGGTGCAGCGGGCGCGCGCAGTGGTGGCCCACCCGCACCGCGATCCCGAACGAGTCGTCCAGGATCTGGCCGACGTCGTGCGGGTGGATGCCCTCCAGCGTGAACGAGAGCGTGCCGCCGCGCGACTCCACCGAGTCGGGGCCGATCAGCCGCAGCCCCGGCACCTCGCGCAGCGCCTCCAGCCCGTACGCGGTGAGCTCGCGCTCGTGGGCCTCGATCGCCTTCATGCCGACCCCGGTGAGGTAGTCGACGGCCGCGCCGAGACCGATGGCCTCGACGATCGGCGGCGTGCCCGCCTCGAACTTGTGGGGCGCGGGGGCGAAGGTCGAGCGGTCCATCCAGACCGCCTCGATCATCTCGCCGCCGCCGAGGAACGGAGGCATGGCGTCGAGCAGCTCACCCCGGGCCCACAGCACGCCGATGCCGGACGGGCCGACCATCTTGTGGCCGGTGAAGGCGACGAAGTCGACGCCCAGGGCGGCCACGTCCACCGGGTGGTGGGGCACCGACTGGGAGGCGTCGAGCATCATCAGCGCGCCGGTCTGGCGGGCGCGGGCCAGCACCTCGGCGACCGGGTTGACGGTGCCGAGCACGTTCGACTGGTGCGCGATCGAAACGATCTTCGTCCGCTCGGTGATCAGCTCGTCCAGCTTGGACAGGTCGAGCCTGCCCTCGTCGGTGACGCCGAACCACTTCAGGGTCGCGCCGGTGCGCTGCGCGAGCAGCTGCCACGGCACGATGTTGGAGTGGTGCTCCATCTCCGAGATGACGATCTCGTCGCCGGGACCGAGCCGGAAGCGGTCGTCGGTGTTGGCCGGGTTGCCGAACGAGTAGGCGACCAGGTTGAGCGCCTCGGAGGCGTTCTTGGTGAAGACGACCTCGTCCCGCGAGGGCGCGCCGATGAAGGCGGCCACCTTGTCGCGGGAACTCTCGAAGGCCTCGGTCGACTCCGCCCCGAGCACGTGCATGGCACGGCCGACGTTGCTGTAGTGCGCCGCCAGGTGCTCGCGCATGGTCTCGATGACCTGCGCGGGCTTCTGGGAGGAGTTGCCCGAGTCGAGGTAGACGAGCGGACGCCCGCCGGGCAGCTCGCGGGAGAGGACCGGGAAGTCCTTCCTGATCCTCTCCACGTCCAAGCTGGTCTGATTCATACAGCTGCCTTCGTGTACTGCTCGTAGCCCTCGGCCTCGAGCTTGTCGGCCAGCTCCGGCCCGCCCTCCTCGACGATCTTGCCGTTGGCGAAGACGTGCACGAACTCGGGCTTCACGTAGCGCAGGATGCGAGTGTAGTGGGTGATGAGCAGCACGCCGGTGTCACCCGAGGCGCGGAAGCGGTTGATGCCCTCCGAGACCACGCGCAGCGCGTCGACGTCGAGGCCGGAGTCGGTCTCGTCGAGCACCGCGATCTTCGGCTTGAGCAGCTCCAGCTGGAGGATCTCGTGGCGCTTCTTCTCACCGCCGGAGAAGCCCTCGTTGAGGTTGCGCTGGGCGAAGGAGGCGTCGATGGCGAGCCCGTCCATGCCCTTCTTCAGGTCCTTGGCGAACTCGCGCAGCTTGGGCGCCTCGCCGCGGACGGCGGTGACGGCCGAGCGCAGGAAGTTGGAGACCGAGACGCCGGGGACCTCGACGGGGTACTGCATGGCCAGGAAGAGGCCGGCGCGGGCCCGCTCGTCGACCGACATCTCCAGCAGGTCGACGCCGTCGAGCAGCACCTGCCCGCCGGTGATCGTGTACTTGGGGTGACCGGCGACCGCGTAGGCGAGCGTGGACTTGCCGGAGCCGTTGGGGCCCATGATGGCGTGGGTCTCGCCCGCCTTCACGGTCAGGTTGACGCCGCGCAGGATCTCCTTGTCCTCGACGGCGACCTGGAGGTCACGGATCTCAAGGGTGGACATGTGCTTATGACTCCTTCGAGAGCGAGACGAGCACGTCATCGCCGTCGATCTTGACTGTGTAGACGGACACGGGCTTGGTGGCGGGCGGGCCGGTGGGCTTTCCGGTGCGGATGTCGAAGCACGAGCCGTGCAGCCAGCACTCCAGCGTGTCGTCGTAGACGTCGCCTTCGCTGAGCCGCACCTCGGCGTGCGAGCAGACGTCGTACAGCGCGTGCACCTCGCCGCCCTTGCGCACCAGCGCGACCGGCGTCTCGCCGACCTCGACGCCCAGGACACCCCCGTCGGGGATGTCGCCGATCTGGCAGACCTTCTCGAAACTCATCGTGCGAGCTCCGCCTCCAGCGCCGCCATGACGCGCTCGCGGATCTCCTCGACCTCGATCTTCTCGACGAGCTCGCCGAGGAAGCCCCGGATGACCAGGCGGCGCGCCTCGTCGTACGGGATGCCCCGGGCCTGCAGATAGAACAGGTGCTCGTCGTCGAGCCGGCCGGACGTCGAGGCGTGCCCCGCGCCGGTCACCTCACCCGTGAGAATCTCCAGGTTGGGCACCGAGTCGGCGCGGGCGCCGTCGGTGAGGATGAGGTTGCGGTTGAGCTCGTACGTGTCGGTGGCCTCGGCCTCGGCCCGGATGATCACGTCGCCGATCCAGACCGCGTGCGCGTCCTGGCCCTGGAGGGCGCCGCGGTAGTCGACGTTGCTGCGGCAGTTGGGCCGCGAGTGGTCGACCAGGAGGCGGTGCTCCAGGTGCTGGCCCGCGTCGACGAAGTAGACGCCGAGCAGGTCGGCGTCGCCGCCGGGGCCGGTGTAGGACACGCTGGGCGACAGCCGGACCAGGTCGCCGCCGAGGGTCACCACGAAGCTGCGGAAGGTGGCGTCCCTGCCGAGCCGGGCGTGGTGGTGGCTGACGTGGACGGCGTCGTCCTGCCAGTCCTGGAGGCTGACCACGCGCAGCGTGGCGCCGTCGCCGACGTCGAACTCCACGTTGTCGGAGTAGACCGCGCTGCCCTGGTGGTCGAGCACGATCACGGCCTCGGCCATCGGCTCGACCCGGACCAGCAGGTGGCCGAAGGCGGCGCCGTCGCCGGCGCCGGTCAGCGTGACGACGGTCGGCCTGGAGGTCACGGCCTCGCGCGGCACCGTGAGCACGGTGGCCTTCTCGAAGGACGTGTAGGCCTGGGCGCTCACCCGGTCGGAGGGCACGTAGACCTTGCCGAGCCGCGGGTCGTCGCGGCCCACGGTCTCGACGGTGACCTCGGGCGCGGCGTCCACGTCGACCTTGACGTGGCCGACATGGCCCTCCGCCACGGCCTTGCCGTCGTGCAGGCCCTTCAGGCGCGAGAGCGGGGTGAAGCGCCACTGCTCCTCGCGCCCGGTGGGAACCTCGAAGTCGGCCAGGTCGTAGGACGCCTTCTCGTGCAGGGTCGACAGGGGCTTCTCGTTCAGGCCCATCAGCCGACGGCTCCTTCCATCTGCAGCTCGATCAGCCGGTTCAGCTCGAGCGCGTACTCCATGGGCAGCTCGCGTGCGATCGGCTCGACGAAGCCGCGCACGATCATGGCCATCGCCTCGTCCTCGTCGAGCCCGCGGCTCATGAGGTAGAAGAGCTGGTCCTCGCTGACCTTGGAGACCGTGGCCTCGTGACCCATGGCGACGTCGTCCTCGCGGACGTCGACGTAGGGGTAGGTGTCGGAGCGGCTGATCTGGTCGACGAGCAGCGCGTCGCACTTGACGGTGCTGGCGCTGCCGTGGGCGCCCTCCTCGATCTGCACGAGACCGCGGTAGGAGGTGCGGCCGCCGCCGCGCGCCACCGACTTGGAGACCACGCTGGAGCTGGTGTGGGGCGCCAGGTGGACCATCTTGGACCCGGCGTCCTGGTGCTGGCCCTCGCCGGCGAAGGCGACGCTCAGCGTCTCGCCCTTGGCGTGCTCGCCCATGAGGTAGACGGCGGGGTACTTCATCGTGACCTTGGAGCCGATGTTGCCGTCGACCCACTCCATGGTCGCGCCCTCGTAGGCGACGGCGCGCTTGGTGACCAGGTTGTAGACGTTGTTCGACCAGTTCTGGATGGTCGTGTAACGGCAGCGGGCGTTCTTCTTCACGATGATCTCGACCACCGCGGAGTGCAGCGAGTCGGAGGAGTAGATCGGCGCGGTGCAGCCCTCGACGTAGTGGACGTAGCTGTTCTCGTCCACGATGATCAGGGTCCGCTCGAACTGGCCCATGTTCTCGGTGTTGATCCGGAAGTAGGCCTGCAGCGGGATCTCGACCTCGACGTTCGGCGGCACGTAGATGAACGAGCCACCGGACCACACGGCGGTGTTGAGCGCGGCGAACTTGTTGTCGCCGACCGGGATGACGGTGCCGAAGTACTCCTTGAAGATGTCTTCGTGTTCCTTCAGGGCCGTGTCGGTGTCGAGGAAGATGACGCCCTTCTCCTCGAGGTCCTCACGGATCTTGTGGTAGACGACCTCGGATTCGTACTGGGCGGCGACACCGGCGACGAGGCGCTGCTTCTCCGCCTCGGGGATGCCGAGCTTGTCGTAGGTGTTCTTGATGTCCTCGGGCAGTTCTTCCCAGGACGTCGCCTGCTTCTCCGTCGAGCGGACGAAGTACTTGATGTTGTCGAAGTCGATGTCGGTGAGGTCGGAACCCCAGGTCGGCAGCGGCTTCCTGTCGAACAGGCGGAGGCCCTTCAGGCGAAGGTCGAGCATCCACTCCGGCTCGTCCTTGAGCGCGGAGATGTTACGAACGACCTCCTCGGACAGGCCTCGCTTGGCCGCAGCACCGGCGGTGTCGGGGTCGGCCCAGCCGAACTTGTAATTCCCGAGGCCTTCCAGCTCCGGGCGGTCGGTGACAGTCACCCTCCGGTCTCCTTGCTCTTCTCGGCAGTAGCTCTATAGGGGGCCCCCAGTGACTGGGGGCTGACGTGCGTGGTGCAGACCCCGTCGCCGTGGGCGATCGTGGCCAGGCGCTGCACGGGAGTGCCGAGCAGCTGCGCGAACGCCTCCGTCTCGGCCTCGCACAGCTGCGGGAACTCCGCGGCCGCGTGGGCCACCGGGCAGTGGTGCTGGCAGAGCTGGTCACCGCCCGACTTGGCCTTGCTGGCCGAGGCGGCGTAACCCTCCTCGGACAGGGCCTGTGCCAGCACTTGGACGCGCTGGTCGGGTGGGACCTGCCGCATGACCGGCTCCAGCCGCTGTAGCAGGCCTTCGACCTGCGTGCGGGCGAAGTCGGCCACCGCCTCCTCGCCCAGCCGCTCCGACAGGAAACGCAGCGCGCTCCCGGCCAGATCGTCGTAGGCGTGCACGAAGGCGCTGCGCCCCGCGTTGGTGATGGCGAACAGCTTGGCCGGACGCCCGCGTCCTCGCTGGCCGCGCGGCCGCGCCGTACGGGGCTCGATCATCCCCTCGGCGAGCAGCGCGTCCAGGTGACGCCGGACGGCCGCGGGCGTGAGCCCGAGCCGTTCGCCCAGCGCCGACGCGGCGATGGGCCCGTGCTCAAGAATGAGCCGGGCGACACGGGCGCGGGTGCTGCGCTCGCTACCTGGCTCTTTCAAGGGCACACTTTTCACAACATCAGTGTGCCCTAATTCCTTCCCGCTCCACAAACGGTTCCGAACAGCAGGTCAATGCAATTTCTCACGCAGGTTAGCCTTGCCTAACCAGACTTCCGGGCCAGGGTCGTGAAGGCGACGGCGGAGCAGGCGAACAGGACGATCATGACGGCGGCCATCGGCAGCGCCGTTCCCTCTCCGAAGATACCGGCCAGCGGAGCCGCGGCCGCCCCCAGCGCGAACTGCAGCACGCCGAGCAGCGCCGAGGCCGCCCCGGCCACCTGCGGCGGCTGGCTGGCCAGGGCCAGCGCGCCGGTCCCCGGCAGGATGAGGCCCTGGCCGCACATGACGACGAACAGCCCCGCCACGACCGCGCCCAGGCCCATGCCCGCGACGACGGCCAGCAGCAGCAGCGCCCCGCCGGACAGGGCGAGGACCAGCCCGGTGAGGACGAGCCCGACCTGTGACACCCGCCCGGCCAGCCGCCCGCCGACCTGCGCCATGACGACCAGGCCGAACGCGTTGATCCCGAAGATGAGCGAGTACTGCTGCGGCGTGGCCGCGTACACCTCCTGGAGCACGAACGGCGAGCCGGAGATGTAGACGAACATGGCGCCGAACGCGAGCCCCGCGGTCAGCCCGCTGCCCATGAACGGCCGGTCCCGCAGCAGGCCCCAGAAGCTGCGCAGGGTGTGCCGGAGCCCGCCGCCCTCCCGCTGGCCGGCCGGGAGCGTCTCGCGCACCCCGGCCAGCACCGCCGCCATGAGCGCCAGCCCGATCAGGCTCAGCGCCACGAAGACGCCCCGCCACGAGGTGAACGCCAGCAGCTGGGCCCCGGCGATCGGCGCCAGGATCGGCGCCAGGCCGGCGACCAGCATGAGCGCGGCGAAGATGCGCGCGATGGCGGCCCCGTCGTACAGGTCGCGCACCACGGCCCGGACGATGACCAGGGCCGCGCCGCCGAGCATGCCCTGCAGCAGCCGGAACACTATGAGCACCGGCACCGAGGGGGCGAACGCGCACAGCAGCGACGCCACCGTGAACCCGGCGACGCCGACGATCAGCGGCACCCGGCGCCCGCGCACGTCGCTGAGCGGCCCGGCGATGACCTGCCCGGCGGAGACGCCGATGAGACAGGCGGTCAGCGTGAGCTGGACCTGCGCGGGGACGCTGAGCAGCTCCTCGGTGATGGCCGGCAGCGCGGGCAGGTACATGTCGATGGACAGGGGCCCGATCGCGGAGAGCGCGCCGAGGATGAAGAGCAGGAGCCGTCGGCGCTCCTTGACGGCCGGTTGCGCGGCTGCTGCCACGGACATGCGGGGGTACCTCTCTCCGTACGGGGGCCAGGGCTGGTGAGGAAGGGTGACGAGGGCTCAAACCCCGATTCGGTAGATCTCATTCCCAGAGCAGGGAAACATCCGGTAAACCTATCTTTGCCCGCCGAGGCGTCGCCCAGGGCTGCGCGGCGGAGCGCCCTTCCAGGTCCCTAGACTCATGGGCATGACATCGCCAGCCGTCGAGATCGTCGACCTCGTGAAGCGGTACGGCGGCACCGCCGCGATCGACGGTCTCACTCTGACGGCCGCGCGCGGTGCGGTGACCGCCGTCCTCGGGCCCAACGGCGCCGGCAAGACCTCCACGGTGGAGATCTGCGAGGGGTTCCGCACCCCCGACGGCGGCACGGTACGGGTGCTGGGGCTGCCGCCCGGGTCGCCCGGGCTGCGCGCCCGGGTGGGGATCATGCCGCAGTCGGGGGGCGTGCCGCCCGCCGCGCGCTGCGGCGAGTGGCTGCGGCTGGTGTCGCGCTTCTACGCCCGTCCGCTGGATCCGGCCGCGCTGCTGGACCGGCTCGGTCTCTCCGATCATGTACGGACGCCCTTCCGGCGGTTGTCGGGCGGGCAGCAGCAGCGGCTGTCGCTGGCCGCGGCGGTGATCGGCCGGCCGGAGCTGGTGTTCCTCGACGAGCCGACGGCGGGGCTCGACCCGCAGGCCCGGCACGCCTGCTGGGAGCTGGTGGGCGAGCTGCGCGCGGCCGGGGTGTCGGTGGTGCTGACCACCCACCACATGGACGAGGCGGAGCGGCTGGCCGACCACGTGGTGATCATCGACCGGGGGCGGGTGGTGGCCGAGGGCAGCCCGGCCTCGCTGACCGGGGCCGAGCGGCAGCTCCGCTTCCGCGCCCGCCCGGGGCTGGCGCTGGAGGAGCTGCTCAACGCGCTGCCGCTGGGCAGCGCGGCCAAGGAGTCGCCGTCGGGCCACTACATCGTCGAGGGCCAGGTCGACCCCGAGCTGCTGGCCACGGTGACCGCGTGGTGCGCGGCGGAGGGCGTGACGGCCGACGACCTGCGCATCGAGCGGCGCACGCTGGAGGACGTGTTCCTGGAGCTGACGGGCAGGGAGCTGCGGTGACGAGCACGGCCAAGACCCTCGACCTCACGCCGGCGCCGGGCGCGGCGCCGTTCCCGCGGATGGTGCTCGCGCAGACGGGCGCCGAGGTCCGCGCCATGCTGCGCAACGGCGAGCAGCTCCTGCTCACCATGATCATTCCGGTGCTGCTGCTCGTCGGCTTCTCGCTGGCGCCGCTGATCGACGTGGGCGGCGGCCGCCGGGTCGACTTCCTGGCCCCGGGCGTGCTGGCGCTGGCGGTGATGTCGACGGCGTTCACCGGGCAGGCGATCGCGACCGGGTTCGAGCGCCGCTACGGGGTGCTCAAGAGGCTGGGCGCGACCCCGCTGTCCAGGGGCGGGCTGATGCTGGCCAAGACGGCGGCGGTGCTCGTGGTGGAGGCCGTCCAGGTGGCTGTGCTCGTCGCGGTGGCGGTGGCGCTCGGCTGGAGCCCGCAGGGTTCGCCGGTGACCGCCGTGCTGGCGGGCGGGGTGCTGGTGCTGCTGGGCACCGCGGCTTTCAGCGGGCTCGGGCTGCTCATGGCCGGTCTGCTGCGGGCCGAGGCGACGCTGGCCGCGGCCAACCTGGTCTATCTGCTGCTGCTGGCGGCGGGCGGGGTGGTGTTCCCGCTGGACAAGTTCCCCGCGCCGGTGCAGCCGGTGCTGGAGCTGCTGCCGATCTCGGCGCTGACGGGCGGCCTGCGCACGGTGGTCTCCGGCGGCGCGCTGCCGCTGGGGGCGGTGGCGGTGCTGGCGGTCTGGGCCGCCGTCTCGCTGGGGCTGGCCGCCCGTACCTTCCGGTGGGAGTGATCACTCGGGACGGCGCTCGCCCTCCTCGGGCGCGCGCGACCCGTAGCGGCGGCGGCCGAGGGCGGCGACCGCCGTCAGCGGCACGGTGACGGCGGCGGCCAGGCCGAACAGCAGCGTGTACGATCCGCTCCCGGCGAGCGGTCCCGCCGCCCAGGACGAGACGGCGCTGCCCATGAACAGGCACGAGGCGAAGAACGCCACCGTCGTGCCGCGCGCCTGCGGCACCACCGAGGTCGCCCAGGTCTGCAGCGACGAGTGCATGAACGACCAGCCGCCGCCGAGCAGCAGCGCGGTCAGCGCGACCGTGACGACGTTCGCCTCCACGGCCAGGATCGCGTAACCGGCGCCCATCTGGGTCCCGCCGGTCAGGATGAGCCGCCACACCGGCCAGCCTCCCGCCAGCCGCTTGACCACCTGGGAGAACAGGTAGACGCCCACCCCGTACCCGGCGGCGGCCAGCCCGGCCAGCGCGGAAGAGACGCCCTGCTGCTGCAGGACCGTGGCCAGGAACGTCAGCGTGCCGAGCAGCACCGCGCCCTCGACGAAGGCGAGCGCGAACACCAGCCGCGCCCACCGGCTGCGCAGCACCGTGCCGACGTGCCGGCCCAGGCCGCCGATCTCGGCGCGCGGCGGCTCCGGCAGCACCCGCAGCGCCAGGGCGCACACCAGCGCGCACACCGCGGTCACGGTGAACACCGCCCGCCAGCCCGCCGCGTCGCCCAGCAGGCCGCCGAAGCCGGTGGCCAGCGCGGTGCCCAGCGCCATCAGGCCCATCAGGTGGGACAGGGCGTGCTGCCGTACCGAGACCGCGACCGTGTCGCCCACGTACGTCAGCGACGTCGGGATGACGGCGCCGAAGCAGGCGCCCGCCGCGACCCGGGAGACGATCAGCGCGGGCAGCACCGGCATGGCCGCCGAGGCCAGGCCCGCCAGCCCCGCCCCGAGCAGCGCCAGCCGCATCACCCGGACCCGCCCGAACCGGTCCGACAGCAGGCCCCAGAACGGCTGGGACACGCCGTAGGCGAGGTAGTAGCCGCTGGCCACGGCGACCGCGGTGGCCAGCGGGACCTGCAGCTCGCCCGCGATCAGCACCAGGAGCGGGGTCACCGCCAGCCGGTCGAAGCTGCTGACGAACGATGCGGCGGCGAGCGGGACGGGGGGCCGGGTGAGGGTGAGGAATGGTGCTGCGGCGCTCATGTGCTCCTGCGTCCGGTCGGGGGTTCCGGCCCAGTAAAACACCTGCGGTCGGGAATGTCGGAAAGGGCCGCTACGCTTCTGTCCGTTGTGTCCGATCTGAGGAGCCGTGTGCCCGCCTTCACCCTCGACGACCCGATCGACCGCGGCCGGAGCCTGCCGCGGCCGGGGAACCTGCTGCGCACCGCCGCGGACGCCATCCCGCCGTCCGGGCTGGTGCTGCTGGCGATCTTCTCGGTGCAGCTCGGGGCCGGGTTCGCCAAGCAGCTGTTCGCCACGCTCCCGCCGAGCGCGGTGGTGTTCCTGCGCATCGTGATGGGCGCGCTCATCATCGGCGCGGTGGCCCGGCCGCGGCTGCGGGGTCTGGGGCGGCGCGACTGGGCGGTGGGGATCGGGTTCGGCCTGACGCTCGCACTGATGAACCTGTCCTTCTACGAGGCGCTGATGCGGCTGCCGCTGGGCGTGGCGGTCGCCATCGAGTTCCTCGGCCCGCTGGGCGTGGCGGTGGCCGCCTCCCGGCGCAGGCTGGACCTGCTCTGGGTGGCGCTCGCCGGGACCGGGGTGGCGCTGCTCGCGCCGTGGGGCGAGTCGGCGACGGCGAGCTGGCTGGGGATCGGGTTCGCGCTGGCGGCGGGCGCCTGCTGGGCGGGCTACATCCTGCTGGCGGCGGCGGCCGGGAGCCGGTTCCCGGGGACGACCGGGCTGGCGTTCGCGATGATGGTGTCGGCCCTGGTGATCGCGCCGGTGGGAGTCGCCACCGGCGGGACCGACCTGCTCCGGCCCGAGGTGCTGCTGATCGGGCTGGGCGTGGGGCTGCTGTCGTCGGTGATCCCGTACTCGCTGGAGCTGAAGGCGCTGCGCCGGATGCCCAAGCACGTGTTCGGCATCCTGATGAGCCTGGAGCCCGCCGCGGCCGCGCTGATCGGGGTGCTGGTGCTCAGCGAGCTGCTGCACGTGCAGCAGTGGGTGGCCATCGTCGCCATCGTCGCGGCCAGCCTCGGCGCGACGCGCTCGGCGTCGAAGAGCTAGCGGGCCCAGATGCCCCGCACGTGCTGGATGTGCTCGCTCATGATGTGCTCGGCGGAGCGGTCGTCACCGGCCTGGAGAGCGTCCAGCAGCGCCAGGTGCTCCCGGGCGGAGTCGGCGAGCGTGCCGCGCTCGGCCAGCTGCGACAGCCCGTAGAGGCGGGCGCGGGTGCGCAGGTCCCTGACCACCTCGACCAGGTGGCCGTTGCCGGACAGGGCCAGCAGCTCCAGGTGGAACCGCAGGTCCGCGTCGACGTAGGCGAGCAGGTCGCCCCGCTCGGCGGCGGCCAGGATCTCCTCGGCGGCCGGGCGCAGCCCCTCGAAGTCGGCGGCCCGGCCCGCGTCGGCCAGCCTGGCGACCGTCGGCACCTCGATCAGCTCGCGCAGCTCGGTCAGCTCGTCGAGGTCGCGCTCGGACAGCTCCATCACCCGGAAGCCCTTGTTGCGGACCGCCTCCACCAGGCCCGCCCGGGCCAGGTCGAGCATCGCCTCGCGGACCGGCGTGGCCGAGACGCCGAACTGGGCCGCCAGCACCGGCGCCGAGTAGACCACCCCGGGGCGCATCTCCCCCGTGATCAGTGCCGCTCTGAGCGCCTGCGCCACCTGCTCGCGCAGGCTCTGCCGCTCGCCCACCATCGGCAGGTCGAGCCGGTCCTCGGCAGCCATCGCCCATCCCTTCCCTAGGTCTCCCTCTCGCCTCGCTCCAGGCCTCGTACGCGGCGGCGGCGACCACCAGGTCCTGCCATGCCATGCCGGTGCCTTTGAACACGCGCGGCCCGGATCCGCTCTGCACCCGGCCGGCTACCAGGTCGGCGAGGTCGCCGGCCAGATGGCGGGTGGTGATCGTACCGTGGCCGATCGGGATGACGACATCGCCGGCCTCGGCGAGCGCGGCCGTCCGGGCCTCCACCACCACCGTGGCCCGCGCCATGAGCTCCCCGTCGAGCTCCCGCGCGTCCGGCTCGTGCGACCCGATCGCGACGACCGTCGCACCGTCGCGGACCAGCCCGCCGGAGAACAGCGGCTCCCTCGCCGTCGTGCAGCACACCACCACCTCGGCCCGCCCGACGGCCTCCGCCACCTCCTCGGAGACTCCCCTCGGACCCGCACCGCGAGCAGGGGCCGCCGCCGGGCCGAGCCGTGATCCGCCTCTCCGGAGGCGTGAAAGTTTCCGGCGACGGCGGGCGGAGTGGTGAGGGGGCGGGAGTCCAGGCCGAGGGTGGCGCAGCGGGCGGCGAAGGCGGCGGTGCGGGCGGGGTCGCGGCCGACGACGGTGATCCGGCGCAGGGGGCGGACCTCGCGGGGGGCGAGGACGTGGCCCCAGGCTTGCGGGCCGGTGCCGAAGAGGACCAGGTCACCCGCGTCGGGGGGTGCCAGGTGGCGGACGGCCAGGGCGGAGACGGCCGGAGTCCGCAAGGAGGTGAGGGCGATGCCGTCCAGAGCGGCCAGCGGAGCCAGGGTGTCGCCGTCGTACAGGAGGTAGACGCCCTGGATGCGGGGCAGCCCGCGGGCAAGGTTGCCGGGCGCGACGGTGGCCGCCTTGACGCCGGCGTAGCGCCCGAAGGCGGCGGGCATGAGCAGGAGCTGCCCGGCGGGCAGGCCGACGACGGGCCGCTGCGGGGTCTGCTCGGGGTCGAGACCGGCGCGGAGCGCGTCCTCCAGGCCATGCCCTCGATCTCGGGGAACACCCCGGCGGCGGTCACCCCGGCCACCCGCGCCAGGAACGCCGTGCCGACGATGCTCTCGTGCCGGAGCGGGCCGCGCAGCCCGTCCTCGTGCAGCAGGGCCAGCCGGGCGGCGGTGCCGGACCCGCACGGCGACCGGTCGACCTCCCCGTCCGCGAAGACGGTCACGTTCCGCTGGCGGGCGGCTCCGTCCAGCTCGTCGTGGAAGATCACCCCGTACACGCCCGACAGCCGGTCGTCGCCGGGGTGCCGGGCCGCCGGATGATCGGCGAGGGCGGCCTTGACACGCCGCCCCCAGGCGATCAGCTCGGTCAGGTGCTCCGGCCGGACCTCCAGCCCGACCGCCGCCGCGGGCACCGAGGCGTAGATCGCTCCCCCGTACGCGAGGTCGGCCTTCACCCCGGCGGCCGGGACGCCGCGCGCGATCACGTACGAGGGGACGCTGACGAAGGTGACGGCGGTGACCCGCCCGCCGTCGAGGCGCACCCGCGCCGTGACGCGGCCGGACGGCACGTCGACGATCACGTCCGTCTCCCCGTCGGGGGCGGCCTGGACGAGACCTTCGCGGACGGCGTGGACGCCGAGCGCGATCGTGCCGTGGCCGCACGCCGTGGAGTAGCCGTCCTTGTGCCAGAACAGCGCGCCGAGGTGCGCGCCGGGGTCGTCGGGAGGTACGAGGAAGCAGCCGTACATGTCGGCGTGGCCGCGCGGCTCGTTCACCAGCAGCTTGCGGAGGTGGTCGACGTGGGCGGTATTGGCGCGGCGTTCCAGGACGGTGGCGCCCGGGATGGCGGGGACGCCGCCGGTGACGATCCGGAACGGCTCGCCCGCCGTGTGGTAGTCGACGGTGGTGACGGTCACAGTTCGAAGCCCTCCGGGAACGGGTCGCGCGGGTCCAGGAAGTACTGGGCGGTGCCGGTGATCCAGGCGCGGCCGGTGATGGACGGCACCACGGCGGGCCTGCCGCCGACGCTGGTCTCCTCCAGGATCCTGCCGGTGAAGCGGGTGCCGATGAACGACTCGTTGACGAAGTCGCGGCCTACCGGCAGCTCGCCGCGGGCGTGCAGCTGGGCCATCCGGGCGCTGGTGCCGGTGCCGCACGGCGAGCGGTCGAACCAGCCGGGGTGGATGGCCATCGCGTGCCGCGAGCGGCGGGCATCGGAGCCGGGGGCGGCGAAGTAGACGTGGTGGCAGCCGCGGATCCGGTCGTCCTCCGGGTGCACCGGCTCGCCGGCCGCGTTGATCGCCTCCATCGTGGCCAGGCCCGCGGCCAGGATCTCGCTGCCCGCCTCGCGGTCGAACGGCAGCCCGTACGCGTCGAGGGGGACGATCGCGTAGAAGTTGCCGCCGTAGGCCAGGTCGTAGCGGATCTCGCCGTACCCGGGGACCGTCACCGCGGCGTCGAGCCGGTCGGCGTAGGAGGGGACGTTCCGCAGCGTCACCGACATCGCCGCGCCGTCCCGTACGGCCACGTCCACCACGACCAGCCCGGCCGGGACCTCCAGCCGCACGGTGGTGACCGGCTCGGTGACCTCGACCATGCCGGTCTCCACCAGCACGGTCGCCACGCCGATGGTGCCGTGGCCGCACATCGGCAGCAGCCCCGACACCTCGATGAACAGCACGCCCCAGTCGGCGTCGGGCCGGGTGGGCGGCTGCAGGATGGCGCCGCTCATCGCGGCGTGGCCGCGCGGCTCGTTCACCAGCAGCTTGCGGATGTGGTCCAGGTGGTCACGGAAGTGGATCCGCCGCTCGGCCATGCTGGCACCCGGTACGGTCCCGACGCCGCCGGTGATGACCCGGGTGGGCATGCCCTCAGTGTGCGAGTCGACGGCGTGGAAGACCCGGCGGGTCCTCATCGCAGGCCCTCCGCGAGCGCCTTCTCGGTCAGGGCGCGGACGGCCGCCTCCTGCTCGGCGGTGAGCGGCTGCCGGGGCTCGCGGCACGGGCCGCCGGGGCGTCCGGCGACGTCCATGGAGAGCTTGATGGCCTGTACGAACTCGGTCTTGGAGTCCCAGCGCAGCAGCGGATGGAGCTGCTTGTAGAGCGGCAGCGCGGTCTCCAGATCGTGTGCCACGGCCGCCCGGTAGAGCGCGACGGTGGAGGCGGGCAGCGCGTTCGGGTAGCCGGCGATCCAGCCGACGGCCCCCGCCAGCGCCAGCTCCAGCAGCGCGTCGTCCGAGCCGATGAGCAGGTCGAGACCGGGGGCCAGCTCGGCGATCTCGTAGGCGCGGCGCGGATCGCCGGTGAACTCCTTGACCGCCACGATCAGCCCCTCCTCGTGCAGCCTGGCCAGCAGGGCGGGGGTCAGGTCGACCTTCGTGTCGTACGGGTTGTTGTACCCGACCACGGGCACCCCGGCGCGGGCCACCTCACGGTAGTGCGCGAGGACCGCCCGCTCGTCCGCCCGGTAGGCGTTCGGCGGCAGCAGCAGCACCGACCCGCAGCCCAGCTCGGCGGCCCTCTCGGCCCACCGCCGCGACTCTGCCGCGCCGTACGCGCCCGCGCCCGCCATCACCCGGTTCCCGCCGACCGCCTCGACGGCCGTCTCCAGGACCTTGGCTCGCTCCTCGGGGGTGAGGGTCTGGTACTCGCCGAGCGAGCCGTTGGGGACGACGCCGTCGCAGCCGTTCTCCACGAGCCAGCGGCAGTGCCCGGCGTACGCGTCGTAGTCGACGGACAGGTCGTCGCGGAGCGGGAGTGCGGTGGCGACCATGATGCCGTGCCAGGGGTGGGTCCGTTCGGTCACTAGGGCACCCTCTTTCTCGCAGGCACCGCTACGGTGCTTGGTGAAGGGACTCGGCGGGAGCCGGGGTGACGGTCTGGTCCGGTCGCCGCTCGACGGCCTGTATGA